>NZ_JBAUZA010000197.1:0-44383 GCF_049585075.1 Mycobacterium sp.
CCACCACGTCGCGCACCCGGTCCAAGACCGCGTCGCTGTCGGCGGCATCCTCGAGTTCGATTACCAGTCGGCCCAATGAGCCCTCGACGTGAGCCGCGGCCACACCGGGAACCTCGCGGACCGGCTCTTCGACCATCGCCGCGTGCTCGTGCCAGCGCGGGAACGGCAACAACGGATCCAGGTCCAGGTGCACGCGCCGCCCGCTGTGCCAACGCACGGTCGCCTCGGCGCCGTCCGGCGTGTCATTGGACGAACTGCTCGTCCCCAAGACGCGGGCGGTCGATTGACTGACTGAATTCACCACCGGGCCGGCCAGCAGCTGCACCGCACCCGCGGCAGTTGCCACGCCGTTCACCCCGGCTTGCAACATATCCACTGCTCCGCCGGTAATACCGCCGACGAGGGCGGCTACACCCGGAACCTTCATTACGCACCCTTCAACATGCCTACCGCGCCCATACTTACGACGTCTTCGCAAACTGTCCACACGGAGGTCACTTAGCGACCGCGCGGCGACGGGTGACGCAGCTATCTCCGAACTCGGATCACCGGATTGGGGGCAGACCAAACGCCGAAAACAACGCCGGATCAAGAAAATGGCGATCGCGGCGATCCCGCTTCGCGCCGGCCGATCATTTTGGGGCGCTCGTCGCGATGAGTTTCGGTCCCGAACCTTGTCTATATATGCAGTCCGATCGGACTCGAACCACTCGTTCGGCAAAAGCCTCCCGCCCACCGCGGGGGGCTTTTCTATTTAGAGAGGGACATTCTCATGGGAACAGTTGCAGACAAAGCAGTCCTGATCACCGGTGCCAATCGCGGCATCGGTCGGGCCCTTGTAGAAGAAGCCTTAGGCAGAGGGGCCCGGCGGGTGTACGCGGGCACGCGTCACCGCTTCTCGCACGCCGATGCAAGGGTGGTGCCGCTCGAGCTGGACGTCACTAACGCCGCTCAGATTCAATCGGCGGCCGGCGATGTCGACGCCCTTGACGTGCTCATCAACAATGCGGGCATCGCGCTCTATGACGATCTGAGTGATCCCTCGATGCTCGAACGCCACCTCGCCGTCAACCTCTTCGGTACGCACGCTGTGACACAGGCCTTCCTGCCAGCGCTGATCCGTTCCCGCGGAGCGGTCGTCAACAACCTGTCGATCAACGCATTGGCGCCGTTGCCGCTCATTCCGGCGTACTCGATCTCAAAGGCGGCTGCGCTCAATCTCACGCAATCCCTGCGTGCGTTCCTAGCTCCCCAGGATGTGCGAGTCCACGCGGTTTTCACCGGCCCAGTGGACACGGATATGACGCGAGGCCTCGAGATACCGAAGGCAACACCGCAGTCCATTGCGGCAGCTGTCTTCGACGCGGTGGAACGCGACGAGGAGGACATCTTCCCCGATCAGATGTCGCAATCCATTGCTCGGAGCTGGGCCAATGGCGCGGCCAAGGCGCTGGAGCGGCAGTACGCCGAACTGATCGCACAAGCTCCGCCGGTAACGGCGGGGAAATAGGACCATCGGAGGACATCATGAACGACTTATCCGGCAAGACCATCCTCGTAGTCGGCGCAAGCCGCGGCCTGGGCCGCGGGGTCGCGACGACCCTGGCCGACGCGGGTGCCTCGGTAATCGCGTTGGCCCGCAGCCCAATCACATTTCCTGAGCCGCCCAGCTGCCCCGGCACCATCCGTTCCGTCGTCGCAGATGCGGCTGACGCTTCAGCGCCAGGCGGCCTTCTCGACCAATACGATCCTGAGGCACTCATTCTGGTGGCTGGGGCAAGCCCGCTGGTGCGTCCACTGCAGCAGCACACCTGGGAGACGTTCTCGGCCAACTGGAACACCGACGTGCGCATTGCGTTCCATTGGCTACGTGAGGCCCTGCTCAAGCCGCTGCGGCCGCAAAGCAGGGTGGTGGTCTTCAGCAGCGGTGCCGCGTTGGCCGGCTCACCACTTTCCGGCGGGTATGCCGGCGCCAAGGCAACCCAGCGTTTCATCACCGGCTACGCACAAGACGAGGCCAACCGCGCCGATCTAGGCATCACATTCACCGCCCTGATGCCCCGGATCACCCCGTTGACCGACCTCGGTCGTCCGGCAGTGCGGGCGTACGCGGCCCGCAACGGTCAATTGGAGGAGGAATACGTCAAGCAGTTCGGTGAACCCCTCACCCCCGAGGTCGCCGGCGCCGCCGTCGTGGAGCTGCTGGGGGCCGACGCTGCCACCGTTGCACCCGGCTACATGCTGAGCGGTGCCGGGCTGCAGAAGCTCGGCTGATCGCGCTTCCAACATCGTTGAACCACAACAGGAAAGGCGAACATCAACATGGACACACCCCCGATCGTCTCCGCGCAGGAATGGCAGGCCGCCCGCCAACAGCTGCTCGCGAAGGAAAAAGAACTGCTTCGCGCCCGCGACGCGCTGGCCGCCCAGCGCCGGCGGATGCCCTGGCTGGCGGTAGACAAGCCCTACGAGTTCGACGGACCCGACGGCAGGGCGAGCCTGCAGGACCTGTTCCACGGTCGGCGCCAGTTGATTATCTACCGTGCGTTCTTCGAGCCCGGAGTGGACGGCTGGCCAGAGCATGCCTGCCGCGGCTGCTCGATGATCGCCGACCATATTGGCAACGTGGCTCATCTAAATGCCCGCAATACCACCCTGGTGTTCGCGTCCCGCGCCAGCCAGGCCGACATCACGCGGCTGAAGGCCCAGATGGGCTGGCAGATGCCCTGGTACACGCTGACCGACGACTTCGACAGCGACTTCGAGGTGGACGAGTGGCACGGCACCAATGCATTCATCCGTGATCATGAGCAGGTGTTTCGCACCTACTTCATCAACAGCCGTGGCGATGAGGCGCTGGGGAACACCTGGAGCTATCTCGACATGACCGCCCTTGGACGCCAAGAGGACTGGGAAGATTCCCCGGATGGTTACCCGCAGACCCCGGCGTACGCGTGGTGGAACTGGCACGACTCATACGGCTATCCGGTGTCGCAGTGGTGGGAAGACCCCGATTCGGGTGAACGCAACCCCAACGACCCCCGGCCGCCGCGCAGGAACTAGCTCGCAGCGTCGTCAACCTAAAGGAGGAACGATCATGTCGATACTCCAAACGGGCGCTACCTGAGCAATGCCCGTCGCTAGTGCCGATGAATTCGGGCAACTCACCGAACAGTATCGACCCGAGCTGATGGCGTATTGCTATCGAATGCTCGGATCCGTTGACGAATGTGAAGATCTCGTCCAAGACACGTACCTGCGGGCGTGGCGGTATTTCGAGGGATTTGAGGGACGGTCCTCAGTGCGGTTGTGGCTGTACAAGATTGCAACGAATACCTACCTAACCGCGTTGCAAACCCGGAAGCGTCGCCCGCTTCCCTCCGGCCTGACCGCGCCGGCCGAGAGTGCGGCAGCCACGCTCGCAGCGGCGGAGTCCGACATCCCATGGCTACAGCCGGCCCCCGATCGGCTGCTATACGGTGCTACCGACGATCCGGCTTTGGTCGTGTCGCTGCGCAACAGCGTCCGGCTGGCGTTTGTCGCTGCGCTGCAGCACTTATCGCCCTTGCAGCGTGCGGTTCTGGTGCTACGCGACGTGCTGGGGTGGCAGGCCAGAGAAGTCGCCGAAATGCTGGAAACCTCTACCGCATCGGTCAACAGCGCATTGCAACGTGCTCGTACACAACTTGAGCAGGCCCGTCCAATGCTCGACGAACTCGGCGAGCCTACCGAACCTGGGGTGCGCGAATTGCTCGAACGCTATATGGCCGCATTCGAGCACGCCGACGTCGACACACTGGCCGAGCTACTTCGGACCGATGTCGAGCTGGAAATGCCACCGATCCCAACGTGGTTCACCGGACGTGATGCGGTATGTGAATTCATGGCCCGAGTAGTGCTGCGCACTGCGGACCAGTGGCGGCTGACCTATACCCGCGCCAATGGCGCTCCGGCATTCGCGATGTACAAGCGCGCGCCTGACGGCGCATTCCACGCCCACGGCATGGACGTGCTGTCCCTCGTCGGCGGGCGCATCGCGCGCATCGTCGCGTTTAATGATCCGTCACTGGTTGCAAGGTTCGGTCTGCCCCAGACGTTTCCGCAGCCGCCGACTCATCCAACCGCACTCTTGACGTGAGGTCAGGCCCATGCCCGCGACCGATGAGCTGTCCGTGCTGGGCGGCGCCACCCGGTATCTGTTCCAGAGCATTCTTTTGATCCGCGGCACCGACCTCTCGGCAGCGACACCGTGCCAGGACTGGGATCTGCGCCACCTGTTACGCCATATACACACGTCGTTGGAGCAGTTCACCGACATGCTTGCTGTGCGACAGTTGGATACAGATGTCGACACCGACGCTGGCCCACGGCCTCAAACGAATCCTGTTGCCGCGCTTCGAATCGGGATTATCGACCTGCTGCTTGCGGCGACGTCGCTACCGACCACCGGCAGGTGGTGCGAAATCTGGGGCCGAATTCTTCCTGCCAAAACCGTGATCTACGTGGCAGCGATCGAGATGGTGCTGCATGCCTGGGATATCGCCCAGGCCTGCAGAACGCACCACCCCGTTCCCGCCGATCTCGCTTCGGCTCTGCTCGGAGTGGCTCCGCCACTTGCCGAGGCCGGGTTGGCTGAGCATGTGTTCGCCAAACCTGTTGAAGTGTCGACCACAGCGACGCCCGGCGATCAGCTGATCGCGCTCTTCGGTCGACGAGCACTTTTTCACGAGGTCCCGGCCGCAAAATGATGAACAAGCCGGCGAATCCGTCGTGGAACTAGCAACCGGCGGACACCGGGACCACCTCGCATACATGCTTAGTGCCGCGGGCCTTTCACCGCTGGCCTGATCGCACCGAAACTCGCAGGGAGATTGCAATGCAAACACCGCCGATCGTGTCAGCGGCCGAGTGGGCAACCGCGCACCAGCAACTGCTGGTGAAGGAGAAGGAGTTGACCCGCGCGCGTGACGCGCTGGCAGCGCAGCGTCGGCGGATGCCGTGGTTGCCCGTGGACAAGGAATACGCCTTCGAGGGACCTGACGGCAAGGTCGACCTGCTGGGCCTCTTTCAGGGTCGCCGCCAGCTGATCGTCTACCGCGCCTTCATTGAACCCGGCACAGAAGGCTGGCCCGAGCATGGCTGCGTCGGCTGCTCGATGATCGCCGACCATGTTCCCCACCTTGCCCACCTGAACGCCCGCGACACCACGCTGGCGTTCGCCTCGCGCGCCCCGCAGACCGACCTCCAGCGCATCAAGGAGCGGATGGGTTGGACGGTGCCGTGGTACACGATCACCGACAGTTTCGACGCCGACTTCGGCGTGGACGAATGGCATGGCACGAACGCGTTCATCCACGACGGCGACCAGGTGTTTCGCACCTACTTCATCAACAACCGCGGCGATGAGGCGTTCGAGAGTACCTGGACCTACCTCGATATGACCGCGCTTGGGCGCCAGGAGAATTGGGAGGATTCGCCGGAGGGCTACCCGCAAACCGCGCCGTACGAATGGTGGGACTGGAACGACGGATACGGCGAGGATACCGATTAACATTGGCGCCGACGGGAAGCGGGGTGCGGCTGTGTTGACAGTGCTCCGTCGAGTATTGAGCTATCAGGTGAGCGTCGGCGGGCTGACCGAGGTTGCTGTGTGGCTCGCGGGCGCATACCTGACGGTTGGGTTGGTGTGGTCGTTTTTCCATCCCGACGGCGTGCAGCGCATCCAAGAGCAGTTGGAACAGCAATTGCAGTTACCTGCCGGCACCAACTATCAGCTTGCCGCGCTGGGTGAAGCGAGCGTGCTGTGGCCGGTGCTGACGACGCTGCCGCCTGGCCGGTGTGTGCGCTGACGCGACGGCAGTAGGTTTTCTTCCGGGAGTGACACCAGAAGGGAGCCGGCATGCCGGGAGCGACCAGTGACGTCTGGGAGGTGATGTCGACCGCGCGCACAATCCGGCGTTTTACCGACGAGCCGGTCGACGAGGCCACGCTGACGCGTTGTCTGCAGGCCGCGATGTGGGCGCCGTCCGGAGCGAACGCTCAGGCCTGGCGTTTCATCGTGCTGCGGTCAGCCGAGCAGCGGGCTGTGGTGGCCAAGGCGGCGGCTCACGCGTTGGAGGTCATCGAGCCCGTCTACGGGATGAGTCGGCCGGCCCAGGACGACCACAGCCGCCGCGCCCGTACCAACCGTGCGACCTACGAGCTGCACGATCGGGCCGGCCAATTCACGTCAGTTCTGTTCGCGCAGAAGCATTTTCCGACGGCTTCCGAGCTGCTGCTCGGTGGGTCGATCTTTCCGGCGATGCAGAATTTCTTGTTGGCTGCTCGTGCCCAGGGTCTGGGCGCTTGCCTTACCAGCTGGGGTGCTTACGGTGGCGAACAACTGCTTCGGGACGCCGTTGGCATGCCCGACGATTGGATGGTCGCCGGCCACATCGTGGTGGGCTGGCCCAAAGGCAGGCATGGACCGGTGCGTCGCCGACCACTGACCGAGGTGGTGAACGTCGACCGCTGGGACGAGTCGGCGCCCGAGTTTGTCGGGGGCGAGACCTGACACGCGAAAACGGCTGTGGCACTGCGGAGAATACGGGCTTCACCCGCAATTAAGGCTTGTTAGACCTGTCCAGTTGCGCCTGCAACGCCGAGGCTCCAAGGCTGGGGTCCTTTGTGCGCTGCGACATCGCGTGGATGGAGACGTCGTGGCCTTCAGCGGCTTTGCGCAGTGCGCCCACGGTGGCTTGTTCGCGGGTGATGTGAGTGAACGGATCAAAGTGATACCAGCGCATGGCGTTCTGGTAGGTCATCTTGTTGATCTCGTTGTCGGGCACGCTGTTGCGGGCCAGCACCTCGTGCAGCTGTTCGGGTGCCCCAGGCCACATGGAATCTGAGTGCGGGTAGTCGGCCTCCCAGCAGATGTTGTCGATGCCGATCTCATTGCGCAACGCGACCCCGACATGGTCGGAGATGAAACAGGTCAAGAAGTGCTCGCGGAACACCTCCGACGGCAGTTTGCCGTTGAAGTCCTGCCCGGTCCACGTCGAATGCATCTCATAGGTGCGATCGGCGCGCTCCAGAAAGTAGGGGATCCAGCCAGTACCGCCCTCAGAAAGGGCGATCTTGAGGCCGGGATATTTCTTGATCGGCGCCGACCACAACAGATCGGCGGCGGCTTGCACGATGTTCATCGGCTGCAAGGTGATCATCACGTCCATCGGCGCGTCCGGGGCGGTGATGGCCAGCCGGCCCGAAGAGCCGATGTGCACATTCATCACGGTGTCGGTATCCACCAATGCCTGCCACAACGGCGTCCAGTGCTCGTCGTGAAAGCTCGGGTAGCCCATGGCAGCGGGGTTTTCGGTGAACGTCAGCGCGTGCACGTCGCGCTCGGCATTGCGGCGCACCTCCTTAGCGCAGGCCTCGGGGTCCCAGATCACCGGCAGACACATCGGAATGAACCGCGCCGGATAGGCACCGCACCACTCCTCCACATGCCAATCGTTGTAGGCCTGCAACAACGCCAAACTGAATTCCCGATCTTCGGTCACAAACAGGCGACCCGCGAAGCCCGGGAAGGTCGGGAAGGAAACCGACCCCAGCATGCCCCCGGCGTTCATATCCTTGATCCGCTCGTCAACGTTGTAGCAGCCCGGCCGGATCTCATCGAGTCCCTGCGGTTCGAGCCCGTACTCCTCTTTGGGGCGGCCGGCTACTGAGTTGAGGGCGACGTTGGGGATCACGACATCGCGGAACTGCCAGGTGTCACTCCCATCGGGGTTGTGCACCAACCGCGGCGCCTCATCCAAGTACTTGTTCGGCAAGTGGTTCTTGAACATGTCCGGGGGCTCAACGATGTGGTCGTCCACGCTAATCAGGATCATGTCGTCTTTGTTCATGCCTGTACCCCTTTACCGTATGGGCGACAGCATAGCCAGAACACGCTTTGCGTTGCAGTTGAACCGAACCGAAGCGCCACCCGTCATCGGAAACGGTGGTGCCGCCCGTGATTCGAAGTGGAGGAGTGAATTTGTCGACGACGACGAGGCCGACTGACAATTGGCTGGCCATGCTGGGTTCCATCGGCCAAGCAGTCAGCCGGTATGGACTGGCCCTAACACTGGCGTGGATTGGCTTCGGCAAGTACATCAAGTTCGGAGCCCGGACCTTGATCGAACACAGCCCCTTGATGAGCTGGCTCTATGACGTCCTCAGCGCCAACACCGTCGCGTGGGGCTTGGGAACCATGGAGATCACGGCCGCGATCCTGATCTGTCTTCGCCCACTATCGGCGCGGCTATCGGCGATCGGCAGTGCGATGGCGATCGTGCTGTTCAGCGGGACGCTGAGCTTTCTGTTCACCACGCCGGGCGTGGCTACCCGGTTCGTCGGACCAGTTCCAGTGCTGTCCGAGCTGCCCGGCCAGTTCCTGCTCAAAGACGTTGTGCTGCTGGGCGTTGCAATCTGGACGCTCGGCGAGGCCCTGCAAGCACACCGGGCAGCATCAGCCTTTGATGCCGACCGTGATCAAATCCGAGATCGCTCGGGTTAGCAGTGGCCGCCGCACCCGGTGCTGCTCCGAGATGGTGAAGCCCGCGCCCTCAAACAAGCGCCACATCTCGGTGGGTGACGGGTGATGCGCCGGCTTCCACTTGCTGGTTGCGGGTCCCTGCGGAAAGAGTTGCCGCGCACTGAGAGTAGAGACTGCCGCCAGCCCGCCGGATGACAGCACGCGGTGGAATTCGCGCAATGCTGCGGGTTGGTCGAAGAAATGAAACGCCGACGTCGTCACGACCGCGTCCAGCGCGCCGTCCTCAAACGGAAGCTGCTCGGCGGGGCCACGCAACCACTGCACACCGGCCGAGCGGGCGCGTGCCGCCTTCAGCATGCCGTCGGACATGTCCACGCCGTAGACTTGTCCGGGGTGTAGCTCGCTTTCAATCCGATCCGCCAGAATCCCTGTGCCACAGGCGATATCAGCTATCCGCGCTGAGGAGTGCGCGCGCAGCTGCGCGACCACCTCGTCGTGCGCCGGCCGATATACCCACTGCTGCAGAAACGGCAGGTTGTAGGCCGGCGCCGCGAAGCTCCAGAACCGCGTGACGGCGTCGTTGAAACCGCGACGCTGCGCTGCCACAGCCGGCCTGGTCACTTGACCGAGGTGTAGTAGACCGTGTCGGCCATCGACACCGAGTCGTTGCCCTGCAGCATCGGCGGAAGCCCCAACTCGGCCAGCAGTTGACTCATCGGCGTTCCGGTCGAGCGCCAACCCAATGTGTCTAGATAGGCAGAGACGTCGTTGCGATCGCCCTCATACCCGAGTTCGGAGAACTCGAGGTCGAAACCGTGCGCACGCCATTTCTCGGTGGCCTTGCGCATCGTCTCCCGCGCCTGCTCATGGTCGACCTCCGACATGTCCGGGATCGCCTCGGTGGCCAGGCGGCTACCGGCTGCACTGAGCGCGGAGATGTTGTCCAGCAGGCGGTCTTGCGCTTCGGGCGGTAGATAACCGAGCAGGCCCTCGGCGATCCATGCGGTGGGTTGCGTGTGGTCGAAACCCGCCTCGATCAACGCGGCGGGCCAATCGTTTCGAAGGTCGATCGCGACGGCACGGCGATCGGCGCTTGGCTCGACGCCCAGATCGGCCAGTGTGTTGGTCTTGAAAGCAATAACCTGAGGCTGGTCGACCTCAAACACCGTCATACCGGCGGGCCAGTCCAATCGGTAGGCGCGAGCGTCAAGGCCGGATGCGAGGATCACCGCTTGGCGGATGCCGGCCTGCGTCGCCTCTTTGAAGAACGCGTCGAAAAACCGGGTACGGGCGGCCATCGCGTCGGGCATCTGCTGGAGCTTCCAGCTGGATTCGTCGTCGTCGATGTCGGCGGCGGCCAGATCTCCGGCGGCCCACCTCGTCAGGAAATCCACCCCGACGGCCCGGACCAGCGGCTCGGCGAACCGGTCGTCGATCAGCGGGTTGTCGGCCCTGGTGGCGATCGCCCGGGCGGCGGCAACCATCGTCGCTGTCGCTCCCACGCTGGTCGCGAGGTCCCAGGTGTCGTTTTCGGTGCGCGGCATTGGGTGCTCCTAAAAGTTTCAGATCAAGGTTACTTAGTTAGTATAACGAGTATTTAGCTCATTTAACAAGTCTGGTGGTCGGCCGACGCTCAGGAGCCGGGGGAGTTCAAGAACCAGACGGTCTCTTCCCGCAGGCTGCGGCTGCGCCAGCCGCTGTCGGTGCGGACCAATTCATGGTGGTAGTACCCACCGCAGTAACTAAGGTCGGTCATCCCCGGCAGTTGCATGGGGTTGTAGAACATCGCGCGCACCTGTGCGGTGTCGCCGTCGATCTCACTTTCGATGTTGGTGATGTAGTGCATCGACATTGGAAGCGCGGCGAATCCTTGTGCCAGCCAGTCGGCCACTTGTTCGCGGCTGCCGGCGATGGCTCCCCCCGACGAGTAGTCGATGTGCGCATCGTCGGTGAAGACGGATCGATACAAATCCCAGTCCTTAGTGTCGACGGCGCGGTCGTACCTATTGAGCAGCGCGGTGATCTCGAGTTCGTCGCTGAGCCTCCGTAGGTCCATCCGAGATGCTCCTCGTCGATTAGTGACCGATGCGCCCGGCCCACTCCAGCAGTTGTTGCCAGAGCAGGTGACGGGTTGAGGCCATGTTGTGGCAGTGCCCGCTGCCGGGAACAACCACCGTGGTGATATCGGTACTGCGGGCGAAGAACTGCGCCTCAGCGCTGGGGTCGGGCGACACATCGACTTCGCCGTAGCCGAGCAGAACCGGTACATCCACCAGCGCTGCCTGCTCGCTCACCACACCCGGAATTGCGCCTGCCGAAAAGCAGCGCGGCACAACGGACCTCGTCATACGGGTATCTGTCTCGACAACTGTCGGAGGGACATCGGGTAGATGGAACCAGCTTTGCTGCCAGTCGCGGGGGGCCTGCGTGTATTGCTCGGGGATCATGCTCGCGAATTGATCGGCCAGTGCCTTACGGCCCTGCGGTGTGGCGGCCGCGGCGATGAAATCCGGGTCGAGCTTGAGCGGCGCGACGTGTTGATTGGTGCAGCCTAGAAGCGCCATTCCAGCGTAACTGGCGTGAACGGCCTGTTGCAAGATGGCGAGGTAACCGCCTAGGGAATGCGCCACGGCGATGGGAGATGCTGTGCTGCCGGTGATTTCGGGGAGCTCGGTCAGCGCACACGTCAGTACCGCGGCAATGTCTTGCAATCCGACATCGCGGGCCGGCTTGCTGCTTTCGCCGGTGCCCAGCGGATCGATTGCGACGACGGCGTAGCCGTGCTCGACGGCGTACTCGGCGAAGTTGTAGCCCGGGTGGTCCGCGACATCCAAGTGCCAGTAGACGCGGTTGTATGTCCCGCCGGGCAGGCACACCAACACAATTGGATTAGGTGTGACGGCAGGATAGTAGGTCGCGGCGAGCGACGCCGGCTCACCGACCACCTCGCCGACGTCGAGCCAGACGGTCCGCTTGTCAGTCATTGGCCTCGTCCAGCGGCCTGCGCCACCCGCCGTCCGATGGCGTCGATTTGCTTGCGCGTCAAGGCCTGCGGAATGTCTTGACTTCCTTCCCGCGCGGTTCCTACTGTGAAGCTCAGATTATCGAGATGCTATCTCGAATAGTCGAGAACAGCCATCACAAAGGGGTCTGCCGGGTGCGTGCGGTGGTGTTGCGCGGTGGGCGCCTCGACGTCCGTGAGATCGCCGATCCTGTTCCCGGTCGCGGCGAGCTGCTGCTGCGAACACTGAGCACCGCGATCTGCGCCTCGGATGTGCATTTCATGGATCACCCGGAGATGGGAGTCAATGACCCCACCGGCCGCTCGCTCTACGACGAAAGCCGCGACATCGTGCTTGGCCACGAGTTTGTCGGCGAAGTCGTCGGACACGGACCCGGCTGCACAGAACAGTTTCCGGTCGGCAGCCGGGTGACGTCCATCCCCATCCGTCTGGTCAACGGTGGCGCCGATGGCGCGCGGATCATCGGTCAGCATCCGGAGGCGCAGGGCAGTTTCGGCGAGTTGGTGGTCGTCGCCGAGACGTTGGCCAAGTCGGTCGACGGCGGCATATCAAGCGACGCCGCCGCCCTGACCGACGCGTTCGCGGTCGGTGAGTTCTATGTGCGCTCCGCGAAGATGGAACCGGGGGAAGTGCCGGTGGTCATCGGTGCCGGCGCGATCGGGCTGTCGGCCGTCGTCGCGCTGGCCAATCGGGGCATCGACCCGATCATCGTGTCGGACTACAACTCCGAACGCCGTGAACTGGCGTGCAACCGCTTCGGGGCGCACATCGCGGTCGACCCGGCCGCAACATCTCCGTTCGGCGTGTGGCGCCAGCTACGCGCCGAGCGTGGGCTGTGGGGTTCGCTGGTCGTGTTCGAATGCGTTGGCGCCGAGGGTCTGATCCAGAAGATCGTGGAATCCGTCGACATGGGCACTCGGATCTACTGCGCCGGCGGCTGGTACACCGGTGATTCGCTGAACGTCACCGATGCGACCCGTCAGGGTCTCACCATCCAGTTCGGCGGCGGACCGCACCCGCAGGACTGGTACGGCACCCTCGACGCGATCGCTTCCGGGCGACTCGATCCGCTCCCGAGCGTCGGGGCCGTCATTAGTCTCGATGAGGTGCCCGACGCCCTGGACTTGGCCCGAGCCTCCGACGGCCCGCCTCGAATCGTCGTCCACCCGAACGGAGACGTCTTGTGACCGAAAGAGAAGACCGTCAGGACATCACCGATGTCCTGACGCGCTATGCCACCGGGATCGACCGGCGCGACTGGCCATTGTTCCGCACTGTGTTCACCGACGACTGCGAACTCGATTACGGCGAAATCGGTGCGTGGAAGGGTGTAGAGGCGGTTACCGACTTCATGGACAAGACGCACGCGCTAGCAGGCCACACCTTGCACCGCATGACAAATCAAGTGATCACCGTCGACGGCGACTCGGCCCAGGCGCGCACCTATGTCGATGCGCTGATCATGATGGGCGACAACAAGTCCGGTGTGAACGGAATCGGTTACTACGACGACGAACTGGTCCGCACCGATACCGGATGGCGCATCGCCCGCCGCCGCTTCACCGTGGTACGAGTTGCAACCGTGGGTGAGTCAACATGACGTTCGCGGCTAAGTACGGGCCGTGGGCCCTGGTGGCCGGCGCGTCCGACGGTGTGGGCGCCGCCTTCGCCGAGGGCCTCGCCGAGCGCGGAGTCAATGTGGTGTTGGTGGCGCGACGCCAGGCTGTGCTCGACGAGGTGGCCGCCCGGATCGCTGCCCGCACCGGTGTCGAAACCCGCACGCTGGCAGTCGATCTCGCTGAGCGCGATGCGGCGTCCGTCGTGGCGGGTGCCACCGACGAGCTGGATATCGGCTTCCTGGCCTACTGTGCAGGAGCCGATCCCAACTTCGAGCCGTTCCTGGCCAACCCGATAACCGCCGCCGAAGCGATGGTGCACCGCAACTGCATGGTGCCGATGCAGCTGTGTCATCACTTCGCACCGGCAATGGTGCAGCGGGGCGGCGGCGGCATCGTGCTGTTTGGCTCGGGTGCCGGGCTCGCCGGTGGGCCGAACATGGTCGCCTATGGTGCCACCAAGGCGTTCGACATGGTCTTCGCCGAGGCCCTGTGGAGCGAATTGCACGACAAGGGTGTCGACGTGCTCGGTCTGATCCTGGGCAAGACCGACACACCCGCACTGCGCCGCCTCGAACACAGCCGCGGGGTGCTCAGCTCCGAAGACCAGGCACCGCCAGACGCCGCACGTGTCGACCAGGTCATCAGCGAAGCATTCGAAAACCTCAGCAACGGGCCGACTTTGATGGTCGGTGACATGATGCGAGCCGCGGTGCAGATGCTGTCCTCGGTGACACGCAACGAAGCGGTCAACTTTATGATCCAAGGCCAAGCCGCGGTCATGGGCGGTGGCAGTGACTGAGTATCACGCATTGATTTGTTTGATGAACACGCCGACCCGGTTGATCAGTCCATCCGGATTCTGCTCGAACACGAGGCATTCGGGGTATTCGGTGGGGACGCCGTCGATGTCGAAGGTCTCGCTCAGCTCGACGTAGCACACCCGATCCGAGGAATGTGAGATTCTCTTCACGTCCAATCGGTAACCACTCAGCGACGCGAATACGCCCTGGAGGAACTTCAGATACGGCTGCTTGCCTTCGACGACGTCGCAATACGGGCCTTCCCGGATTAAGTCCTCGTCGGCGATGGTGGCCGCCAGGCCTTCCCAATCGTTGACTGCCAGGCACGCCAGATAGCGCTCTACCGCCCCGGCCTCAATCGTTTGACCCATGACGCAACGGTAAGCGCCAAACATCCCAGGCCGCTAGGGCCTGGGATGTTTGGTCTTTGCCGGTCAGCTCAGCCGAGCCTCACAAGCCGAGGAACGACAGCGGGTCGATCGCGGTGGCTGCAGCAGACGCCGCGTCAAGACCGGCGGTGAAGGCGTCGCCCGGATCCAGCGGCACGACCGCATCGATAGCGCCGAACAGCGAGTCCAGGTTGAGGTCGCCCCACGGCGTCACCAGGGTGTCGGTGACGGTGTCGGCAGCGCCATCCACGCCCGGGATCGCGGTGTAGACGTTCTCGATCCCGTCTCCGATGTTAAAGACGTCGTAGACCGAACCCACCGTCGGCAGATCCGTGGATGTGCCGGTGACACTGTCGACCGTGAACTCCGTGTTGGTCAGGCCGAGCAGGTTGGTCACCGCCTCACTGGTGTTGATGTTTCCGACCTCAGTGGCGCCCGTTTCGGTGCCGTCGTAAACGTTGAAGTCCTGCGCCGCAAGCGGTACCGACCCGAAGCCAGGGCCAAGGTTGAGCGCACCACCGCCGATCTGCAAGAACGGTGGGGCAGCAGTGAGTTGGGCGACGGGGTCGAAGCCCTCGCCTCCGGCCGCAAGCGTGGGGTCGAAGGTAGTGCCACCGATGCTGAAAGCGTCGGCACCGATGCTGCTGTCGCCGGCCTGCAAACCGGTGAACGCGTCGCCAGGACTGAGCGGTGCCGCGGCGTCGATGCCGCCGAACAGCGAGTCCAGGTTGATGTTGCCGAACGGCGTCACCAACTCATCGCTGACGGTGTTGGCGCCGCCGGTTGCGCTGACGATATCGGTGTAGACATTTTCATACCCGTTGCCGAAGTTGAAGGCGTCGTAGACCGAACCGACTGTCGGCAAGTCCGCGGCAGTTGCATCCCCAGTCGGGGTGGCGCTTTGGACCACCAGCTCCGTGTTGGTAAGGCCCAACAGGTCCGTCACGTTTTCGCCGGTCCTGATCGTCCCGACTTCGGTTGCGGCAGAGCCGGTTCCGCTGTAGACGTCGAGGTTTTGGAAATCGAAGAAGGTGCCCTCGAGCGTCCCGCCGCCGATGTCCAAAAGCGGCGGCGAAGCGGTGAGTGCGGGGATTGTGTCAAAGCCGTTGGGTCCGGGGTCGAAGGTGAAGCCGCCGATGCTGAAAGCGTCCGGACCGATGCTGCTGTCGCCGGCCTCCAAACCGGTGAAGGCGTCGCCCGGGTTGAGCGGGGCTGCGGCGTCGAAGCTGCCGAACAGCGAGTCCAGGTTGATGTCGCCGTTCGGCGTGATCAGCATGTCGGTGACGGTGTCCGGCGCGCCGTTGGCGCCGGGGATCGCGGTGTAGATGTTCTCGTACCCATTGCCCAGGTTGAGTGCGTCATACACCGATCCCACTGCCGGCAGGTCCGAAGTGCTTCCGCCGTCGGCCGGGGTCACGCTTTCGACGGTGAACTCGGAGTTGATCAGACCGAAAAGGTCCGTCACGGTCTCGCCTGTGCCAATGCTGCCCAGGTCGGCGCCGCTTGTGGGGTCGAACACGTCGAAGTTTTGCGGGGCAATTTCGAGGATGCCGAGCGGCGTCCCGCCGCCGATTTCCAGCAACGGCGGTGCGCCGACCAGGGGTGGGACGGGGTCAAAGCCCTCGACTCCGCTGGCGTTGATGGGATCGAAAGTGAAGTCACCGATGGTGAACGCGTCCGGACCGGCGGTGTCGGCGGCGGCGACTGCCACCTGCAAAAACGCCGAGGTCACCAGCCCGCCAGTGGCCGCTAAACCAGCAAGTATCAAGCGACGGTTCATAGTTTCTCCTTCTACGTGTGTCCATTACCCGTGAGTAACGAGGCAGGACATTACTCAGAAGTAATATTGACAGTCAATACATTTTTTGGAGAAATCTCAGGTTCCCAGCGGACTGACAGGTTTGCCGATCAGCGAGCGTCAGGCCAGCTCACAGGCCTAGGGCAGGGTACAAATAACCGCTCTAGCTGCAGGTTTGTTAGACGTAGGTCCAGTACGTGCCTGAGACAATCCGGCCGGGCGCTCAGAGAGAACTCAGCCGTCGAAGCAGTGCAGTCGGCCGCGACGTGGTGCCTATACTCCAGCGAGCGGATAACCGCATTCTCTGAAATGGAGAAGCCGTTCTCGGCGGCGAGGAGGCGGGTGGACGTGACAGGAGCCTGTGCCGGCAAGGTCGCGCTGGTGACGGGCGCCAGCCGCGGGCTGGGGAAGGCGATAGCTCAGCGATTGGCCACCGAGGGCGCTACGGTCGGACTCACCGCCCGCACCATGGAACCCGATGCCAAATACGATGGGTCGCTTCGGCAAACGCTTGAGGAGATCACCGCCGCCGGCGGGTCGGCGATCGCTATCCAGGCCGATCTGTCGAAGACTGAGGATCGCGAGCGACTCTTCGCCGAAATGGTCGAACGTGGCGGTGCCCCAGACATCTTGGTCAACAACGCAGCCGTTACGTTTCTCCGTCCGCTCGACGAGTTCCCAGAACGGCGTGCGCGTCTCATGATTGAAATGCATGTGTTGGCGCCCATGCATCTCACCCAACTAGCCATCCCCGCAATGCGCGAACGCGGCCGAGGGTGGGTGCTCAACATAACTTCGCTAGGCGGCGATCTGCCCGACGGTCCGCCATTCTCGGAGTTCGACTGCAGCGCGGGATTCGGGGTCTACGGCACCGTCAAAGCGGCGCTGAACCGGCTCACCAAAAGCCTTGCGGCCGAACTCTATACCGATGGCATCGCCGTCAACGCCGCCGCCCCTTCCAATCCTGTTGCCACCCCTGGCGCCGGCACGCTCGATCTGGCTAAGACCGACACCGAGGACATCGAGCTCATCACGCAGACTGCGCTGACGCTGTGCACCGGCGATCCCAAATCGATGACCGGCCGGATCGCTCACACGCAGCCGTTCCTGCGAGAGATCGGGTGGTTGCGCTAAGCGAGCCGCAATTGCCCATTAGCCGCGCGGAAGGCCGGCGAGCTTGTCGGCGAACTTCGCCTCGGCCGCCTCGCGCAGACGCAGCAAGTGCTCCGACGGGAAGAGGTCGGGTGCGGGCTTGTGGTCTTTGAGCAACAGCCGCGCCAGAGTCACTTTATGCACCTCGGTCGGCCCGTCAGCCAGTCCCAAAACGAAGGACTCCACCATGTGCTGGACGAACGGCATCTCGTGCGTGACACCAAGCGATCCGTGCAGCTGCAGCGCACGGGCCGACACGTCGTGCAGTACCTTCTGCATCATTGCCTTGACCGCTGAGATGTCGGCGCGAACAGCCTTGTAGTCGTTGTGCTGGTCGATCTTCCACGCTGTCTGCAAGGTCAGCAGCCGGAACGCTTCGATCTCCATCCACGAGTCGGCGACCATCTGTTGGACCAGCTGCTTTTCGCCCAACATGTCACCCTGGGTGTGCCGGGAAACCGCACGCTCGCACAGCATGTCGAATATCCGACGGACCAGGCCGACCGTGCGCATCGCGTGATGAATGCGGCCACCGCCGAGTCGGGTCTGAGCGACGACGAAGGCGCCGCCCCGTGGCCCCAGCATGTGGTCGGCGGGAACCCGGACATTGTCGTACCGCACATAACCCTCGCGTCCCCCGCCGGCGAGAGGCTGGTAGCCGAGGCCGACGTCGCGTAACACGTTGATACCGGGCGTTTCACCGGGCACGACGAACATCGAGTGGCGTTGGTAGGGCGGCGCATCCGGATCCGTCACCGCCATCACGATCAAGAAGGATGCGATCGACGCGAAGGACGAAAACCACTTCTCGCCGTTGATCACCCAATGATCACCGTCCTGCACCGCGGTGGTGGTGAACACTTTCGGGTCCGCGCCACCTTGCGGCTCGGTCATCGAGAAGCACGACACGATCCGGTTGTCCAGCAGCGGCTCAAGATAACGCGCCTTGAGTTCCGGCGTGCCATAGTGAGCCAAGATCTCGCTGTTGCCGGAATCCGGTGCCTGCGAGCCGAACACGATCGGCGCACATTCCGACCGGCCCAGGATCTCGTTGAGCAACGCCAATTGCACCTGGCCGTGTCCCGGTCCGCCCAGATGCGGACCCAGGTGAGTCGCCCACAACCCACGCTCTTTCACGATCTGCTGCAGCGGCGGAATCAGCGCTTGCCGCACCGGGTCGCCCAGATCGTGGGATTCCTTGACAATCAGATCGATTGGCTCGCATTCGGCGCGTACGAACTCGTCGACCCAGACAAGTTGCGCGGCCCATTCAGGGTCAGTCGAGAAATCCCAGGCCACTGTCTTCCTTTCGCTACTTAACTGTTTGATGACCACGTCTGCCTGCGGGCAGCCGCGTCCTCGGTGGCGTGGCTGAGCACTTGGTTGCGGTTCTCGAGTTCCAGCGCCGCGTCCAGCCCCGCCGCGTCGGTGTTGACTTGCACCGCACGCTTGGTCAGCTGGACGCCGAGCGGAGCGAGTTGCGTTATGTGCGAGGCGAGTTCGAGCGCGCGGTCGAACAGCCGCCCGGTTTGGACCAGCTCGCTGACCAACCCTCGCCGGTCGGCTTCCTCGGCAGAGACCGTGCGGCCGGTCAGCATCCAGTCAGCGGCGACACTGGCACCGACGACGCGCGGCAAAAAGTAGCTCATTCCCATCTCGGCGCCGGACAGACCCAGCAGGATTGCTGCGTTGCCGAATGTCGCTGCGGTCGAGCAGATCCTGATGTCGGCGGCTAGGCACAGCGCCAAGCCCGCGCCCACGCAGGGACCGTTGACTGCGGCGATCACCGGTTGCGGAATGTCACGAATCGCCTGCGGCAGTGCGGCCATCGTCTCTTGGAAGCGGAGGCGGTCGATAGCGGGAGCTGTGGGCTCCGGTATACCCGGACCGAAGTCCCGCATGTCGATGCCGGAGCAGAACCCGCGCCCGGCGCCGGTCAGCACCACAGCCTTGACGGATGGGTCGGCGGCGATGGCGGCCAAGGTCTGCTTGAGCTCGCCGACCATGACCTCGTTGATCGCGTTGAGCCGCTCGGGTCGGTTGAGCTGCAACACCGCCACACCGGCGTGCGGTGTCTGCACGCTCAAAGTTTTATTCGCCGTCAATCGAGCGCCCTTCGCCGCCAGCCCGAGCCGCCGCGCCTCGAAGAGACGCAAATTCGCGGTTGAGGAGAATGCTATTCTTCCGCCGCACGCTCACGCAATCGGGTCTAGATGAAGTCCGAGCCTCCGTCGACATTCACTGTCGCGCCGGTGACATACCCGTTGCGCCGTGAGACCAGGTAGGTGGTGATCGAGGCAATCTCCTCGGGAAGCCCCGCGCGCCCGAGATCGCACGGCTGATGGAAGTTGTGATCGATCCAAGTCATCACATCGTGTGGGTTGGTGGCGTCGAGACCGTCGGCGGCAAGAACGTCCTTGAGTTGCTCGGTGAAGCTCGCGGTGACAATGGTTCCCGGACAAACACAGTTCATCAGAATTCGTTCTCTAGCAAGGCTTTTCGACAGGTTCTTGGTGATGCTGGAAAGCGCCGCCTTCGATGCGGTGTAGGCGACGATACGTGGGTTCTGCCGTTGAATGGAATGCGCGGACAGCGTCACAATGCGGGCCCAGTCTGCGGCACGCAGCATCGGCAGCGCCGCGCGGATAGAACGCACGCCCGACATGGTGCCAAGCGTGAACGCGGCGTCCCATTCGGTGTCGTCCATCTGCTCGAAGTAGCCGTCGCCTGGGCCGATGGTATGAACCAGGCTGTTCAGCTTCCCCCAGCGATCGGACACTTCGGAAAAGCCGCTGGCGATGGACGCGGCATCGGTCATGTCCACGCTGATCCCGACGGCGTCAGGTGCACCTGCCCTTGACAGCGATTCAACCGCGGCGTCAAGAGCCGCCCTGCCTCTGGCCATCACGGCGACACTGGCCCCTTCGGTCGCCAGGGTTTGAGCGATCGCTAGCCCCATGCCCTTGCTGCCGCCAGTGACGACGGCTGTCGACCCGGCCAAACCCAGATCCATTTGCCACTCCCTACAATCGGTCGCGCGCGGCGATGTCAGCGATCGTTTCGTCTGCCACCGCTAGTCCGCGCAAGCAGAAACGGAGAGCACGTTGGCGGACCTCTCCGCGTTGGCAGTCGCCTGCGGCCCATTGCCGTTCAGTGCTCGCCCACACCGCACCCTGAATCGATTGTGCGTCGGTCACCGGGTCGATGTCGTGGAACAAGCCAAGGTTCAGTCCGCGGTGCAGTTGCTCGATGAGAGGCTTGAGCATCTCCTCGTATGCTGGCTGGATCAGCTCAGGAGCGGCGAACATCTGTGACTGTGCCTCCAAAGACAGCCGGCGCAGATCGGATTTGATGTTCTCGTCGAACGCCAGGTCGAGGCGCCCGTCGATCCATGCGGCAACCGCCTCGACAGGGTTGGCGGCCTTCGCCATTGTTCTTCTGAGTCTGCGCATTTCGACGCGGGCCATCTCAAGAAAGACCGCGGCGACCACCTCGTCCTTCGATTCGAAATGTCGGTAGAACGCACGGGTGCTCAGCTCGGCGCGCTCGAGGACAGCGGCGACGCTAAGTCCCCGCACGCCTTGTGCACGCAGTGTTTCTGATGCCGCTGCCACGATTACGCGGCGCACATCGGCGTTTGGCGCAAGCTTGCTCCGCTGCCGAGTACGTGGGCCGCTCATGCGGTCGCGTCATAGGCGCGCAGGTAGTCCGCGAACCGCTCGCGAACACCCTCGGGCGTTAGCCCATAATCCGCCAAGTCATAGTCGTGTGCGCCCCGTGACCCGGGTTGGTGCTGATCGGCCCACTGCTCGACGGAACGCGCGGTTGCATCGGTAAAAGGCAAGCCCAAAGATGCATAGCTGGCTTGCAACGTGCCCACTGGATCGTGCTGCAAGTCGGCGAAGGCGACATCGGAAAACCGGCTGTTACCAACCCGTTTGCGGAAGGCCATCGCCCGACGAGTAGCCTCCGCCCAGCTGTCGAGCTGCTCTGCGCCCAGCTCCTTCGGGTCGTCGCGGTCGCTGCTCCAGCTGCGCACGTACCGAATGAGGCTGCACACCGAGCCGATGACTTTGGCGGGATCACGGTGGCTCCACAGGAATTTCGCGTTCGGATACGCCTCGACGAGGGCGTCGAGGGCGAACATGTGCACCGGAGTCTTGAGATGCCACAGCGTCGGCGGGCAATGCCACTGCAGCAGTTTGAGGACCCGACGATGAAACAGGTAGGTCTCGCGCATATCGCATTGCATCAGCCACGCAAGGTAACTCGGGACCCGGACAGCGCCGTCGAAGTGAAAGGTGCGAAAGCTCATGCCCATCAGGTCCTGGCATTCGGTTGCCGCCGTCGCCTCGGAGTTGTGGAGTGTCTTCATCAGCGGGAACATGTCGTTGAGCATCCGCAGGCTTTCTTCGGCCTGCGCGATACGTGGATCGGTGTGTTGGGTTGCGGCCTCTGGCGGTGGCGTCGGCGCCTGCGATTCCCACATCCGCAACGACCGAAACTGGGGATCAGCAGCCACCAGTTGACTCAGCGCCGTGGTCCCGGTCCGCGGTAGCCCAATGACGAAGACCGGTCCGCCCACCACCTCGTCGTCGATCTCAGGGTGCTGCGCGTAAGTGTCCTCGACCTTCAAGCGCTGGATCAGTGCGTTGCTGATCGTGGCGTGTTGGATAATTCCGCCCATCTCGGAAAGCTCGGCTTCGGTGTTCAACGCATCAACCGTGCGTTCGAGGCCCTCCCGGTAATAGCGCGACCCGAAGTCGTGCAGACCCGTCGCGGCGCGAGCACCGTCCTCAAGCTCGTCAGCTGAAAACATCACAGAGCGAACCTTTCGTGCACTGCGCGCCGGCGGCGCTCAAGGACCGCTGCCCGTTCGTCGGCGGTGATCCGCGACGTGTCGGCAGGCAACGCCGATGCGATCTCGTCGAACGCCACAACCCGCGCGTCTGGCGTGGGCGCTGTGGCGGTGCGCACGCAGCGCAGAATCATCGCGCCGTTGCTGAATCCTGCGGTGTCAAGCCAATTCGCCACCCCGGGATCGCGCGCACACATCACCACTCGAACTAGTCCGTCGGAGTCCATGACGGCCTGATGTCCGTTCAGGCTGGACTGATGACGGCCGTAGTGAATCGTTTCCCACCACGGATTGCCGAGCGAATAGCTCCAGTAAACCCCTTGCGGCGGTGCGACTTCGAGGATCAACGCTTCATCTGGGCCTAGTTCCCAACGCCCGATGACCGGTTTGTTTTCGGCGGCCGCACCCATCGCGGTGCGATCGATCGGAGGTAAAAACCCGTTCGGTGGCGCGGCCGCGCCGAACTGCAGAAAGAACTCGAGATTGTCGTGAACGAAGTCACCGAGCGCGACCAGCTGCCGCGACACCACGGTGTCTCGTTCGACGGCGGGGACGTTGCGACCCATCGGATCGCCGATCCGCTCGATCCGCAACGACGACGGCGTCTCGGTATCCCAGTCATAGAAGAAGTGCCGCACCGTCAATGTCGGGCTGGGCCCCTCGATCCGCATCCAGTTCCCGTCGTGCTCCTCGGCGGACAAGACCACCACGAAGTTGCCATCGTCGTCGGCGTCGAGCTCGTCGACCAATGCATTCGCGGTCGAGGCGATGCCGTCCATCGTCTGCAGCCCCACATATCGGGCGGTGCCGCGGTTACCGAACAGTCGATAGCTCTCACCGCCGCGCAGCGTGGCACCGGTGTACAGACAGTCCGGACACTCCATTCCCCAGGTGATGACGTCGTTAGTGCTTGCACGCTGGACCCGCAGAATCGGATCAGGGTCGAATCGCAGCGCCACGTCGATACCGGCGGCGAGCAGCACCAGCAGGTGCCGCATCCCCGCCGCGAGGTCGACCGGATTTCGGCTTGCGGGATCGGATTCGACGATCTGTGCTGCAGTGTCGAGTCGGCTCATCAGATGCGACCACGCCGCAGCCACGTCGACGTCGCCGCTTGCCGGTGTCTCGGCGGCCGCCTCCGCAATCGAGTGTGGCAACCACGCCATCGGCCGCTGCGCAGCGCTCACATCGTCACCACTTCCACCGCCTGAACGACCACAACGAACCAGTTATCTGAAAACAGTATTTTCATTTAATACTCGACAACAATGACATCGGACCAGCGCGACTGTCAATGGCCGCTATGACTATGGGCCCGCAACCTGCTGAGAAATCCCGCCGGGCGGTGAATGCTAACTCCCATGGCGAGCAACACGGAGCGCTACCGCGCAGCGCGTGACCGGGTCTTCGCCATCATCGACGACGACAGGCTCGCGAGCACATTCGAGTGGCCGCATCTGGTCGGGGCCTTCAATTGGGCCACCGACTGGTTCGACGTCGTCGCCCGCGACCCGTCCTCTGCTGACCGCACCGCGCTGCGGATCGTCGAGGACGACGGCACCGAGCAGAGTGTCAGCTTCGCCGCGATGGCCCAGCGGTCCGATCAGGTGGCGACGTGGCTAGAGCATCTCGGTGTCGGCAAGGGTGATCGCGTCGTCCTGATGCTGGGCAACCAGATTGAGCTATGGGAATCCACGCTCGCTGTCGCCAAGCTCGGGGCGGTGGTGATGCCGGCGACCGGTGCGCTGGGACCATCAGAGCTTGCCGACCGCGTCGTCCGAGGCGAAGCGCGGGCGGTGATCGCCAATGCTGCGGACGCCCCGAAGTTCGATCATGTCGGCGGCGGCTACCGCCGTGTTGTGATCGGCGCCGAGACGGCGGGCTGGCAAAGCTATTCGGAGGCCGACGATGTCGTGGCAGGGAGGCCGTTCACCGCGCGAACCACGGTGAACGATCCGATGCTGATCTACTTCACTTCCGGTACCACAAGCAAGCCCAAGCTGGTCGCGCAGTCTCAGATCAGCTACCCGGTCGGGCATCTGTCGACGATGGCATGGATCGGCGTCCGACCGGGCGACGTGCACTTGGCGATCAGCTCGCCGGGATGGGCCAAGCACGCCTGGAGTTGCCTGTTCGCACCGTGGATCGCCGAGGCGACGATCTTGGTGTACAACTACCGGCGATTGGCTGCTGCCGCCCTGCTGAGCCACCTCCGCCGCGCCGGGGTCACGACGTTCTGCGCGCCACCGACGCTGTGGCGCATGCTGATTCAGGCCGACCTTGGCGCCAGGCCCGAGACGCTGCGCGAGATCGTGGCCGCCGGCGAGCCGCTCAATCCCGACGTCATCGCCCAGGTCGAACGCGCGTGGGGGCTGACCATCCGCGACGGCTATGGGCAGACCGAGACCACGCTGTTGGTCGGCAACCTTCCGGGCCGGCCGGTCAAGCCCGGCTCGATGGGCCGCCCGCTGCCCGGTGTGCCGATTGTGCTCGTCGACCCGGTCAGCGGTGCACCCGGACCCGAGGGTGAGATCTGCCTTGACCTGGGCCCCCATCCGGTCAACCTGATGACCGGATACCTCCAGGATCCGGAACGTAACGCCGCCGCGATGGCCGGCGGCTACTACCACACCGGCGACATCGCGCGGCGCGACGACGACGGGACGATCACCTACATCGGCCGCACCGACGACGTGTTCAAGTCATCGGGCTACAAAGTGTCGCCATTCGAGTTGGAAAGCGTGCTCATCGAACATCCCGCGATCGCGGAAGCCGCCGTCGTGCCACAGCCCGACGACACCCGGCTGGCCATTCCCAAGGCCTACATTGCATTGGCCGCCGACTGGCCGGCGAATGCCGAGACAGCCAGGGCGATCATGGAGTTCGTGCGTGACCGCGTGGCGGCGCATCTGAGAGTGCGGCGAGTTGAGTTCTACGATCTGCCGAAGACGATCTCCGGCAAGATCCGCCGAGTGGATCTGCGGCGCCGGGAAGAGCGCGCGCATGTCGTTGGCACACCGCTGACTTCGGAGTACCGATACGAAGACCTGGTGGCTGAACGGTGAAATCCTATGACGCGGGCCCGATCAGCCCACCGCTGCTCGAGGAGACGATCGGGGACAACTTCGAGCGAACCGTTGCGACCCACCCCGGCGTCGAGGCGTTGGTGGACGTTATTGGTGAGCGGCGTTGGACCTACGCCGAACTCAACACCGAGATCGATTTGATCGCGAGGGGTTTGATGTCGCTGGGGGTGCAGCACGGCGACCGGGTCGGCGTGTGGTCACCCAACTGTGCCGAGTGGATCATGACGCAGTATGCGACGGCGAAAATCGGCGCGATTCTCGTCAACATCAACCCCGCCTACCGTACACACGAGCTTGGGTATGTCCTGAGTCAGTCGGGCGTCCGCACGCTTATCGTGGCGACGGCTTTCAAGAGTTCGGATTACCGCGCCATGGTCGAAGAGGTGCGCCCGGCCGCCGCCGAGCTGTGCGACGTCGTATTCCTCGACACCGGCGACTGGATCAACCTGCGCGACCGCGCCGGGCTGGTGTCGGCGGACGCACTGCGATCGCGGATGGCAGTGCTAGACAACCGCGAGCCCATCAACATCCAATACACCTCAGGCACTACGGGTTTTCCGAAGGGTGCGACTTTGTCGCATCGCAATATCCTCAACAATGGGTTCTTCGCCACCGAGCTGCTCAAGTTGGGGCCCGCCGATCGGTTGTGCATCCCGGTGCCGTTCTACCACTGCTTCGGTATGGTGCTGGGCAACTTGGGCTGCACCACCCACGGGGCCACGATCGTCATCCCGTCACCGGGCTTTGATGCCGAGCGCACCCTGGCGGCGGTGCAGACGGAACGCTGCACAGGCCTGTACGGCGTGCCGACCATGTTCATCGCCATGCTCGGACACCCTGACTTCGCCGACACCGATCTGTCGTCGCTACGTACCGGCATGATGGCCGGATCGGTGTGTCCGGTCGAGGTGATGAAACGTTGTGTCGCCGAGATGAATATGGCTGAGGTGGCGATTGCCTACGGCATGACCGAGACATCGCCCGCCTCGTGCCAGACGCTGATCGATGACGACCTGGAGCACCGAACCGCGACGATCGGGCGGGCGCACCCGCATGTGGAGATCAAGATCATCGATCCCGACACCGGCGATGCGGTGGAACGGGGGAGACCCGGCGAATTCTGCACCCGCGGCTACTCGGTGATGCTCGGCTATTGGCGTGACGACGCCCAAACCCGTGAGGTGGTCGATGCCGACGGGTGGATGCATACCGGAGACCTTGCCGTCATGCGGGACGACGGGTACTGCGCCATTGTTGGGCGGCGAAGCGACGTGATCATCCGCGGCGGAGAGAACATCTATCCGCGGGAGATCGAAGAATTCCTCATCACCCATTCCGACGTCGACGAAGCACAGGTCGTCGGCGTCCCCGACCCCGACTACGGCGAAGAGATCTGTGCCTGGCTCCGGATGAAGCCCGGGCAGCCCCCGCTCGACGCGGATGCCGTCCGCGTCTTCGCGACCGGAAAGGTGGCGCACTATAAGATCCCGCGCTACGTGCACGTCGTCGACGAGTTTCCGATGACTGTGACCGGCAAGGTTCGCAAAGTCGAGATGCGTGCGGAAAGCGCGCGGTTGTTCGGGACCAAAGCCCATGACAGAGTGGAGGATACGTGACCAGCACAGAGGTGACCGACGGTGTGGCGGTGATCCGATTCGACCATCCGCCGGTCAACGCGCTCGACCTGGACCTGCTCGAGGCGATCATCGCCTCTATGCGAAGCGTCGAGGGGCCCGTCGTGATCACCGGCGCCGGACGGTGTTTCTTGGCGGGTGTCGACCTGCGCGCGATCGTCGATGGCGGCGCCGAATATGCCAAGCGCTTTGTAACCGCGCTTTCCGAGGCCTTTCTCGCGGTCTTCGACCACCCCGCACCGGTGATCGCCGCGGTCAACGGGCATGCGGTCGCCGGTGGGTGCGTCTTCGCCATGTGCGCCGATATGCGGCTGATGTCCGCCGGGACGATCGGGCTGACCGAGCTTGCCGTCGGCGTCCCGTTCCCGGTCGCCGCACTCGAGATATGCCGCTTCGTGATGGGGGCGTCGGTGGCCCGGGCAACGCTGCAGGCCAAGATGATCGACCCGGACACCGCCTTGTCGCAAGGATGGATCGACGGCGTCGTCTCGACTGACGAGCTGATTCCGCAGGCGATCGTGACCGCCCGCGAACTCGGTCAGTACTCCCCGGCCGTCTACGCCGCCACCAAACAACACCTGCACCAACCGGCACGCGACGCGATCGATGCCGGCACGAAAATCGACACGAAGGTTCGGGATAGTTGGATGACCGAAGAAACGCGCAACCGTATCGGCGCATTTGTCGAAGCGCTGGCCCGCAACCGCTAAGTTGGCCGACTGTGAGCTTCTGGATCACCCACACCTCGCACACGCTGACCGAAGAGATACCGGCGGCGCCGGATGCGGTGCGAGACTTCTACGTGGACCTGGACAACATCAAAGTTGTGCACCCGCTGGTCGTTTCGGTGCAAACCCTATCTCGGAATGAGACTGCGGACGGTTACGTCCAGACCTATCGGGTGCGCGACCGCATCCCGGTGGCGATGTTTGCGCTGCGGGTGAGCTACTGCGCTCGGGTCGAGGTCCCGATGCGCGGAGATGTGCGCACCGAGGCGCGCCAGTTCCCCCGGGTGCGGTTACGTGGCACGGTGACGTTCGAGCCGACCGAAGCCGGGACGTGTCTCACCGAGCGGCTACGAATCGCGGCTCCCCGCCCGCTGGCCGCGATGACCCGGCGCGAGGCGGTCAACGCGCACACCGCGATGCTGTCGGGCATCCGTAACCACTTTCAGTCGCTACCGTGAAAAGTGGCGAACAAGTTCACCGGGCCGTCCACTCCGAGGTCAGCGCGAACTTCGACAGGTATTTCGTGGAACTCCAGCCGCCGTCGACCACGATGGTTTGCCCGTTGATGAAACTGCCGCCGGGCGAGCAAAGGAATGCGACGGTGCTCGCAACGTCGTCGACCGTGCCCAATCGTTGGTGGGGGGTCATCTCGGTGTTGATCCGCCGAAATCGCGGATCCTGCAACCGTTCTTCGGTCATCGCAGTCTGGATCACGCCGGGAGCCACGGCGTTGCAGCGTATTCCGTGCGATCCGTATTGACAGGCGATGTGGGTGGTCAGCGCGGTTAGGCCACCTTTGGCCGCGGAGTACGGGCCGCCCTGCAGACCGCCGACGACCGCGAACGTCGAGGTGATATTGATGATCGCCGAGCCGGGCTGCATGTGCGGCAACACGTCACGCGCTAGCCGGAATGGCGCGCGCAACATCACATTGAGGAAGTAATCCAGTGTCTCGTCGTCGGTTCCGTGTAGGGGCGTGGGATTTCCGACGCCGGCGTTGTTGATCAGGAAGTCGATGCGACCCCAACGTTCGACCGCGGTTTCGACGATGCGGCTGGGTGCGTCGTCGTCGGTCAAGTCGACCGCAACGGTCGCGATGCGATCGGAAGCGCCAATGGCCTCAGCCAACTCGGCCAGCCGCTGTTCATTGCGGCCGGTGGCCAGCACCGCCATTCCCATTTCGGAAAGCTTTGTCGCGCAGCCAAAGCCGATACCGCCCGTTGCCCCGGTTACTATCGCTACCTGCATGTCATCCGTCCGTCTTCGTCAGGGTCGCCTGGATCTGGTGCTTGAGCACCTTGCCGGCGTCATTTCGCGGGAGTTGCTCCCAGATAACCACTTGCTCGGGCGCTTTGAATGTCGCAACCCCATGGTCGTGCAGGAAATTGCGCAGGCTCGCGACGTCGGGCCGGGGCTGATCTGTCGGCACGATCACGGCACACGCACGCTCCCCGGTGCGGGCATCAGGCAGACCGACGACGGCGACCTCCGCGATGCCGGGATGGTCGACGAGGATGTCCTCGATTTCTTTCGGCGCGATGTTCTCGCCGTTTCGGATGATGACGTCTTTGCCTCGCCCGGTGACGACGAGGTAGTCGTCATCAACCCAGCGGGCGAGATCGCCCGTGCGGAAATAGCCATCTTCGTCGAAGGATTCGACCTCGTCATCGGCGTGCAGGTAACCGATCAGCATCTGCGGGCCGCACGCATGAATCTCGCCACCACGGAGGTCGATATGCGCGAATCCCGCCCGTCCATCGGTGTCCGCGGCATGGTCTGGGTCGAGCGGAGCGCCGACCGTCGTCACCGGGACTTCGGTCGAGCCGTACACCCGGCTGACCGTCGCGCGCTCGAAATACTCCGCCGCTCTGCGGATCAACGACGGTGACACCGACGCGCCCCCACATATGAACAGTTTCAAATCCGGCAGTCGGGTACCGGCACGTTCGGCGGCGGTGAGCATCTGCTCCAGAAAGGGTGTCGCTCCCGCGATGTGGGTGCAGTGTTTCGCCTCGATGAGATCGACCGCATCGTCGGCGGTCCAGCGTTCCATCAGCACCGCGGATGTGCCCAGTAACAGCGGGCACTCGAATGCGTAGATGGAGCCGCCGATATGCGCGATCGGTGACGGCACCAGAAACCGGTCACCGGGCTGCACCTGCCAATGATCGCGGATCTGGCAGATCAGCGCGTGCATCGAGTTATGGCTGTGCAGTACCCCTTTCGGACGGCCGGTGGTTCCCGATGTGTAGAGAATCATGCGCACCGCATCGGGATCGAGCATCGGCAGCTGCCCCAGCGACGAGTTCGCCGCAGGCAGTGGTGTACCGCCGCGGACCTCGAAAACCTCGGGCGGTGAATCCAGCTGGCTGGCTACCCGATCCAGCATCGCCGCGTAATCGTACCGTCCGATAACGGGGGGCACGAAAATCATCCGGGTGTCCGCGTCATTCAGAATGAACAGCAGCTCGCGATCTCGCAGTGACGGCAGGATCGGGTTCACCACCATTCCGGCTATGGTCGCCGCCAGGTAAATGATCGCGGCCTCATGCCAATTCGGCAGCATCATCGACACCACGCTGCCGGGCGCCATGCGGGTCAGCAGCGCCTGCGCCAGCGCCGACGATTGTTCGTAGAGGCTTCGGCAGTCGACTTCGCAAGCACCGTCGATCAGAACAGTTCGCTTCGGTGTGCGCTGCGCGGCCTCGATCAGCGAGTCAGCAAGGGTGCTATGCACCCACCACCCGCGGGCATAGGCGTCGGCGGCGCGGTCGTCGTCCCAGCGGACCCGTCGTCCACCGATCAATTTCCCGGTCACATTGCTTGGCATTGCCGATCTGAGCCTAGCCGCGGACCCGTCGCATCGTCATCGAGTGACGAAAACGGGCGGCGGGATGGGTATTGATCGTCACCTGGGCAACCTCACCGTCGGATGTGGCGTAGGTGCGGTGAACTTCGAGGCCAGGGCTGCCGGGCTCGACGCTGAGTTCAGCGGCGAGTACCGGCGAGATCAGCACAGCGGCGATCTCCTGCCGCACCTCGACGATGCTCAACCCGAAGAGGTCTTCGATCAGCGGGAATATCGGACCGCTATGACGTTGCAACAGTCTGCCCACACCGGCAAACGCCCGGTTGATGTAGTACTCGGTTCGGCACACCGGATACGTCGCATCCTCGATCTGGCGAAAACCGCGAACGGCCAACCATTCTTCGCCGGCGCTAAGCCCGGTTCGGCTGGCCAGCTCGTCGTCGATGCAGACCATCCCCGTGGATTCGATCGCGAATTGAGCGCCGGTGGCAAAGGCCAGCAGATCGTTGATCGAGACGACATCCTGAACATAGGAGTCCGACGACGGCCGCGGAACCACGAGTGTGCCGGCCCGCGGCCGTGAGGCGACGAGGTTGTCGTCGCGCAGCCGTCGCAACGCTTCGCGGATGGTATAGCGGCTGACCGAAAACCGTTCGCACAATTGGTGTTCGGTGGGCAGTTGCGATCCCACCGGATACACCCCGTCTACGATCTCTTTCCGCAGAGCTCGGGCGACCTGCAGGTAGCGGTGGTCGGTTACCCGGTCGTCAGCCATCGCCATCGGCCTGCCGGATGGCGAGCACGCTACCCTCCGCGTCGGCTGAAACGTAGAGCGTGCCCTCGGGCCCGGCGGCGATGCCGGCGAACGGTCCCTGCGGCCCGGAAAACGGCGGCATTCCCTTCAGCGGCTTCGGTGACACGCCATGCGGCGCGCCGACCGGCAAGCCGGAGGCGATGGTGCGCCGGGTTGCGTCGTTCAGGTCAACGACGATCAACGCCTTGGCGTCGGCGTCGACGACATACAACTGGTGCCCGCGCACCAGAATGCCTTGTGGCCTTCGTAAGTCGTCCACCACGGTTTTAACGCCGGATCCGGTAAGCCCGACTACTCGCCCGGCGCCTGCTTCGGAGACCAGGCAGGTGCCGTCGGGCGCAAACGCCACCCCGATCGGATCATCCAGGTCCGCAGCGATCACCTCGGTGCGCCCGGCGCGCAGTGCTAACACCCGTCCGGTCCCGAGTTCGGTGGCGATGACGGCACCGTCAGCAGCCAGCCCCACCCCGTAGAGCTGGTCGAATCCATCTGCCAGCACCTCGGTTTCGCAGCTGGCGGGCCGGTAGCGCGACACTTGACCACCCGAGGTGGTGACGACGAACTCGCCAGGACCGGTTGGAGCCAGACCACGCAGGAAACCCGGATAACCCGGGGTGAACAGCATGCCCACGGTCTGCAGTGTGCGATCGGGCAGCAGAACGTAGAAGTAGGTGCCGTCGGCGATGTAGAGATTGCCGTCGGCGCCGACGGCCAGATCCAGCGGCCAGTTCAACCCGCCCGGTAACACGGTGGAAGTTCTTCCGCCGTCCAGGATTTCGGTGATCTCGCCGGTGAAATTCGAGACGAACAGCCGATCTCCCACGAAGGTCGAGTTGTCCAGCCCGGGGCTCAGATCGGCCAGCACTGTCTGCTCGCCGGTGCGCGGGTCGATGCGCAACACCTGGCCGCTGTGCACCTGGGTCGAAACGATGTGGCCCGTCGAGTCGAACTTCACCGAATCGGGCACACCGAGGCCGGTGGCGACTATCTCGGGCGCGCCGCCGTCGAGGCCGATGCGCCAGATTTCGTTAGCGCCCATCACCGGGAAGTACAGCAATCCGTCCGGGCCGACCTCCATTGCGTTGGGGGACGGGACATTCTCCAGCAGCACCCGCGGCGGGCCACCGCCCAAGTCAAGCTCGAGCAGACGCCCGGCTTCCCGACACTCGCCGATAAACAACCGGCCGTGGTAGACGGTGATCCCGTTGGCGGAGGGGACATCGTCGCGTAGCACCCGGGTCCGGCCGTCGGTGCCGCGCGCGCTGACTCGACCGTCCATGACCTCGGTGGCGTAGAGGGTGCCGTGCGGGTCGAACGCCACGTCGTCGGGCGCGATGATGTCGCCGCCTTTGGCGCTGATGGTTTCCAGCCGGCCGGTATCGATGTCGAGGGCACTGATCTGGCTGCCGGTCACCTGCGCGATGTAGATCCGACCGTCGGGTCCGGTCCGTAGGCCGTTGGCGCCGAACAGCCGACTCGGCGGCGTCAACCGCTCCATGCACCAACCTTCGGCGAGGCTCGGCGAGATTCCGGTACCGGAACGCCCTTCTTGCAGCAACATCGGTGATGACCTTTCAGCCGGTGACGTTAGCAACCGAGCGTGGTCCAGACAATAGCCTGTAGTGGCTGGGCCAGCACCCCTTGACGCCTAGCCATTTGCAGAGAATCATATTCTCAATTATGCACATCTGCCTATTTTGTCCGGACAAAAGCGACAGTGGCCGATAACCTGCTCAACCTGGACCACCGTGTGGTGGTGGTAGCCGGCGCTGGCGGCGGCGGCATCGGCACCACGGTGACCCGCATGGCCGCCGAGGCGGGTGCGACGGTGATCGCAGTGAGCCGATGCTCGGGAAATCTCGACGACCATGTTGGGCCGCTGATCGAGGCGGGGCTCTCGATCGTCCCGGTGGCAGCCGACGTCTCGACCGACGACGGGGTGGCCGCCGCGATGGAGCAGGCGACGCGGGCCGACGGCGACCTGCACGGGCTGGTCAACGTGGCCGGTGGGGCCGCGCCGTCGACCTGGATGCCGTCGACCCGGGTAGCCCGCAGCGACTGGCGTGACCTATTCACCCAAAACCTGGAAACCGCGTTCTTCATGAGCCAGGCCATGGCCGCGGAACTGAAGGCGCGCAAACGTCGCGGGTCGATCGTCTCGATCTCATCGATCAGTGGCATGAACACCGCGCCGTTCCACATCGCCTACGGCACAGCGAAAGCAGCGGTCGCGGCAATGACCCGCACCATGGCCGTAGAACTGGCCGTCGACGAGATTCGGGTCAATGCGGTGGCGCCGGGGATTACCGCGACGCCGGCCTCGCGCACCTACGTCGATGAAGACACCGAGCGCGATCGTCGGGCCATCGCGATGGGTCGGCGCGGCCGTCCCGAGGAAATCGCCGGCGCAATCCTGTTCCTGCTGTCGGACCTGTCCAGCTACATCACCGGCCAAACGCTTCTGGTTGACGGGGGCCTCGATCTCAAATGGACACATTTGGATGCAGACAACACCTCGTTGTTTCTCAAAGACGAATCCTTCCGCGCGGCGATAAGGAGGATGTGATGACGGATCTGGCCAAAGATGTGAATCCAGTAGCAGCCGAGCAACTTTCGGAACCGATGACGATCGGCGTCGAGGCGTATATCAGCGAGGCCTACGCCCGCGCCGAGCGTGACAAGCTGTGGCGGAAAGTCTGGCAGCAGGTTGGCCGCGTCGAAGAGCTGCCCGAGGTGGGCAGTTACCTGACCTACGACATTCTCGACGACTCGATCATCGTGGTGCGTAGCGGGGACAACGAATTTCACGCCCACCACAACGTCTGCATGCACCGCGGCCGCCGGCTGATCGACACGCCCGAGGGCGCGAAGAACGCTCGCGGCCGCGCCCGTAAGTCGTTCGTCTGCGGGTTCCACGGCTGGACCTACGGCCTGGACGGGGTGTGCACCCACATCCGCGAGCAACAGGACTGGCAGGGTGCGCTGACGCCCGAGAACACCCACCTTCGGCCGGTCAAGGTCGACACGTGGGGCGGTTGGTTGTGGATCAACATGGATCCCGACTGCGAGCCGCTGGCCGATTACCTGTTTCCGGCCGCGAAGATTCTCGACCCGTTCGGTCTGGAGAACATGCGCTGCAAATGGCGCAAGTGGCTGTCCTTCGATTGCAACTGGAAGGTCGCGCTGGAGGCGTTCAACGAGACCTACCACGTCTACACAACCCATCCGGAGTTCAACAAGTTCGGCGAGTTCAAGGGCTGGGCCAAGGCGCAGGGCAAACACAGCAACATCGGCTACGACGCCCCGGACGATCTGGAGGCCACCAAGTCCAAGATCCGCCTCGGCACCGGTGCCGATCCCCGTGTGTCGACCGCGGAGATGCAGATCTACACGATGGAGGAAACGAACACCTCCACCACCGAGACGCTGGTGAACGCCGCCAAACGGCTGGTCGACGAGCTGCCCGAGGACACACCGGCCGACAAGGTTCTCGAGCACTGGCTCGCGTCCGCGCGCCGCGACGACGAGGCCCGCGGCGTGATCTGGCCGACGATTCCGCCCGACATCCTCGGGCAGGCGGGCACCGCATGGCAGATCTTCCCGAACTTCCAGATCGGTCAGGGTCTGACGGTTGCGCTGTGCTACGGCGCCCGGCCGGACCCCAGCTATAACCCCGACAGGTGCATCTTCGAGGTGTCGGTGTTCGAGTTGTACCCAAAAGGTCAAGAGCCGCAGACGGAGTGGGAGTACACACCGGTCGGCGACCCCCGGTGGCGCTCGGTGTTGCCACAGGACTTTTCCAACATGGCCGCCGTACAACAGGGCATGAAGTCCCTGGCCTTCCCCGGCACCAAGCCGAACCCGTACCGCGAACGCAGCACCGTCAACCTGCATTACCAATTGTCGAAATACATGGGTACCGGTGAGCCGAAAGAGATTCGATGACGAATTTCGACACCTGTGGGCCGACCGAGACCCCACAAGACATCGACATCGACGCGCTTCGGGACAAGTACCTGCACGAGCGCGATAAGCGGCTGCGTCCGGAGGGCTCCAAGCAGTACCTGGAGCTCAAGGACGACTTCGCGGAATTTTCCGAGGTCGATCCCCACACGCCGGTGACGCCACGCACGCCGATCGACGAGAACATCGAGGTGGCAGTTCTCGGCGGTGGCATCGCCGGTCTGCTGGCGGGCGCCTACCTCAAGAAGTCCGGCGTCGACGATGTACACGTCGTCGAGATGGGCGGGGACTTCGGCGGGGTCTGGTATTGGAATCGCTTCCCCGGAATCCAGTGTGACAATGACGCGTACTGCTACATCCCGATGCTCGAAGAGCTCGACTTCATGCCGAGCAAGAAGTTCGCCGATGGTGCGGAGATCTACGAGCACTGCCGCCGCATCGCCAAACATTTCGGACTGTACGACGGGGCGATCTTCTCTACCCAGGTGCGCACGGTGCGCTGGGACGACTCGATCAAACGCTGGCGGCTGCAGACGAATCGCGGTGACGACATCCGCGCCCGCTTCGTGGTGATGACGCAGGGGTCATACAACCGGCCGAAGCTGCCCGGGATCCCGGGCCTCAAGGATTTCACGGGCCACGTCTTCCACTCGGCGCGCTGGGACTACGACTACACCGGCGGCGACGCCAACGGTCGCCTGCGCAGGCTCGCCGATAAGCGGGTCGCCCTCGTCGGCACTGGGGCGACCGGTGTTCAGCTGGTTCCCCACCTGGGTCGGGATGCCCAGCATCTCTACGTGTTCCAACGGACACCATCATCGGTGGACGAGCGAGGAAACGAACCTACGAATCCGGAATGGGTGAAGTCCCTGAAACCCGGGTGGCAGGCGGAGCGCAAGCGCAATTTCCATCGATGGTCGCCGTTCGAGGGCGTGGTGTTCGATGCGGCAGATCAGGTTTGCGACTTCTGGACTGAGCTGGGACGCAACATGACTGCGCGGATCGCCGCCTGCGACGACCCCGCGTCACTGGGCATCGAGCAGATCATGGCGATCCGCGAAGAGGAAGACTACAAGATCATGGAGCGGCTTCGGCGCCTGATCGCCGACGTCGTCGAGGACCCCGATACCGCCGAAGCGCTCAAGCCGTATTACCGGTTCCTCTGCAAGCGGCCGTGCTCGAGTGACGAATACCTGCCGACCTTCAATAATCCCAACGTCACGCTGATCGACGTGTCGAAGTCCAAGGGCGTGGAAAGGCTCACGGAGAACGGCATCGTCGCCAACGGCGTTGAATACGAGGTCGATTGCGTGATCTTCGCCAGCGGCTTCGAGATCTCCACCGAGATCAGCCGCCGCTACGCGATGGAAGCGATCGAAGGCCGCGACGGCCTGTCGCTCTTCGATCACTGGCGCGACAACTACAAGACGCTGCACGGCATGACCACTCGTGGCTTCCCCAACCAGTTCCACACCGGCTTCCTCCAGGGCGGCGTTTCGGCCAACACCACGGCGATGTTCGAGCAGCAGGCGGAACACATCGCCTACATCATTTCCGAAGCGATCAGGCGTGGTGCGACTACCGTCGAACCGAGTCAGGAGGGTCAGGACAACTGGGTCACCACGATCCGGGAACTCGCGATCGACAACTCGGCATTCGAAGTGACCTGCACGCCAGGCTATTACAACAACGAGGGCGGCGGAGGAGGAGAGGGCATCCGCTCGTTTCTCGGGGAGCCCTACTCCGCCGGTTTCTACGCGTTCGACGACTTGCTCAAGGAATGGCGTGCTAAAGGCGACCTACACGGTCTGGTGCTTGAGAGCTCAAATGGCTGACTTGAGATTCGACGGCAGGGTGGCGGTCGTGACCGGTGCCGGCCGAGGGCTAGGTTGCGCATACGCGCAACTGCTGGCATCGCGCGGAGCGAAGGTCGTCGTCAACGACCCGGGCAGCAGCCTTGCCGGCGAGGGGGTGGATGCCGCGACGGCTGGACAGGTGGTCGATGAGATCACGGCGGCCGGCGGGCAAGCCATCGCATGTACCGAGTCGGTCACCACCAGCGGAGGCGGCGAGGCGATTATCCAGACCGCGCTCGAAAGCTACGGTCGCCTCGACATCCTGATACACAACGCCGGCAACGTCCGCCCCGGCTCACTGCGGGAGATGAGCTACGAAGATTTCGACGCCGTGCTCGACGTGCACCTGCGTGGCGCGTTCAACGTTGTGCGGCCGGCTTTTCCGATTATGGGCGGGGCCGGCTACGGGCGAATCGTGCTGACGTCGTCGATCGGCGGCCTGTACGGCAACCATGGTGTCGCCAACTATGCGGCCGCCAAGGCTGGCATCATCGGGCTGGCCAATGTGGCGGCCCTCGAAGGCGCCGACGTCGGCGTGAGAAGCAACGTGATTGTTCCGGCGGCGGTGACACGAATGGCCGCCGGAATCGACACCTCGGCCTACCCTCCGATGGGCCCGGAGCTGGTTGCGCCCGTGGTGGGTTGGCTTGCGCACGAATCCTGTTCGGTGACGGGGGAGATGTTCATCGCCTTGGCGGGTCGGGTGGCCCGGGCGGTCGTTGCCGAAAGCCCGGGCGTGTGCCGGCCATCGTGGACGATCGAGGATGTCGGCGCCTATCTGGATGGCATTCGAAACATCGAGGCGCCGCTGGTTTTTCCGGTCGCGCCCGATGGTCACGGCCAGCACATCCGCTACAGCTTCGAACTTGCGCACCGTTCCAGCGATCAAGCTGCACTGCATGACTAGCTCGACGCGGACGGGACCGCTTGCCGGTGTCCGGGTAATCGACCTCACCGCGATGGTGATGGGGCCGTACTGCACGCAGATCATGGCCGACATGGGTGCCGACGTGATCAAAGTCGAGCCGCCACAGGGCGATAACACCCGCTACATCTCGGTTGGCCCGGCGCCGGGCATGAGCGGTGTGTTCGTCAACGTCAACCGCGGCAAGCGCAGCATCGTGCTGGACTTGCAAACCGATGCCGGAACGCAGGCGCTGCGCGGGTTGGTTGAGACCGCGGACGTGTTCATCCACTCGATGCGCGCCAAAGCGATCGCCAAGCTCGGTTTCGCCTACGACGACGTCGCCGCGATCAACCCGTCGATCATCTACACCAATTGCTACGGGTACGGCCGTCGCGGACCCCATCGCGACCGGCCCGCCTATGACGACACGATCCAGGCAGAATGCGGCCTGCCGGCGGTGCAACAGCAACTGACCGGTGAGGCCGACTACGTCGGAACCATCATGGCCGACAAGGTCGCCGGGCTGACCGCGCTGTACGCGACGACCATGGCGTTGTTTCACCGCGAGCGTAGCGGGGAGGGGCAGGAAGTCGAGGTCGCCATGTTCGAAACTATGGCCTCGTTCATGCTTGTCGAACACGCCAACGGCGCCCTGTTCGATCCGCCCCTTGGGCCGGCGGTGTATCCGCGCACGGTCGCCCCGAACCGTCGCCCATATCGCACCAGTGATGGTTACATCGCCGCGTTGATATACAACGACAAGCACTGGAACGCTTTCATAAACGCCGTGCAGCCGTCGTGGGCCAGTGAGCTGTATTCGACGTTGGAACAGCGCGCAGACCAGATCGACACTGTCTACGGATTGGTAGCCGAGACCTTGAAACAGCGCTCCACCCAGGAGTGGTTAGCGCTGCTCCGCGAACTCGAGATACCCGCCGCGCCACTGAATACGCCCGGCGCGCTGTTCGACGATCCGCATCTCAACGCCGTCGGCATGTTCGAGATTCTGGACACCCCGCACGGACCGGTGCGTTTCCCGGGGGTACCCACATGGTTCTCCCGGACACCGGGGCGCGTTGCGGGTCCGGCGCCGGAGCTCGGCGCCGATACCGAAGAAGTGCTCGCCGAACTTGGTGCGAGCCGTCCCCGGCTAACGGGAGGTGCCGCCAGCAAGGTCACCGAAAACCCGCTGCCAGCGGGCGAATTTGCGGCTGTTCGCGACGGAAAGGAACTTTGACGATGGCTGTGCCCGTCTACAAGCGCATTCTTGACTTGTTCGAGGCCGAGGGTGTGAACACGTTGTTCGGCATCCCGGACCCGAACTTCGTGCACATGTTCATGGAGGCGGAATCGCGCGGCTGGTCCGTGGTCTCGCCGCATCACGAACTGAGCGCGGGATTCATGGCGGAGGCGGTGTCGCGCATGACGGGTAACCCCGGCCTCTGCATCGGCACACTTGGCCCGGGAATGGCCAACATCGCCGGCGCGATCCAGTGCGCGCTAGTGGAGAACTCGCCGGTAATTTTCCTCGGCGGCCAGCGCGCCCGCGTCACCGAGCGCCGGGTGCGGCGCGGACGCATCCAATTCGTCCGTCAGGAACCGCTTTTCGCCGCGTCCGTCAAGTACAGTGCATCCATCGAGTACGCCGACCAGACCGACGAGATCATCCACGAGGCGATCCGCCGGGCCATGTCCGGCACACCCGGCCCGGCCTACATCGAGTACCCGTCGCACGTCATCCTCGAGGAGCTCGACGTCCCGGATCCGCTGCTGCCCAACCGGTACCGGCTGGTCAACCAGACCGCGGGCGAGCGCGAGGTGGCCGAGGCGGCGAGGCTGATCCGCGCGGCGCAGGACCCGATCCTGTTGGTCGGACACGCGGTCCACACCTCGCGCACCGGTGCGGCGGTCAAGAAGTTGGCCGACCTCATGCAGTGCCCGGTGATCCAGACCTCTGGCGGCACGTCGTTCATCGACGGTCTCGAGGACCGCACCTTCGCTTACGGATTCTCGCCGGCGGCCGTCGAGGCGGTGGTGAAGTCCGACCTGTGCGTCGCGCTCGGCACGGAGCTCGGCGAGCCCAGCCACTACGGCAGGACCCGCCACTGGGCGGAGAACGATGCCAAGCGCAAATGGATTCTGGTCGAACAGGATCCGGTGGCCATCGGTGTCAACCGTCCCATCGACATCCCCCTGGTCGGCGACCTTCGCGGGGTCGTGCCGCAACTGGTCGAGGCACTGAAAGACAGCCCGCGATCGCCGTCGGACGACCTGGCCCGCTGGATCAAGGAGGACGCGGCGGAGCTGGCGCAGCTCGCCGAGAACGCGCCGACCGGCCGGACGCCGATACACCCGGCGCGGTTCGTCGTCGAGGCCACTCGAGCATTTCCGAAGGAGGGCATCATGGTCCGCGACGGCGGCGCAACCGTCATTTTCCAGTGGACGTACTCGCAGGCCAAACCGCGCGACGTCATCTGGAACCAGAACTTCGGCCATCTCGGCACGGGCCTGCCGTATGCGGTCGGTGCCTCGGTCGCCGAGGGCGGCAAACGCCCTGTGATGCTGCTGACCAGTGATTCGGCGTTCCTTTTCCACATCGCCGAGTTGGAAACCGCTGCGCGGCTGAACCTTCCGCTGGTTTGCGTGGTGGGTGTCGACCACCAGTGGGGCCTGGAGGTGGGCGTCTACAAGCGCACCTTCGACCAACCGTCGCCGCAGCCCGGCGTGCACTGGAGCAAAGACGTCCGCCTCGACAAGGTCGCCGAGGGCTTCGGCTGCCACGGCGAGTACGTCGAGAAGGAGGCCGAGATCGGCCCGGCGATCGGGCGGGCCTACGCGAGCGGGAAGACCGCCGTCGTGCACGTCTGCATCGACCCGAAGGCCAATTCCGAGGAGATGCCCAAGTATGACGAATTCCGCACTTGGTATGCAGAAGGCACCCAGTAACAATGGATTCGAAAAGGATAATGTGATGCGCGACTACCTAAAGTTCTACATCGATGGCCGCTGGGTCGACCCGGTGCGGCCCAATGCTTTTGACGTCGAGAATCCGGCAACCGAGCAGGTGTCCGGGAAGATCTCGCTCGGCTCGGCCGCCGATGTCGACGTGGCGGTCAACGCCGCACGGCGCGCATTCGCCGACTGGTCACAAACCAGCCGCGAACAGCGTCTTGGTCTGCTCGAGGCAATCCTCGCCGAATATCAGAAGCGTGCAGGCGATCTCGCCGATGCGGTCAACGAGGAAATCGGCGCACCACCCTCGCTGGCAGCCGGCCCGCAGGTCCAACTCGGGCTCGGTCACCTGGTGGCGGCGATCGACGTGCTGAAGAACTTCCCCTTTTCCGAACAGCACGGGGCAACACTGATCGCCAAGGAGCCGATCGGCGTCTGCGGGCTGATCACGCCGTGGAACTGGCCGCTCAATCAGATCGCGGTCAAGGTATACCCGGCGTTGGCGACGGGATGCACGATGATCCTGAAACCATCTGAGGTGGCCCCCTTCTCGGCCTACATTTTCACCGAGATTCTGGATGCCGCTGGCGTGCCGGCCGGTGTCTACAACCTCGTCAATGGCGACGGTGCCGGCGTCGGTGTGGCCTTGGCGAGCCATCCTGACATCGACATGGTCTCGTTTACCGGTTCCACGCGCGCCGGTGTCGACGTGGCCACGAATGCCGCTGCGACGGTGAAGCGGGTGACGCAGGAGCTCGGCGGCAAGAGCCCCAACATCGTCCTCGACGATGCGGGCTTTGCTGACAGCGTCCGCGCCGGCGTGGTCAGCATGATGCCGAATTCAGGACAGAGCTGTAACGCGCCGTCGCGGATGCTCATTCCGAATTCGCGTATGGCCGAGGCCATTACCATCGCGCGGGAAACCGCCGAGCAAGTGAAGGTGGGCGACCCCGACGATCGGGAGGCGATCGGGCCGGTGGCCTCGAAGGCGCAGTTCGACAAGGTGCAGCGCCTGATCCAGAAGGGGGTCAACGAAGGCGCGACCGTCGTCGCGGGTGGTCCGGGCCGGCCAGCAGGGCTGGACAAGGGTTACTACGTCAGGCCGACCGTCTTCGCCAACGTCACCAACGACATGACGATCGCGCGCGAGGAGATCTTCGGGCCCGTGCTGTGCATTCTGGGCTATGACAATATCGATCAGGCCGTGGACATCGCCAACGACACCGACTACGGCCTGGCCGGTTATGTGTCCGGTGCCGACCTCGACAAAGCGCGTGAGGTGGCCCGCAAGATCCGGGCAGGCTGGGTGACGATCAACCATGCCTTCGACATGAACGCGGCGTTCGGCGGTTACAAGCACAGCGGCAATGGTCGGGAGTGGAGCGAATTCGGATTCCACGAATATTTAGAGGTGAAGAGCACCTTGGGGTACGCGCCCTAATGAAGTGTCGTGCCGCCGTGCTGCGCGGCGTCGGCGAGGACTGGGAGATCCGCGACGTGGAGCTCGACCCGCCACGCGACGGTGAAGTCCTGGTGCGCATGGCCGTTGCGGGCGTTTGCCACTCCGATGACCATCTGATCACCGGCGACGTGGTGCCGACCCCCGAGGTGCTGGCCGCGACCGGCACGCCCGCACCGGACTGGTTCCCTTTGCTCGGTGGTCACGAGGGTGCTGGTGTCGTCGAAGAGACCGGGCCGGGCGTGACGACGGTTCGGCCCGGGGATCACGTGGCGATGTCCTTCATTCCCGCGTGCGGGAATTGCCGGTTTTGTGTCAACGGGCAGAGCTACATCTGCGACTCCGGCGCGAGCCTGTTCGTGCGAGAGATGCCCACCGACGGAACGTGCCGCCGGCATCTCGGCAACGAAAACCTCTTGGCCTATGGGCAACTCGGCACTTTCGCGGAATACGCGGTGCTAACGGAAAGGTCTGTGATCAAGATCGACGAGGCGATCCCATTCCATGCCGCCTCACTCGTCTCCTGCGGTGTCAGCACCGGCTGGGGCTCGGCGACGGTCTCGGCGGGCACCGAGCCCGGCGACACCGTCGTCGTCATCGGAACCGGCGGTGTCGGAATGAACGCCCTGCAAGGAGCGCGTGCAGCCGGCGCAACCTATATCGTCGCGGTGGATCCGGTTGAGTACAAACGGGATTCTGCCAAGATCTTCGGCGCCACGCATGCCGTCGCCTCCGCTGAGGAGGCGATACCACTGGTGAAAGACATCACCGCGGGCGTGATGGCCGACCGCGTCATATTGACTCCTGGGGTTCTGCACGTGGACTTGATCGCGTTGGCGATGACACTGCTTCGCAAGGGCGGGACGTGCGTCGCCACCGGCATCACCCCGTACAGTGAGCCCCTGGTTCCGCTGATCCTGCAGGAGATGGTGCTCTCTTCCAAGCAACTCAAGGGAGTTCTTTACGGCGGCTTGAATCCGCGCACTAGCGTGCCAAAGCTGTTGTCGATGTATCAGGCCGGCGTTGTGAAGCTCGACGAGCTGGTCACCCGGCACTACCAGCTGGACCAGATCAACGAGGCGTTCGCGGACCTGCGCGAAGGACGCAACATTCGCGGGATCATCGATTTCGCCGGCCTCTAAAGCCGAAATGGCATCAGGCGCCGCCCATCGGAATTCGCCCACGGCACGGCGTAGCAGCATATTTCGGCTGCCGCAGCGTCGTGTCCTCCCCCTGATGCGGTCTGACCGCACCTAAACTGACTCCTGATCAGCAGGGAGGGGCAGCGACGTATCGGCGGCAACGACAGCACCGGCCAGGCGAGCGGTCGGAGCACTAAAGAGGTGAGTATGGGACCGGCCGGGGTTTACCCCGCGCCGGTTCGCTGTGCTCGGCGGCGTCGATGGGTAGCTCCGCCGCATATGGGTCGGCTGGCCTCCACCACTAGTAACGACGGTGATGGACGGTCGCGCCATCCCGGCATTCCCGCGCTGGATGGCGTGCGCGCTGTGGCCGTCACGCTGGTGCTCGCCGGTCACGGCGGCATTCCCGGGATGGCGGGCGGATTCCTCGGCGTCGACGTGTTTTTTGTGCTCAGCGGTTTCCTGATCACATCGCTACTGCTTGAGGAACTCGGCCGTAGGGGCCGTATTGACCTGGGCGACTTCTGGATTCGGCGGGCCCGTCGGCTCCTCCCGGCACTGGTGTTGATGGTGCTGACCGTGGCGGTTGGGCGGCAGTTCTTTTCACCCGAGGCCGTCGCCGGCTTGCGCGATGACGCCGTCGCCGCCTTCTTCTGGGTTGCCAACTGGATGTTTGTCGCAGACAAGACCGACTATTTCACCCGGGGCGCTCCGCCTTCGCCATTGCAGCATGCATGGTCGCTCGGTGTCGAAGAGCAGTACTACATCATCTGGCCGCTCGTGCTCGTCGCGGTGGCGGTGCTGTTGGCCGCGCGAGCACGCCATCGGCAACGGTGGGCCACGCTGGGCGGGGTCCGCCTGGCGGTGTTG
>NZ_JBAUZA010000198.1:0-9020 GCF_049585075.1 Mycobacterium sp.
GTCGCCGCCTTGCCTCCCCGGGTGCGCTGCCGCTGGCGGCTGCTCTTGCGCGGACGCGACTCGGATTGGTCGCCGCCCCGGGTGGCCGAGCTGGCGCGTTTGGCCTGCGCTTTGCGCGGTGATCCGACCGTGCCGCGTGCCTCGGTCGGAATGTCGAGCTCGGTGTACAAGTGCGGCGAGCTGGAGTAGGTCTCGGACGGATCGGGGCAGCCCAGCCCGAGCGCCTTATCGATCATTGTCCAGCGGGCCAGCTCATCCCAGTCGACGAGCGTGACCGCAACCCCGGTCTTGCCGGCGCGGCCAGTGCGGCCGATCCGGTGAACGTAGGCCTGTTCGTCCTCGGGGATCTGGTAGTTGATGACGTGGGTGACGTCGTCGACGTCGATCCCGCGAGCCGCCACGTCGGTGGCCACCAGGACGTCGATACCCCCGGTGCGGAACGCCTTGAGCGCCTTCTCCCGGGCTACCTGACCCAGGTCGCCATGTACGGCGCCGACGGCGAAACCGCGTTCGGCCAGATCGTCGGCGACCTTCTGGGCGGTCCGCTTGGTCCGGGTGAAAATCATCGTCGAACCGCGTCCGCGGGCCTGCAGCACCCTGCTGACCAGCTCGACTTTGTCCAGCGCGTGGGCGCGATAAACGTACTGCTTGGTGAGGTCGTGCACGGCCGATGAGTGCGGCGCCTCGGCCCGGATGTGGGTGGGCTGGTTCATGAACGTGCGAGCCAGCGTGATGATCGGATCCGGCATCGTCGCCGAGAACAGCATCGACTGCCGCTCATCGGGGATCTGGCGCAAAATCCGCTCGATATCGGGCAAGAAGCCCAGGTCGAGCATTTCGTCGGCCTCGTCGAGCACAAGTACCGACAGACCACCCAGCTGCAGGTGTCCCTGCTGGGCCAGGTCGAGCAGCCGTCCCGGGGTGCCCACCACCACGTCGGCGCCGACGCGCAGCGCCTCGATCTGCGGCTCGTACGGCCGGCCGCCGTAGATGGACACCACAGACAGCCGTCGGTCGTCATCGGCGGTCAGGTGCTTGGCGGCGGTGGCCAAGTCGCCGGAGACCTGCAGGCACAACTCACGGGTAGGCACCACGATTAGCGCCCGCGGGATGCCGGTGAGCGGACGGTCGGTGCCTGAGGTGGTGATCCGCTGCAGCAGCGGCACACCGAAGGCCAGGGTTTTGCCCATTCCGGTGCGGGCCTGGCCGATCAGATCGTCGCCGGCGAGTGCGAGCGGCATGGTCAGCTCTTGGATGGCAAAGGGATGCTTGATGCCGTCCTCGGTCAGGGCCTGCACTATTTCCGCGCGGACGCCAAGCTCGGCAAAGGTGGATTCGGATGTGGTTCGGGTGGGTGCGATTAATGGGGTCATGCGTGAGACGCGATGCCTTTCGGTGTCGTATTCGGTTAGTCAATCGTTTGCGGTCACGCGCGCACCAGTTGACTGTCGAATACGTTGCCGATTCGCGGGCCCTGCGCTTACTAGGCGGGCCAACTGCTTGCACGCACATTTCGCCGGTAGCGGCGGTAGGGATCTACTACCAATACCTGCATAGATCATAGCTTGTGGACTGCCGGGGCCCGGGATTGCGGTTGGAAGCCGGGCGCAGCGGGTCGCCACCAACACACATAGGCTGTTGCCATGACCTCGCTTTCGGGCGCAGACCAGCTGCCCGATCCGCCCCCGGCACGGGTGTCGGCGGATCATCCCGGCGTCAACGAATTGTTCGCGGTATTGGCCTACGGCGAGGTCGCGGCCTTCTACCGGCTGACCGAAGAAGCCCGGATGGCGCCAGATCTGCGCGGGCGAATTTCGATGGCCAGCATGGCCGCAGCCGAGATGGGTCATTACGAGCTGTTGCACGACGCGCTGGAACGCCGGGGCGTCGATGTCGTCTCGGCGATCTCCAGATACGCTTCCGCGCTCGACGGCTACCACCGACTGACCACGCCCAGCACCTGGCTGGAGGCGCTCGTCAAGACCTATGTCGGCGATTCCCTGGCCGCCGATTTCTACCTGCAGATTGCCGACACGTTGCCCGACGAGGTTGCCGATGTGGTGCGCGCGACGATGGCGGAGACCGGACACTCCCAGTTCGTCGTCGCCGAGGTGCGGGCCGCGGTGACCAAGAGCGCCAGACAGCGCAGCCGGCTGGCGCTGTGGTCACGCCGGCTGCTCGGCGAAGCGATTACGCAGGCCCAGTACGTGCTGGCCGAGCATGATGAGCTGGTCGACCTGGTGGTGTCGAGGACCGACGGCCTGACGCAGCTCTCCGAGATCTTCGACCGGCTTCAGCGCACGCACGACGACCGAATGCGTGAGTTGGGCCTCGCCTAGCGGCTGCAGGTCGCGATCATCGCGTTACTGGTCGACATCGCCACGGGCTGACCCGCGCCATCGGCGATCGAGCAGTTGAGATGACCGGTCAGGCTCGTCGCGACGACGGACCTGATCTGCGCACCCGGGTTCATCACCACCGTTCGCGACCAGGGCAGCGACACGTTGAAGTCGGTCTGGGGAGCTCCCTGAGCGTCGGTGTAGACGACGGTGACCAGGTCGAGCAGTCCTTTGGTCCCGGTCACCCGGTAGACGAAAGTGCGGGCGGCCACATCTGGCGGCAAAGACGGCGCAGCCGCCTGCGGCGGGATGACAGTCGGCGTGCTGGTGGGACCCGCGGTGGGTGTTTTCGGCGGTGGTGTCACGGTGGTGACTGTCTCCGGCGGTAGCGGCGGAGCGCTCAGCCGCGGCGTGGTCATGCTGCGCGACGGCGGCACCACGGTCGCCGAGGTCGACGTGCTGTCGCCGCCGTTGACGATCACGACCGTGGCGATCACCGCGAGCACGAAGACGATGCCGGCGATCGCCGCGATCGGGCGCCAGCGCTGATCCATGGGCGCGAACTGGTCGCCGTCGGCGTAGTAGTCGTCGGCGGTGATGTCATCTGGGTAGTCCTGGATATCGCTATCCAAGTAATTCATGGTGCTGATGGTGCAGATGTTATCGATGCGGGCAGGCCGGGCGAGGTGGCGTGCGGGCGTGTCAGGTCACGATTTGCCAACGGCGCCCCGGGTCAACGCGCGCACGGATTGCTTGATGGCGACCGGCTTTCAGCACCAGGCGTGGTTCGACTGCCCGCCCCACCTCGCGGCCGGGCGCGCATCCTTGCCAGCTGGGCGTCCACTAGCCTGCTTGCAGAACGATTTCCAATGATCACCAGGAAGAGAACGGGAAGGGGCCGACGTGGAGGTCAAGATCGGTATCACGGACAGCCCGCGCGAGTTGGTATTCAGCAGTGCGCAAACGCAAAACGAAGTCGAAGAACTCGTCGCCAGCGCACTGGGCAAGGAGTCCAACCTGCTGAGCCTGACCGACGAGAAGGGCCGTCGCTTCCTGGTTCACGCCGCCAAGATCGCCTACGTCGAAATCGGCGTCGCGGACGCTCGCCGGGTCGGTTTCGGACTGGGCAGCAGCGCGGCTAGGAACGGGTGAGCGGCACGTGGGACAGTCCGCCCCAAGCGAACTGCACGGTGCCGTCCACGGCGTCGTCTTTCGAAATCGGCCGATCGGTGTCCAACCAGTACCGGGCGCAGTCGACGCTAAGGGCGACCAGGGCCACCGCGATCATCCGGGCGCGGTGCGGGTCCAACCCGGAATCGGCGCTGATCAGGTCGAAAACCGCATCGGCGCAGGATTCGGTGGCCACCCTTACTTGCGCGGCGACCTGAGGCTCGGTGACGTAGTCGTTATCGAAGATCAGCCGGTAGCCCTGCCCGTCGTGGTCGATGAAGTCGAAAAATGCCTGCACCGCTGAACGCAGCCGTTGGCGGTTGTCGGTCGTGGTGCGCAGCGCCTGCCGCACGCCAGACACCAGATTCTCGACGTGTCGAGCCAAGACAGCCAGGTACAACTCGAGCTTACTTGAAAAGTGTTGGTAGAGAACGGGTTTGCTGACTCCGGCGCGCTCGGCTATCTCGTCCATGCCGGCGGCGTGATAGCCACGGTCGACAAAAATCTCGCTGGCTGCGATGAGCAGTTGGCCCCGGCGCTCGTCACGGGGCAGCCGGTTGCCGCGCCGAGTGGGGGTGCTGGACGTCTTCGCTTGCCGATTGCTGCCGCCCAGCTTGACCGCACCCCCTCCGGCGGCGTTGGCGAGATCGCTCATCAAGTCCTCAATCTGGTCGTCCTGAACTGTCCCAGCGCCGCTGTAGCGATGCGCGGCTAATCGCAACGACACTACTACCCACTGGCTTTAGCGGCCGTCATCCGTGCCCCGAATGTCGCCAGATCAGCCACGCACCATCGCCCGCGGGCGCGCCTAGAGTCCCAGCTAACGGCGGTTGTGCCATCCTGAGGAAATGACCTACGACCCGGATCGACGTGGAGGGACCCGGGTACCGGTTCTCCGCGACGACTGGCGAGAACCGCTGCGCGCCCAGCGGGACCCACTGGAATGGGGTTCGGGGCGGGCCCGGTCGAATCGGGATAGCAGCCGGTGGCGCAAGCAGAGCTGGCTGGGACGCTTTGTGTCGACGTACGGCTGGCGCGCCTACGCGCTGCCGGTGCTGATGGCCGTCACCGCGGCGGTGATCTACCAGACCGTCACGGGGACCAGCGTGCCTGCGCCGGCATCGGGGGATCCCATCCAGGGTCCGCCGAAGATCGGGGCGGTGGGAACGTCGATCATCGACGCGCCGCCGCGCGGCCTGACCCAATTCGACGCCAGCCTGCCCACCGGCATGCTGCCCAACGGCGGTCCATACACCGATGCGGGCAACAAGACCTGGCACGTCGTCGCGGGTAGTACACCCCAGATCGGCCAGGGCACGGCCAAAGTCTTCAAATACACCGTCGAAGTCGAAAACGGCCTCGACCCCACCGCGTTCGGCGGCGACGACGCGTTCGCGGGGATGGTCGACCAGACGCTGGCCAACCCCAAAAGCTGGACCCACAACGCGCAGTTCGCGTTCATCAGGATCGACGGTGCCGACAAAAGCAAGCCGGACTTCCGGATCTCGTTGACCTCCCCGATGACGGTGCGGGACGGCTGCGGCTACGAATTTCCGCTCGAGACGTCCTGCTACAACCCGTCCTACGGAGCTGGAGAACCGCGAGTCTTCATCAACGAGGCGCGGTGGGTGCGCGGCGCGGTGCCCTTCGAGGGCGACGTCGGTTCGTACCGGCAGTATGTGATCAACCACGAGGCCGGCCACGCCATCGGGTATCTGCGCCACGAGCCCTGCGATCAGCAGGGCGGTTTGGCGCCGATCATGATGCAACAGACCTTCTCCACCGCCAACAACGACGCCTCGAAGTTCGACCCGGAATGGGTCAAGGCCGACGGCAAGACCTGCCGGTTCAATCCCTGGCCCTACCCGATCGCCTGACCGCGCTCCGCGCGGAACGCTTTGCCGGCTGTTTGCCGTTGACCGCGGCAACTGCTGTGATGAAAAGAGACAACAGCATTGCGCGAAGTTGGAGATTTCGTTGTCTGGACCACACAAGTCGCTGCCACCGCTGGTCGAGCCGGCTGCCGAGCTGACCCGGGACGAGGTCGCCCGCTACAGCCGTCATCTGATCATTCCGGAGTTCGGTGTCGACGGGCAGAAGCGGCTGAAGAACGCGCGGGTGCTGGTGATCGGCGCCGGCGGCCTTGGCGCACCGACGCTGCTCTATCTGGCGGCGGCGGGTGTTGGCACGATCGGGATCGTCGACTTCGACGTCGTTGACGAATCCAATTTGCAACGCCAGATCATCCACGGCGTGTCCGATGTCGGCCGGTCCAAAGCACAGTCCGCCCGCGACTCGATCGCGGAGGTCAACCCGCTGGTGGAAGTTCGCCTGCACGAGGAACGGCTGGAACGGCACAACGCTGTCAACCTCTTCGAGCAATACGACCTGATCCTCGACGGCGCCGACAACTTCGCCACCAGGTATCTGGTCAACGACGCTGCGGTGCTGACGCATAAGCCCTACGTGTGGGGCTCGATCTATCGGTTCGAAGGCCAGGTCTCGGTGTTTTGGGACGATGCGCCCGATGGGCGGGGCCTCAACTATCGCGACTTGTACCCCGAAGCGCCCCCGCCGGGCATGGTGCCGTCCTGCGCCGAGGGCGGTGTGCTGGGCATCCTGTGCGCATCGATCGCGTCGGTGATGGGCACCGAGGCGATCAAGCTGATCACCGGAATCGGCGAGCCGCTGCTGGGCCGGTTGATGGTGTATGACGCGTTGGAGATGAGTTATCGGACGATCACAGTCCGCAAGGATCCATCCACGCCGAAGATCACCGAGCTCGTCGACTACGAGCAGTTCTGCGGAGTGGCGTCCGACGAGACGGCGCAGGCGGCCGCCGGCTCCACGATCACCCCCGGCGAGCTGAAGGAGCTGTTGGATTCCGACAAAAAGGTGGCTCTCATCGACGTGCGTGAGCCGGTGGAGTGGGACATCAACCACATCGACGGCGCCCAGCTGATCCCGATGTCGTCGATCAATTCCGGCGAAGGGCTGGCCAAGCTGCCGCTAGACCGGATGCCCGTGCTGTATTGCAAGACAGGTGTGCGCTCAGCCGAGGCCCTGTCCGTCCTGAAGAAAGCTGGGTTTGCCGGCGCGGTACACCTGCAGGGCGGGATCGTGGCGTGGGCCAAACAGATGCAGCCCGACATGGTGATGTACTGAAATTTGGCCGTCGTCGCCTCAACGTGTCTAGTCCCGACAGTTCGCTGGGCCCGATTAGGCTAATTGGGTGACTATCGAGCCGCCGCCCGAGCACGTGTTGGCGGCGTTCGGTTTGAGCGGTGTACGGCCCATACCGTTGGGCGCCAGCTGGGAAGGTGGCTGGCGGTGCGGCGAAGTAGTGCTGTCGATGGTTGCCGACAACGCCCGCGCCGCCTGGTCCGCGCGTGTGCGGGAGACGTTGTTCGTCGACGGCGTGCGGTTGGCTCGGCCGGTCCGGTCGACCGACGGGCGCTACGTGGTTTCCGGCTGGCGAGCGGACACTTTTGTGGCCGGTCAACCCGAGCCCCGACACGACGAGGTGGTGTCGGCGGCGGTGCGCCTGCACGAGGCCACCGGCAAGCTGGAGCGGCCCCGATTTCTCACCCAGGGTCCCACGGCGGCGCCCTGGGCCGATGTCGACGTCTTCGTCGCCGCAGACCGCGCCGCCTGGGAAGAACGCCCGCTGCAGTCGGTTCCGGCCACGGCGCGCGCGGCCTCACCAACCGCGGACGGGCAGCGCTCGGTCGAACTGATCACCCAGCTTGCCGGGCTGCGGCGGCCAACCAAAAGCCCTAACCAGCTGGTAGACGGTGACCTTTACGGCACCGTGCTGTTCGCCGGCGCTGCCGCGCCTGGGATCACCGACATCACGCCGTACTGGCGGCCGGCGTCGTGGGCGGCGGGCGTCGTCGTCGTCGACGCGTTGTCCTGGGGCGAGGCCGACGAAGGGCTCATCGAACGCTGGAACGCCTTGCCGGAATGGCCACAGATGTTGTTGCGCGCGTTGATGTTTCGGCTCGCAGTCCATGCGCTGCACCCGCGCTCGACGGCGGCTGCCTTCCCGGGCCTGGCGCGCACGGCCGCCCTGGTGCGCCTGATCCTCTAGCCGGCTAGAACTCGTGACGGACCTCGTTCAGCGCGACCCTGCCGTCGACGGCAAGAACTCCCTCAGCCCGAAGCAGTTCCAGCTGCCGGGTGGTCAGATGCTGCGCCGGTCGGCCGGACGCCGTTATCACCCGATGCCAGGGCAGATCCAGGGAGTCCGTGCGCATGATCCACCCGACGATGCGCGGGCTGGAAAGCTCTGCGGCAGCGGCGATGTCACCGTAGGTAGCGACTCGGCCTGCCGGTATCGACGCAACCAGCGCGCGCACCCGCTCGACCTGCTCATCGGTGACCGCCGCCACGATCAGCGCATCCGCTCTCGGATCAACGCCGCGACCTCGGCCGGCCTGGACTCTGCCACCATGTGATTGCAGTCGAACTCGATGAACTGAAACTCGGCGCCCAATCGGTCGCGCAGGCGGGCGATCAGCTCGTCGGTGACGTACGGCGGCGACGTCCACGCAGCCCGTACCAACGTCGTGCTAATTCCGTTGGGAGGCAATACTATTTCGCGGGCCAATTCGCTCCAATAGGACATCATCGCGGGCATGCTGACCCGCCAACCGTATCGCCCGCCGGCTAGCCCGACGAGGTGATCCTCGACTTCGGCGTCGAGCACGGCTGGGTCCACGTCTGCCCAGGAGCCGGTGGCCTTCTCAGCTCGGGCTTCCGCGATGTCGGGGTAGTCCGGCGAGGCCAGCATGGCGTCTGCGATCTCACGCATCCACGCCCCGTCCAAACCGATCGCCGGATCCAACAGCACTAGGGCGGCCACCCGGTCGGGATATGCAGCGGCCAGGTGCAGCGCGACCGCGCTGCCGAACGAATGCGCGACGACCACCACCGGGCCGTGAGCCTGCTGCTCAAGCAGCGCGGCCAGCGCGGCGACGTTGGCATCGATGGTCCACGGCGCCGCCCACGACGACCTGCCATGCCCAATCAAATCGGGTGCGGCAACGGCGATCTCGGCCAGGTATTGAGTCGCCAGCGGCTGCCAGCGTTTTCCGTGGCCGGTCAGCCCGTGGATTGCCAGGAGTCGCACGGGACCAGACGGGCCGTAGCGGTGCACGTGCAGTCGGGTCACGCGTAGATGGTGCCAGAGCTGGCGGTGCCGATGGGCCGGTTCCTCAGCGGGCCGCCGCGCGGCCCGCATCGTCGCCGGCCGGCTGACTTGTCGGACCCTCGTGGTGTCATGCCGCTATGTCTTACCGCTGGGGCCCCGAGGCGCGCGCTGTGCTGGATCCCGGTCTGCGCGGCGTGGTGCGAGTGCTGGGCGGACCGGGAACCGGTAAGAGCCGCCTGTTGATCGACGCAGCCGCGGCGCGCATCGTCGCCGGCGCCGATCCGGAATCGGTGCTGTTGCTGACGGGTTCGGGCCGGATCGGGGTGCGCGCCCGCAGTGCGCTGACGACGACCTTGTTG
>NZ_JBAUZA010000199.1:0-6234 GCF_049585075.1 Mycobacterium sp.
GCTGAAGACACCGAGGCTGCGGCTCCCGCACCGCCGGCGGCCGAGCCGGCCGTTGAGACGCAGAGCACGGAGAGCTGAATCATGTTGATTCCCCGCAAGGTCAAGCACCGTAAGCAGCACCATCCGCGTCAGCGCGGGATGGCCAGTGGCGGCACGCAGGTGAGTTTCGGTGACTACGGTATCCAGGCGCTGGAGCATGCCTACGTCAGCAACCGCCAGATCGAGGCGGCACGTATCGCGATCAACCGGCACATCAAGCGTGGTGGCAAGGTGTGGATCAATATCTTCCCGGACCGGCCGCTGACCAAAAAGCCTGCGGAAACCAGAATGGGTTCCGGTAAGGGCTCGCCGGAGTGGTGGATCGCCAACGTCAAACCGGGTCGCATTCTCTTCGAGCTCAGCTACCCGAATGAATCGATCGCCCGGGCCGCGTTGACCCGAGCAATCCACAAGCTGCCGATCAAGGCACGCATCGTTACCCGAGAGGAGCAGTTCTGATGGCAGTGGGAATTTCCCCTGGCGAACTGCGCGAGCTCACCGACGAAGAGCTGATCGAGCGGTTGCGCGAGTCCAAGGAAGAGCTGTTTAACCTGCGTTTCCAGATGGCGACCGGGCAGCTCAACAACAATCGTCGACTTCGCACGGTGCGCCAACAGATTGCGCGCGTCTATACCGTGCTACGTGAGCGTGAACTCGGCCTGGCATCGGGCCCCGATGGCGCAGGGAGTGAGGAATCGTAATGGCAGAGGCCAAGACCCCGCAGAAGTCCGCGGCGAAGAAGGCACCCGCGAAAGCCGCCCCGAAGAAGGCCGCCGCAACCAAAGCGACGGCGGGCGGCGCTAAGGGCGACAAGCACACCCCACGCACCCCGAAGCCCCGTGGTCAGCGTAAGACCCGCATCGGTTACGTGGTGAGCGACAAGATGCAGAAGACCATCGTCGTCGAGCTGGAAGACCGGGTGCGTCACCCGCTGTACGGCAAGATCATCCGCACCACCAAGAAAGTCAAGGCGCACGACGAGAACGGCATCGCCGGCATCGGCGACCGCGTCTCGCTGATGGAGACCCGTCCACTGTCAGCAACCAAGCGCTGGCGGCTGGTCGACATCCTCGAAAAGGCCAAGTAAAGCTCTGCCGAGTAGACGCAAAAGCCCCCAAACGCTGTTTGTTTTGCGGGCTTTTGCGTTCCTCCGCAAGCGGGCGGTGCCCCAGTTCGCCAGGGTATAGTCGCATCCGGTATCCCGGGGGTCCACTACGAGAGTGAGGCCAGCGATGGCGACCGAGTTCAACGGCAAGATCGAACTCGACATCCGTGATTCGGAGCCGGATTGGGGTCCGTTCGCCGCGCCCACGGCGCCGCAGAATGCACCTAACATCCTTTATCTGGTGTGGGATGACACCGGCATCGCGACGTGGGACTGCTTCGGCGGTCTGGTCGAGATGCCGGCGATGACGCGCATCGCTGAGCGCGGTGTCCGGCTCTCGCAATTTCACACCACCGCGCTGTGTTCACCGACCAGGGCGTCATTGCTGACCGGTCGCAACGCGACCACCGTCGGTATGGCCACGATCGAAGAGTTCACCGACGGTTTTCCCAACTGCAACGGCCGGATTCCGCCCGACACCGCACTGCTCTCCGAGGTGCTCAACGAACGCGGCTACAACACCTACTGTGTCGGCAAGTGGCACCTGACGCCGCTGGAAGAGTCGAACATGGCGTCGACGAAGCGACACTGGCCGACGTCTCGCGGTTTTGAACGCTTCTACGGGTTCATGGGCGGCGAAACCGACCAGTGGTATCCCGACCTGGTTTACGACAACCACCCGGTCAATCCTCCGGGCACACCCGAGGACGGCTATCACCTGTCGAAGGACATCGCCGACAAGACCATCGAATTCATCCGCGACGCCAAGGTGATTGCGCCAGACAAGCCGTGGTTCAGCTACGTGTGCCCAGGTGCCGGACACGCTCCGCATCATGTCTTCAAAGAATGGGCCGACAAGTACGCCGGCAAGTTCGACATGGGCTACGAGCGCTACCGCGAGGTGGTGCTGGAAAAGCAGAAGGCAATCGGGATCGTTCCGCAGGACACTGAATTGTCGCCCGTCAACCCCTATCTCGATGTTAAGGGACCTAACGGCGAGCCTTGGCCGTTGCAGGACACGGTGCGGCCGTGGGACTCGCTCACCGACGAAGAGAAGAAGCTGTTCAGCCGGATGGCCGAGGTTTTCGCCGGCTTCCTGAGCTACACCGACGCCCAGATCGGCCGAGTCCTTGACTATCTCGAGGAATCGGGCCAACTGGACGACACGATCATCGTGGTGATCTCCGACAACGGCGCCAGCGGTGAGGGTGGCCCGAACGGATCGGTCAACGAGGGCAAGTTCTTTAACGGCTACATCGACACCGTCGAAGAGAGCATGAAGCTCTTCGACCACCTCGGTGGACCAGATACCTACAACCACTACGCAATTGGCTGGGCGATGGCCTTCAATACGCCCTACAAGCTGTACAAGCGCTACGCCTCCCATGAGGGCGGCATCGCCGATACGGCAATCATCTCCTGGCCCAACGGCATTGCGGCACACGGCGAGGTCCGCGACAATTACGTCAACGTCTGCGACGTCACCCCGACGGTCTACGACCTGCTGGGCATGACACCGCCGCAGACCGTCAAGGGCATCGCGCAGAAGCCACTCGACGGGATGAGTTTCAAAGCAGCCCTTGATGATCCGACTGCTGAAACGGGCAAGCAAACCCAGTTCTACACAATGCTCGGAACCCGCGGGATCTGGCATAACGGCTGGTTCGCCAACACAATTCATGCGGCCACACCTGCCGGATGGTCGCACTTCGGTGCCGATCGCTGGGAACTGTTTCACATCGAGGCCGACCGCAGCCAATGCCACGACCTGGCTTCCGAGCAGCCCGAAAAACTAGAAGAACTGAAGGCGCTGTGGTTCTCCGAAGCCGCCAAATTCAACGGTCTGCCGCTGGCGGATCTCAACATCTTTGAGACGCTGGGACGCTCGCGGCCCTACCTGGTCGGCGAACGACCCAGCTACATCTACTATCCCGACTGCGCTGATGTCGGCATCGGCGCCGCGGCCGAACTTCGCGGCCGTTCGTTCGCCTTGCTGGCCGACGTGACCGTGGATACCACCGGCGCCGAGGGTGTGCTGTTCAAGCAGGGCGGCGCCCACGGCGGACATGTGCTGTTCATCCAAGACGGACGACTGCACTACGTGTACAACTTCCTCGGTGAGCGCCAGCAGTTGATTTCGTCGTCGGATCCGGTGCCGCTGGGCAGACATCTTCTCGGCGTTCGTTATTCGCTGACCGGAACCGTGCAGAACAGCCACACGCCACTGGGTGAGGTGACGCTGTTCATCGATGACGCCGTGGTGGGCACGCTCGCAGACGTGATGGCGCACCCGGGAACGTTCGGATTGGCGGGTGCGGGCATCACGGTCGGGCGCAACGGCGGGTCGGCGGTGTCCAGCCGCTACAAGGCGCCGTTCGCGTTTACGGGTGGCACCATCGCCCAGGTCAGTATCGATCTTTCCGGGCGCCCGTACCAGGATGTGGAAAAGGAACTGGCACTGGCTTTTTCGCGTGACTGAAATGCTGAACGTATGCCCACCGAGCTAGTTGAATTGCCGTCCGGATCATTTCGGATGGGGTCGACGAGCTTCTACCCGGAGGAGGCGCCGATCCACACGGTGGCCGTCGGGGCCTTCGCCGTGGAACGACATCCGGTGACCAATGCGCAGTTTGCCGAATTCGTCTCCGCGACAGGGTATGTGACGGTTGCCGAGCAGCCCATCGATCCCGCGCTATATCCGAGCGTCGACCCGAGCGAGCTGCGCGCGGGCGCGATGGTGTTTCGTCCGACGCCAGGCCCGGTCGACCTGCGCGACTGGCGGCAATGGTGGGTCTGGGCACCGGGCGCGAGCTGGCGGCACCCGTTCGGGCCGGACACCGACATTGCCGACCGGCCCGATCATCCGGTCGTGCAGGTGGCCTACCCCGATGCCGCGGCATATGCGCGCTGGGCCGGGCGTCGGCTGCCGACCGAGGCCGAGTGGGAGTACGCAGCTCGCGGCGGGACCACCACCATCTACGCATGGGGCGACGAGGAGAAGCCCGGCGGAAAGCTGATGGCCAACACCTGGCAGGGCACCTTCCCCTACCGCAACGATGGAGCGCTCGGTTGGGCCGGAACCTCGCCGGTCGGTGCGTTTCCACCAAACCAGTTCGGCCTTTTCGACATGATCGGCAATGTCTGGGAATGGACAACGACCGAATTCTCGGCCCACCACCGGCTGGACCAGCCGCCCAAGGCCTGCTGTGCGCCGTCGGGTCCGGCCGACCCGACCATCGCGCAGACGCTCAAAGGCGGCTCGCACCTATGCGCACCGGAGTACTGCCACCGGTATCGTCCGGCCGCGCGGTCACCGCAATCGCAGGACACCGCCACCACACACATCGGATTTCGATGCGTGAGCGATGTGCCCGCTAGCTAGCTGATCGCGTCGACCGCGCTGGAGACTCGTGATTGAAAGTCCGGCGGCAGCGGGATGTAGCCGTGCTTGTCCAGGTCGATCTGGCCGGGGCCCAGCGTTGCCTGCAGGGCGGCCTTAACCGCTTGTCCGACTTGGGGGTCGGCGTATTTGGAGCAGACGATCTCGTAGGTGGCCATCACGATCGGGTAGACGTCTTCTTGGCTGGGGTTGTAGAACGACGAGAGGTCGAGCACGAGGTCGTTGCCTTTGCCGACGATTTTGGCCCCGGCGATGGTCTTGCCCACGGAGTCGGTGCCGACACGTACCGGACGTCTGGACTTGCGGCTGGCCGGCGTTTTAATCTCGGCGGCGTAAAGACCCTCGTCCATCGCAAATGACAACTCGTTGTAGGTGATTGCGCCTTCGGTGTTCTTCACCGTCGCCGAGGTGCCTTCGTTGCCGATGGCGCCGGTGCCGACGCCGCCTTTGAACTCCTTGCCGGTGCCCTGAGTCCAGGTGCCGCTGGCTGCGGACTGCAGGTAGGACTGGAAATTGGCGGTGCTGCCGGACTTATCGCTGCGGTAGATGACCTTGATGTCCTCTGGCGGCATGGATGCGTTGAGTGAGGTGATGGCCGGGTCGTCCCAGCGGGTGATGCTGCCGTTGAAGATCCCGGCCAGTGTGGGCGCGTCGAGCACCAAAAAGTCGACGTTGTAGAGGGTGTAGGTAACAGCCAACGGGCCGAACACCACCGGCAGGTTCCAGGCGTCTGCGCCGCTGCAGCGCTGTTTGGCGGCGGCGTACTGGTCGGCGGACAGCGGTGTGTCCGATCCGGCGAAATCGCTTTTGCCGGAGAGGAAGTCGCTGATCCCGCTGCCCGAGCCGTTCGCGGTGTAGTCGAGGGTGTGCCCAGGGCAGGCCTTGCCGTAGGCCTCGACGAACCGTTTCATCGCGTTGGCTTGTGCGGTCGATCCGCTGGCGTGGATGGTCGCCTTGCCGCCGCAGGTCACGACTTCACTGGCGTAGGCCATGCTGGTGTGCGGCACCTCGCAGCCCGACAGCACGATGGTGCCCGCAGCCAGCAAACTCGCGGCCGCGACTAAACGCTTGTGCTTCATGTTGATTCCTTCACGCCGAACTCGATTCGTGTTGAGAATTGCAGTTGTTGAAACCCGCACGCAAACCAACATCAGATTAACTGGTCAACGCGCTGCCTGCCGCCCGGTTTCGGCGCGAAAATGCCGACAGCGGGCCAATATTGAACGACGAGTTACCGAGGGATGGCCAACGGGTGACGGGTTTCGCCAGTCTTGCCCGGCAAAGTTATTTCGCCGCGCGACCGGCACCGCCGTTCGCTAACCTGACCCCGTGCTGCCCCGCCCGTCGCGACTTCCGGTGGCGACCAATGACCGTTGACGCTCCACCAACAGCGCCGCCTTCGCCCCCGTCGCCGCCGCCGAAGGAAAAGCGGTCGCGACGCGGCATCGCGTTCGGGGTGGCCATTCTGCTGGTTTTCTTCGCCGCCTACGGTCTATCGCTGCTCGGCGTCCGCCTACTACAACGGTCAGAGGGTCCGCTCCCACGACTGGACTTGAGCCAGGCCGGCCCCGATGACACCGTCGTGCAGATACGCCTCGAAGAGCTGAAGCCTGTGACAAATCGCCTCACGGTGAACGTGCTCATCTATCCGGGCGAGTCGCTGGAAGACCAACGCTTCGATGAGCTGAAC
>NZ_JBAUZA010000200.1:0-2199 GCF_049585075.1 Mycobacterium sp.
CGCCTATGGGGTTCAACAGCTGGAACGCGTACGCGTGTGACAGCAACGCGCGGGCGCTCGAGTCGGTCGCCAAGTTCATGCACGACTCGGGGCTAGAGCAGGACGGTTACAAGTACGTTAACCAGGACGGCTGCTACACCGATCTCGAAGGGGTCGACAGCCCGAACACCTTTGGCGTAACCGCGCCGGTCAAGCAGGATCCGGAAGCCTGCGGCGTGATCAACGGCCGCCTACCGGACGGGCAGCTGTACGTCAATTCCTACCTGTACCCGCCAAGCAGGCCGTGCGCCAACAATGGCGTGAAGCTCGTCGCCAGCTACGTGCACGCGCTCGGGCTGCGGTTCGGTGCTTACCTCGACGCCTCCAACAACTGGAACTGCGAGGAGATCCCAGGCACCTACGGGTTCGACACGATCGATGCCAGGACGCTCGCGTCCTGGGGGGTCGACTACGTCAAGGCCGACTGGGGCTGCTCGGACTCTACAGTGCCGCCGGACAGCAACGCGCCCCCCGGCTATCGGGGGATCGACGCCCCGGCCAGCGGAGCGTTCGGCTTTGGCGGCCCGACCTTCTCCACCAACCCGGCGTACCTGACCGACCAGCAGGACACCCAGCAGAAGATGTACGACGCACTCGGCCAGGCATTGACCAAGGTGCACCGCCACATCCTTTTCAGCGTCGCCGGAGGCGCCACCGTCAACCCTCAGACCTGGGGCTTCCAGTATGGCGCCATGGTGCGCCCGACCCCGGACTCCAACCCCCACTTCACCGCGGCGGCCAGCGACCGGCACTACCCCGGCAGCCTCGTCGGGATCGTCAACGCCGAGGCCCAGACATATGAGCAGCACACCGGCCCGGGTCACTGGATCGACCCCGACATCATGGAGGTCGGCAACTTCTCCCCCGACGGCGACGTCTCCGCGCTCACCGCCAGCGAGTCCGAGATGTCGATGTTCTCCGAGCTGTCAGATCCGCTGCTGATGAGCACCAACCTGTGCCCGTCCAACTGCGGCCCGGACGTGCAGCCCGCGGCCAATGCAGCGCTGCAGCAGGCGGCAGGCGTATTCGGCAATCGGCGAGTGATCGCTGTCGACCAGGACAGGGCCGCAAACCCCGCGCAGATTGTCGGGACGTTCGACGGGACCGACCTGATCATGTCCAAGAAACTCGCCGACGGTCAGTTCGCGGTCACGCTCTTCAACGAGAGCACGACCGACCCGGCGACGATCAGCACCACCGCGTCAGCGGCCGGGCTGCCCACGGCTTCCGGCTACGAACTGCAGAACCTCTGGACAGGCGATGTGACCTCGTCCACCGGTGCGATCAGCGCGACCGTCGCACCCGGCCAGACGGTGATGTACCGGATCGCCGCCGGCAGCAGGGCCCCGTGGCAGCCGCCGACGGTCAAGAAGGTCACACCGGCCAAGGTCACGGTGGGGAAGACCCCAGCCGCGCAGGCGCCGGGTTCGGCCAGGACGCCGAACAACCTCGTCGGCATCGCCTGCCCGAGCGCGGGCAGATGCGTGGTGGCCAGTGCGTTTGGCGGCGTCGCGGCGCTGGATCCGTCCGAGACTGGGACTCTGAAGTTCACCACCGCCGACCCTGGCTGTCAGCTGGTCGGGCTCTCCTGCCCGGGCACAGACGAGTGCGTGGCGCTCGACCTGGCCGGTCACGTGGTCAGGTTCAACCCGTCGAAGCCGCGGCAGAGCGTACGGATCGCGGTTGCCGACCGTGGCCGCGAGCCGACTGCGATCGACTGCGTGTCGGCAGGCTCCTGTGTCATCGTCGACGGCAGCGGATACGAGGTCGTCTACGATCCGCAGACCGGTCGCGACACCCACCGTTACCAGGTCGATCCCTGGATCTACCTCGCGTCGGTCTCATGCCCGTCCGCAACCCAGTGCACCGCAGTCGGCGGCGGCGGCAACGGCGGCTCGAACCAGGTCACGTTCGACCCGGCTAGCGGCCGGGTGACGGCCGGCGGGATCGCGTCGCTGGACGAGGTCACCGGCAACGGTGACGTCAGCGTCTCGTGTCCCACATCCAGCCAGTGCACAACCGTTGACGGCAGCGGCGACGAGGTCACCTTCGACCCGGTGGCCGAGACCGCCAATGCGGCCGGTACCGCACCACTGGAGGGCGACAGCCTCCCCGCCGGGCTCGGCGTCTTCACCTCGGTCGACTGCAGCTCATCCAGCC
>NZ_JBAUZA010000201.1:0-54553 GCF_049585075.1 Mycobacterium sp.
CTTCAAAGTAGGCTTGCCGCCGCATGCCACCTTCGCCGGCAGCGTCCCCGTCGCCGAGCTTCCTCCGGGAGCATTCTTGTCACCGCCACATGCCGACAAAATCGCTGCACAAGTGGCTAGGACAAGCAGCGCAGCGCCAAATCTGTTGATTTTCAACCCAATTCCTTCAATCGGAACGATGTGGTGATCGACGCCGGCCTAGCCGCAGCCCGACACACTGCTGGCATGGTAACAAGATTCGCCGCTGCGCAATCGTGCCGGGGCATCGTCGGATTCGCGATTTCAGCCGCAGTTTCCGAGCTGTTTACGTCCAGAGAGCGGTCACCGACGCGCCCGCTATCTCAGCGTCGACGAGGCCCGTCGCCGAAGCGCCAGTCCGCAGGCGATCGACTACTGGGGCCCGGATGCCTGTCCGAAGATTGCGACACGGCCTGCTGCGCACCGGGCAGAAACGTCTCCTGGCACGTACCGTGGAATAGAAATTGCCGATGCACGGTTGGTCATTGCTGACTGGCCTGTGACCCCGATCACCGACACTGCAGGGTCTTCGTGCTAGTCGCGGAGGAATACACCGACGACGTCGAATTTCGGCGAACGACGTCGCCGGATTACTGAAGGGCACCAGGGTGCTAGCACTGCAGAACCACGTCAACCTCAGCAACCTGACGACTATCCGCTCTCTCAATGCGGGCGTGTTGACGGCTCGCGCCTGGGAGACATTGCGCGCCGCCGTTGCGGGCGCGAATCTCAGTTGGGCGATGCGGCCTGTCCGGGAGGACGGCAATCCGGCCACCCGGAACGTGGCCGCATCGGTTGATCAAGACCTGCCGCGCATGCGTCGCGGCGCCGAGCGCTGCTAGCCCGCGGCGTGTAGGCCTCGGGAGCTGACGAACTGGCGCAGAGATCCGGTCAACGGGTCTTCGAATTCGATACTCTTCGCCAGCAATTGCAGGGGCTGACTGAAGTCGTCGTCTGGAACGTCAACCACGCTGGGGTACAACGGGTCTCCGTAGATCGGTGTGCCGAGCGAGGTCATGTGTACCCGCAGCTGGTGGGTGCGCCCGGTGCGCGGCGTCAGCCGGTAGGAGCCATCCGGTGCTATCAACTCCACCAACGTCTCGGCGTTGGGCTCGCCTGGTTCTTCGACGGCTTGCAAATGGCCGCGGCGCTTGATGATCCGGCTGCGCACCAAGCGCGGTAACGCCAGCTCGCTGTTGACCGCGGCTCTCGCCAAGTACGTCTTGTGCACCGCGCCGCGGGCGAACATCGTCTGATAGGCGCCCCGAAGCTCGCTGCGGGCGGTGAACAGCAGCACGCCTGCGGTCAGCCGGTCCAGCCGGTGGGCCGGGCTCAGCTCGGGTAATCCCAGTCGCCGTCGCAAACGCACCAGCGCGGTCTGCGCGACGTGACGCCCGCGCGGCATGGTGGCCAGGAAGTGCGGCTTGTCGACCACGACGATGTCGTCGTCGCGATACAGCACGGGGATGTCGAATGGCACCGGCACCTCGTCGCGCAGGTCGCGGTAGAAGTAGACGCTGGCACCAGCAGGCAGCACGGTGGCGGGATCGAGCACCTCGCCGCGGGAGTCGACGACCTCACCGGCGATCGCCTTGGCCGCCACCACAGGCCCGAACCGGCTCAGCAGTTCGTCGCCGAGCGGGCCGCCGCGCACCCGCAGTCGCGCCGGTCCCAATCCGTCGCGTGGCGGCAGCGGCAGTGACCTCACGGTCGGCTCAAACTAAGGGCACCGGCTCGAGGATTTCCGCGCGGGCTTCGGGAGCGCTGGCCCGCAGCGCATCCGCCGACGCGTCGTCGGGCTGGGCTTGCGACAAAACCTCGGCCTCCACCCGCGCCGTGTACGTATCGACCTCGCGGTCGACGTCGGCGGTGGACCAACCCAGCAGCGGCGCGACGATGTCGGCCACTTCACGCGCGCAGTCGACCCCGCGGTGCGAATATTCGATGGCGATCCGCGTCCGGCGCGCCAAGACGTCCTCCAGATGCAACGCGCCCTCGGCCGCGGCGGCATAGGCGGCTTCGACCCTCAGGTAGCCCGGAGCCGCGGCGATCGGGTTGAGCAGGTCGCGGCGGTCGGCGGCCATCGCCAGCACCTCGTGGATCAGCGAGCCGTAGCGGTCCAGCAGGTGTCGCACCCGGTAGGGATGGAGTCCCTCCAGCGCACCGACGTGCTCGGTCTGATTGATCAGCGCGAAGTAGCCGTCGGCGCCGAGCAGGGGCACTTTCTCGGTGATCGACTGCGCCACCCTAGCCGGAATGTATTGCGACGCGGCATCGATCGCATCGGCAGCCATCACCCGGTACGTGGTGTACTTGCCGCCGGCGATGGCGACCAGGCCGGGAGCGGGCACCGCAACTGCGTGCTCACGCGACAACGTGGAGGTGTCCTCGCTCTCCCCCGCCAGCAGCGGTCGCAAACCGGCGTACACCCCGTCGATATCGGCGTGTGTCAACGGGGTGGCCAGCACGGTGTTGACGGTGCCCAGGATGTAGTCGATGTCGACCTTGGTGGCCGCCGGATGCGCCAGATCCAATGCCCAGTCGGTATCGGTGGTCCCGATGATCCAATGGTTGCCCCACGGGATGACCAACATCACCGACTTTTCGGTGCGCAGGATGATCGCGACGTCGCTGACGATGCGGTCCCGCGGCACGACGATGTGCACACCCTTGGAGGCACGCACTTGAAATCGTCCGCGCTGCTTGGACAGTGCCTGAATCTCGTCGGTCCAGACCCCGGTCGCGTTGACGACAACGTGGCCGTGGACTTCGGTGACGGCGCCGTCCTCCGAGTCGCGTACCCGCACGCCGGTCACCCGATCGCCCTCGCGCAGCAGCGAAACCACCTGAGTGGACGACCGCACCACCGCGCCGTAATGCGCGGCGGTACGCACGACGGTCATGGTGTGCCGGGCGTCATCGACGACGGTGTCGTAGTAGCGGATACCGCCGACTAAAGACGTCCGCTTTAAGCCAGGGCTTAAGCGTAATGCGCCGGCGCGGGTCAAATGCTTCTGGCCCGGAACGGATTTCGCGCCACCAAGTTCGTCGTACAGCAGGAGGCCGGCAGCGACGTATGGGCGTTCCCACCACCGCTTGGTCAGCGGGTACAAAAACGGCAACGGCTTGACGAGATGCGGCGCCAAGGTGGTCAACGACAGCTCGCGTTCGAAGAGCGCTTCACGAACCAGCCCGAATTCCAGTTGCTCGAGGTAGCGCAGTCCGCCGTGAAACATCTTCGAGGATCGGCTCGACGTGCCCGAGGCGAAGTCACGGGCTTCGACCATCGCGACTTTCAGGCCACGGGTGGCGGCGTCCAACGCGGATCCCGAACCCACCACACCGCCGCCGATGACCACGACGTCGAATTGCTCGCTGCCGAGCCGCTCCCAGGCCGAGGCGCGCTGCTCAGGTCCTAAGAAGGAACCCGGTCGGGTCTGCTCGCTCCCCGGTATGCGAATCGGGTCGCTCACGGCACAGGACTCCTGTCGGTTACTCGTCAGTAGGACACTGGCTCCCAAGGCTACCTGGCACGGGCCCGATTGCCCGTCTCCTCCTCATCGCGCTACGCGTCCCCCTCGCCGCTGCGCGGCTGGGGGTGCCCCCACTGCATCGTCGCGCGGCTGCGTCAGTCCAGATCATCGTGCGCCATCAGCCGCCGCGCCGCCTCCGTGATCGAGCCAGACAGCGACGGGTAGACGGAGAGCGTCTCGGCTAGCTGATTCACGGTGATTCGGTTCTGCACGGCCATCGCGATCGGCAGGATCAACTCCGATGCGATCGGCGCAACCACGACACCGCCGATGACCACACCGGTTGACTGCCGGCAAAAGACCTTGACGAAGCCTTGCCGCAGCCCCGACATCTTTGCTCGCGCATTGGTCCGCAACGGCAGCATGATGGTCCGGGCACTGACCGATCCGTTGTCGATCGCCGACTGAGGAACGCCGACCGCGGCGATCTCCGGCCGGGTGAACACCGCGGCGGCCACCGTACGCAGCCGGATGGGGCTGACGGCCTCCCCCAGCGCATGCCACATGGCGATCCGGCCCTGCATCGCAGCGACCGAGGCCAGCAACAGCAGGCCGGTGCAGTCCCCGGCGGCGTAGATGCCGGGCACCGACGTCCGCGATACCCGGTCGACGGTCAGGTAGTTTCCCCGCCCCAACTCGATGCCCACTCGTTCCAGGCCCAGGCCGCTGGTGTTGGGAACGGACCCGATCGTCATCAGCGCATGGCTGCCCTCCACGGTGCGACCGTCGGTCATCGTGACCAGCACCCCGGAGTCGGTGCGGGTGACCGACTCCGCGCGGGCATTCTTGACCAACTGGACGCCACGTTCGGCAAACGAATCCTCCAGCACCCGGGCGGCGTCGGCATCCTCATACGGCAGCACCCGGTCGCGGCTGGCCACCACCGTGACGTCAACGCCCAATTCGGTGTAGGCGTTTACGAATTCGGCACCGGTGACACCGGAACCGACCACGATCAGATGGTCGGGCAGGGTGTCCAGGTCGTAGAGCTGGCGCCAGGTCACGATGCGCTCGCCATCAGGCTGCGCCGACGGCAGCACTCGCGGGCTGGCGCCGGTGGCGATCAGGACGACGTCAGCGTCGTGGGTTGTCGTGGTGCCGTCGGCAGCAGTTGCCTTGACGCAGTGGGTGGCCAGACCAGGGGTCGCGTCGATCAGCTCCCCTTTGCCCGCGACCACCTCGACGCCCGCATTGACCAGTTCGGAGTTGACGTCTGCCGATTGTGCGGCGGCCAGCGTCTTGACGCGCTGATGGATTTCCGGCAGCGAGATCTTGGCGTCCTCGATGTCGATGTCGAAACCCAGGTGAGGCGCCCGGCGCAGTTCGGTGCGCACGCCAGTGGAGGCGATGAACGTTTTCGATGGCACACAGTCGAAGAGCACGGCCGCGCCGCCGACGCCGTCCGAGTCGATGACGGTGACCTCCGCGTCGCGTGCCGCGGCGACCAGCGCCGCCTCATAACCGGCCGGCCCTCCGCCGAGGATCACGATGCGGGTCGCCACGGGTCTAACCTAACCAACCTCAGGCCAACCCGTCGGTTCACCGCCACGCCAGCGGCGGCCGTTTAAGCTTTCTCCGTGCCGCTCTACGCTGCCTACGGGTCGAATATGCATCCCGAGCAGATGCAGCAGCGTGCGCCCCACTCGCCGATGGCCGGAACCGGCTGGTTGCACGGCTGGCGGTTGACGTTCGGCGGCGAGGACATCGGCTGGGAAGGCGCGCTGGCCACTGTCGTCGAGGACCCCGCCTCAAAGGTGTTCGTCGTGCTCTACGACATGACGCCAGCAGACGAGCGAAACCTCGATCGCTGGGAGGGATCCGAGCTGGGCATCCACAAAAAGATTCGGTGCCGGGTGGAACGTGTGTCGTCCGACACGACCACCGATCCGGTGCTGGCGTGGCTGTATGTGGTGGACGCCTGGGAGGGTGGCCTGCCGTCGGCCCGCTATATCGGTGTGATGGCCGATGCCGCCGAAATCGCTGGTGCGCCAGACGAATACGTGCACAACCTACGTACCCGTCCAGCCCGCAATATCGGCCCGGGAACCTAGAAGGCTAGGTTGCGAGGGAGGCCTGCTCGACGATGTTGACCATCAGCCGCAACCCGATCGCCAGCGCACGCTCGTCGAGGTCGAACGTCGGCTGATGCAGGTCGAGCTGCGGGCCCTGACCCGACCAGACACCCAGCCTCGCCATCGCGCCGGGCACCTCCTCCAAATACCAGGAGAAGTCCTCGCCACCGCCGGACTGCTTGGTATCGGTCAGCACATCTGGGCCGACCGCCTCGATGGCGTGGGCGATGATGCGCGTCGAGATCTCCTCGTTGACCACCGGTGGAACACCGCGGCTGTACTGCAAGGTGTGCTCGATACCCAGCGGCGAGAGCAGGCCGACCACCGCCTGGCGCACGATGTCCTCGAGGCTCAGCCAGGTTTCGCGGCTGGCCGTGCGGATGGTGCCCGCCAGCACGCCGCTCTGCGGGATCGCATTGGCGACCACTCCGGCGTTGACCGCGCCCCACACCATCACGGTGCCGTTGCGCGGGTCGATCCGGCGTGACAACACACCGGGCACCCCGGTGATCAGCGTGCCCAACCCGTAAACCAGGTCGGCGGTCAGGTGCGGCCGCGAAGTGTGGCCACCCGGCGAATAGAGGGTGATTTCGATCATGTCGGCCGCCGATGTGATCGGACCCGGTTTCACCGCGATCTTGCCGACCGCCAGCCGGGGATCGCAGTGCAAGGCGAAGATCCGGCTCACCCCGGACAACGCGCCGGCGGCGATCGCGTCGATGGCGCCGCCTGGCATCAGCTCTTCGGCGGGCTGAAAGATCAGCCGCAGCGCGATAGGCAACTCCGGAACAGCTGCCAACGCCAGCGCCGTGCCCAGCAGGATCGCGGTATGGGCGTCGTGGCCGCAGGTGTGCGCGGCGTTGGGCATCGTCGATTCATACGGGGCACCGGTCCGCTCGGCCATCGGCAACGCATCCATATCGGCCCGCAGTGCGATGCGGGGCTGGTGTTCGGGACCGAAATCGCAGGTCAACCCCGTCCCTCCGGATAGCACCTTCGGGTTGAGGCCGGCGTCGGCCAACCGTTCGGCGACGTACTGCGTGGTGGCGTACTCCTGACGACCCAACTCCGGGTAGCGGTGGATGTGCCGCCGCCAGGCAACCAAGTCGTCGAAATGTGCTGCCAGCCACGATTCAGCGCTCTCGGAGAGGCTCATGACGCCGCCCGCTGGTCGCGAGCCGCCAGCACCCGGTCGCGTTCCTCCGATGACTCGGCGAGGCGAACGACACTGCGCGCCAACATGATTGCGCCGTCGATAACGGCCTGGTCGGCACTGGAACCGACGGCCGCGGCGGTGAATTCGGGCTGGTGCAACGACGCGCCGCCGGCATCGACAGCGACCATCGGATGGATGCCCGGCAGAACCTGCGTGACGTTGCCCATGTCGGTACTGCCCAATGGGAGCTTCTCCTCGAGTTCCTCATCGATGGGTGCGCGCCCGAGCCGCGTCATCTCGGCGCGCACAGCACCGGCCAGCCATGGGTCGGGCTTGAGCGCGTCATACACCGGCTCGGTTTGCTCGACGCTGAACTCACAGCCGGTGGCGATCGCACCGGCCAAGAAGCAGTCGCCGACCTTGCCTTCCAGGTCGCCCAGCGACCACGCCTCGGTCGCCCGCATCGTGTACTGCAGTTCGGTCCGGCTCGGGATGACATTGGCCACCTGACCACCGTCGGAGACGATGCCGTGCATCTGCTGACCGGGTGCCAGCTGTTGACGCAACAGCCCGATAGCCACCTGTGCGACGGTGACCGCGTCGGCAGCATTGACACCCAGGAAGGGTGCGGCCGACGCATGCGCTTCGCGCCCGTGGTATTCCACCCGGACCGCGGACAACGTCAGCGATCGGGCGGCGGCGATGTCCACCGGCCCGGGATGCATCATCACGGCCGCGGCCAAGTCGTCGAAGACTCCGGCCTCTAGCAGCAACACCTTTCCCCCGCCGAACTCCTCGGCGGGCGTGCCGAGCAGCGCAACCGTCAGGCCTAGTTGGTCGGCGACGTCGGCTAGCGCCAGCGCCGCACCCACCGCCGACGCGGCGATGATGTTGTGGCCGCAGGCATGGCCGATCTCGGGCAGCGCGTCGTACTCGGCGCAGATGCCGACGGCCAACTGACCGCTGCCGAAGTCGGCGCGGAAAGCCGTGTCGAGCCCGCCGGCGGACTCGGTGATCTCAAAACCTCGCTCAGCGACCAATGCTTGCGTCTTGGCACAACTGCGGTGCTCGGCGAACGCCAACTCCGGTTCGGCGTGAATCGCGTGGGATAGCTCGACCAGGTCCGTGCCACGGCGCCGCACCGCGTCTTCGACGCGATCCAGTACCGGGAATGAGGCCATCCTCGCAGTATCTCACCGACGGTAACCGCGCCGTCGCGACCGGCTCACATGTCGCGCGGAGACCGCATCTGCGCCTCGGCGCGAAGCCACGCCTGCGCCGGGACAAATCGCTCGTCATCCCAGCTGGCGGATCGCACGCGTACTCGTCCCCGCCAATTTTTCATGATGGCGACGTGAGCGGGCCAGCGGATGAAGCGACGCAAGTCCGCGTGACTTTCCCAGACGGACACCGATCCGCCGCGCAACTCAATCGGCTTGCCCCACAGCCAAAGCCCGACCGCGCCGCGCATAATCGGCCAGCTTTCCGCCAGCTTCACACCCAATTCGGCGATCTGTTGCCAGTCCTCCTCGGAATCGGAATGAAAGTCGGTGAAACTCACCACGACTGGAGACTGGCTCCCGTCGGACGGGCCGGGCAACCAATCCGTGCTGAAAATGCCGCTGTCGGGCGTGATGGGCGGCTGACCGGTGATGGCGCCGAAGGATGTCGTCGTCATCATGCCGCCGCGACGGGTGGTTCCCACTGCGGGGAGCGGCCGAGATAAGCGAGGATGCGGTCGAGGTCGTTGGCGTGTTCCCTGGACGGCATGGCCGGGATCGCCGGGCCAAACACCGCGCTTTCCGCGATGCGGAAGTCTCCGTCGGGCACCGCGAGCGCCAACGGCACTGCGGCGGACACAACGTCGACCGGAAGCTCAAAGGGCTGACCCATCGTGCGAGCCACATCCCAGCCGTGCACGACATAGTCCACATAGTGAAAACCGATCGCCATTGAGCCCGGGACGGCTGCGCCGGGCCCGAACTCCGGTAACGCGAACGGCGCATCGAGCACATCGGCACCGGCGAACGCGTCTAACAGCGTGCTGGCTGCCGCCGAATAGGTGCCTGCTGGATCAACTGCCACCGCTTCGGCGACGGTGTCGGGTTGCCATATCGCCAGGTCGGCTCCGTGACCGCGGGCGGCGGCGGCAAAGCCGAGATGCTGGACCGTCATGTGAGTGAGCAGGTCAGCCAGATTCCATCCCACACATGGCGTCACCTTCGATAAGTCGTCGGAGGTGACGGTCGAGACCACGTCAACAGAGGCCAGCACCGCAACCCGATGCAACGGCCGAACATCTTGATTTATATGCACGCGCATATCATGTGCGTGTATAGATCATATGTCAACCCTTATCATCCAGAGGTGGTGCGAAAGGCGATGCGGCCCGACCTCGCGGCGATGCTGGTGCAGCTGGCTCAGCAAACCGTGGCTGCCGAGCAGCCAGTGCTGGCCGCGCACGGCCTGTCGATGTGGGGCTACATCGTTCTCAGCGCCTTGGATCGTTCACCGATCCGCACGCAAGCGGCGCTCGCGGAGGCGATCGGCGCGGACAAGACACGCATCATTCCCACCCTCGACGAGTTGCAGCAGCAGGGTTACATCGAACGAATTCCCGATCCCGACGACCGCCGCGCGCGCCTGCTGGCGATCACAGAGTCGGGCCGGTCCATCAAGGACACGGTGCAGGTGGCCATCCAGCGTGGGGAGGAGCACTGGCTCGGCCAGCTATCGGCCAGCGACCGAGACGTCTTTCTGCGTGCACTGCGCCAACTCACCTTTGGCGCAACGTTGTCCGATTAGGCTGCCCCACTGTGACTGACGGTCCGTCCGACCCTGACGCGCTCGCGCGGCGGGCCGCACGATTCATCGCCGACGGCACCGGGATCGCCGAGCACGACGTCGCGATCGTGCTGGGGTCGGGGTGGGCCCCGGCGGTAGCCGCGCTGGGCTCGGCGACCGCGGAGCTGCCGATGGCCGAAGTGCCCGGCTTCACCCCACCGACCGCGGTCGGCCACACCGGTCAGGTGTTTTCTGTGGGTGTCGGCGCACACCGCGTGCTCGTGCTGGCCGGTCGTGTGCACGCCTATGAAGGCCATGACCTGCTGCACGTCGTGCATCCGGTGCGGGCGGCGCGCGCAGCGGGAGCGCGCGTCGTCATACTCACCAACGCCGCCGGCGCAGTACGTGAGGACTTCGAGGTAGGCCGGCCGGTGCTGATCAGCGACCAGCTGAACCTGACGGCGCGGTCTCCGCTTAGCGGCGCCCAGTTCGTCGACATGGTCGACGCTTATGCGCCGCGACTACGGGCGCTGGCCCGCGAGGTCGACCCGGCACTGGCCGAAGGCGTCTACGCGGGGCTGCCCGGGCCGCAGTACGAGACGCCCGCGGAGATCCGGATGTTGCGGACGCTGGGCGCCGAGCTGGTCGGGATGTCGACTGTGCACGAGACGATCGCGGCGCGGGCCGCGGGCGCCGAGGTGCTGGGCGTGTCGCTGGTGACGAATATGGCGGCCGGGATAACCGGCGAACCACTGAGCCACGTCGAGGTACTGGCGGCGGGCGCAGCCTCGGCGACGCGGATGGGCGCCCTGCTGGCTGACGTGGTTGCGCGACTGTAGAGGACTGGCGTGACGCGCGCCGGCGACGATGCAGAGCGAAGCGATGAAGAGGAGCGGCGCCATGACTCCGGAGGATTGGATCGCGCACGACCCCGACCCCGTGACGGCCGCCGAACTCGCCCGGTGCCCCCGGACCGAACTCGCCGCGCGGTTCGCCCGGCCGCTGACGTTCGGCACCGCTGGACTGCGCGGCCCGATACGGGGTGGGCCGGATGCAATGAACCTCGCTGTGGTGTTGCGCGCCACGTGGGCGGTGGCGAAGGTGCTCGCAGACCGCGGCCTTCGCGGCTCGACGGTGATCGTCGGGCGCGACGCTCGGCACGGCTCGGCCACGTTCGCGGTCTCAGCAGCTGAAGTGCTTGCCGCCAAGGGTTTTTCGCCCATACTGCTTCCGCATCCGGTACCCACTCCGGTGGTCGCGTTCGCCGTACGGCACACCGGCGCAGCGGCGGGTATTCAGATCACCGCGTCACACAATCCACCGACCGACAATGGCTACAAGGTCTATTTTGACGGCGGAATCCAGATCGTCTCCCCTACCGACCACGAGATCGAAACCGCGATGGCCGTCGCCCCGTTCGCTGACGAAATCGCCAGGGCGGACGTCGAACCCGCCGACGCCGATCTGGTCGAGCTGTACATCGAGCGGGCCGCCCGGGTCGGGCGCTCGTCGGGCCCGCTCCGGGTGGCGCTGACGGCGCTGCACGGGGTAGGCGGCGCGGTGGCTGTGGAAACGCTGCGACGCGCCGGCTTTTCCGACATGCACACCGTCGCCAGCCAGTTCGCTCCGGATCCGGATTTCCCGACCGTTCGGTTCCCCAATCCCGAAGAGCCCGGCGCGACGGATGCGCTGGTGGCGCTGGCCAACGGCATCGATGCCGACATCGCGATCGCGCTGGATCCCGACGCGGATCGATGCGCCGTGGGAATACCCGCAGCGGCGGGCTGGCGGATGCTAACCGGTGACGAGACCGGTTGGCTGCTGGGCGATTTCATTCTGGCCCGGACCAAGGCGGGCGAACTCGCTAACAGTGTGGTGGCCAGCACCGTGGTGTCATCGCGGATGCTGTCTGCGATCGCTGAGCACAGGGGCGCGCGCCACGTCGAGACCCTGACCGGATTCAAGTGGCTGGCCCGCGCCGATGCCGACCTGCCCGGCAGCAGGTTGGTCTACGCGTATGAGGAGGCGATCGGGTACTGCGTCGACCCGGCCGCGGTCCGCGACAAGGACGGCATCACCGCCGCGGTGCTCGCCTGCGATCTAGTGGCAACGCTGAAACGGCAAGGCCGCTCGGTGCTCGACGCGCTGGATGACCTGGCCCGCCGATTCGGGGTCCATGTCGGGGCGGCCGTGTCGCGGGCGGTGGCCAACGCCGATGAGGCCACCGCGCTAATGCGCCGACTACGGGCTTCGCCGCCCAGTCATCTAGCCGGATTCGCTTCGACCACAACGGATCTGCTGCCCCACACTGATGCGCTGATCTTCACAGGCGGTGACGAAGACACGTCGGCGCGAGTTGTGGTGCGACCCTCGGGCACCGAACCGAAGCTCAAGTTCTACATCGAAGTTCGCTCCGGCGCCCGTCAGCGGGCGACCGCGTTGTGCGACGACCTGGCGTCGTCGGTTCAGCGCTGGTAATTCATCGCGGTCCGAATTGGCGGTCGCCGGCGTCGCCGAGGCCGGGGACGATGTACGCAACCTCGTTGAGGCCCTCATCGAGCGCCGCAGTGAACACCCGGGCGTTGGGGGCTGCTTTCTCCAGCGCCGCAATGCCTTCCGGGGCCACCACCACACACAGCACGGTGATGTCGTCGGCGCCGCGGCGTTGCAGCAACCCGATCGCGTGCGTCATCGAACCGCCGGTAGCCAGCATTGGATCGAGGGCCAGCACCGGCTGACCGTGCAGATCTTCGGGCAGCGACTCCAAATATGGTGTGGCCAAAGCGGTCTGCTCGTCACGGGCGACGCCGACGAACCCCACTCGCGCTTCCGGTACCAGGGTGAGCGCCGCATCGACCATGCCCAGTCCGGCTCGCAAAACCGCCACCACCAATGGCGGTTTCGCCAATCGGGTGCCCGCCGTCTCGGCCAGCGGGGTGCGCACGGTGACGGTCTGGCTGGGCGCGTCACGGGTGGCCTCGTAGACCAGCATCAGAGTCAGATCGCGCAGCGCGGCGCGAAACGTCGCATCGTCGGTGCGCTCGTCGCGCAGTGTGGTCAGCCGGGCCGTCGCCAGCGGGTGGTCAACGACACGGACATCCACGGGGCATGACCCTACGCCCCGGCTGAATCCCATCCGTCTCAGAAGGCCCTCGCCTAGGGCATAGTGCCTTGTGTGATTTGAATGCGCATGCGATATCACGTGCCCGGCGAGCGACGGGTGATATCACATGCGCCCTCTTTTCGGAAAAGGCGTGCAGGCCAGTTGCTGTTGCGGCAGTGGCTGATGCGACTTAGGCGCCGAAGAAGTTGAAGGCGTCGAAACCGAAGCCAACGAGGTCGATCAGCGGCTGCCCGGAAATCAGCGGCGCACCATCGAAGATCGCGTCCGGGCCCAAAGACGGCATGCTCGCCGTCAGGTCAATCCAGTTGGTCAGCAGCGACGCGTCCAGTTGGTTGGTGGCGTCATAGCCCGACAGCAGCGAGTCGACGACCGACTGCGATAGCGGCGCCTGCCCCGCATCCTGCAGCAGGTCGTTGATCGGGCCGACGAACGACTGCACCCCGGCATACTCCATGCCGGCCAGCATCTGCAGCGGATCCATCTTCGGGATGAACCCGTCGACGCCGGAGGCCATCAACTGGCCGGTCGCATCGACCTGCCAGGGACCGACGACACCAATCGGGTCGACCCCGTTGACTGCGAAACCGGCACCCGGGTCGCCCGGGTTTCCGTAGGCCCAGTCGTCAGACAAGATCGCGGACGGGGAGAAGAAATCGTAAAAGAAGTGCCCGGCAGGTCCACCGTCGAACATGAACGCCAGCGTCGGCAGCGGTGCGGGAATGTCGTAGAAGTGAGCGCTGCCGATCGTCCCGAGATCAACCATGTTGGTGGTGTCTAGGTTCACACCGGGAGTCGGGTCCGGATAGAACGGGTGCACGGTCTGTATGCCGATGAGCGCGTTGAGGTCGGCGAAGAGGTTGCTGGGGTCCTCGGGGAAGTTGGCCCAGCCGTCGTATTCGCCGGTGTAGATGTCGCTGGCAATGCCGGTGGTTGGGGTGTCGGCCAAGCCCAGCGGGATACCGAGGAACGGAACGTGTTGCGGCTCAGGGCTCAAACTGAAAGCGCCGACGCCGTCGGGGAATGGGAACCGGTCGAGGATCCCGCCGATCGGGCTATTGGGGTCGCCGAGCAGCACGACGTTCAAATGGCTCAGGTCAACTCCGGGCGGAGTGTTGTCGAGCAGGTTGTTCACCTCCACGGTGGCGACGGTTGCGCTCTGCGAGTAGCCGAGCACCGCAACGTTGTTTCCGCCCTGCAGCGCCGGGACGATCACGTTGTTCAGGTCGGTAACGCCCTCGTTGACCGACTGGCCGAAGGTGAGATCAGGCTCGCTGGGGTTGCAGATGATCGGGCAAAACTGCTCAGGCGTGGTCAGGCCCTGGAAGGTGTAGTTGCTGAACTGGCTGAGGTAAAGCGATTCAACTGAGTCGATGTAGTTCTGGTCGGGTGTCGGGACGCCGGTGCCGCTCATGATCCAGCCTTCGTTGGCCAGCAGCTTGGCTTCGGCGATGATCGCCTTCATCTCCGACGGGAAGGCCCACATTCCTATCGACAAGGCGCCTGTGACGGCCGCACAGGCGATCGCCAAGGACCGCAACCTCGAATCTGACATCGCGACCTCCCCGGCATAATCCGCCAGCCGAGGATTGAGTGATGGATCGCGCTCGATCCTCCCCGGCCGGGCGATTGGCAAACATCATGTCTTGTTCGGGCATCCGTCATGACGTGATTCGCAAATTTGTTTGCCGCGTGTCCGGGCTCGACACGCGTGTACGTGAGCCAATGCGCGGGCGCAGGAACCATATACTCCCGCCATGCGGCGCCGACCATGGCGAAACGGCAAACGATATCGAGCGGTCAGCCTATTCGGCGTCCTGGCGGTTTCCACTGCATTGATGTCGTGGCCGTCGACTCATCAAATCCACGAGGGTCCGGTGGACTTCGAGGCGGCGTCGGTTCCCACCCCCGCGCACGTCGTCGTCGTGGTGGAAGAAAATCGCTCGCAGAACAACATCATCGGAAACAAGGCCGCGCCCTATATCAACCAGCTGGCCGCCAACGGCGCAATGATGGCGCAGTCGTTCGCCGAGGTGCACCCCAGCGAACCCAACTACTACGCCTTGTTCGCCGGCAACACGCTGGTCAACGACAACGTCTGCCCGGTCAATGCGGGCAACACGCCCAACCTCGGCTCGCAATTGCTCGCCACCGGTCACACATTCGTGGGCTTCGCAGAGAGCTTGCCTGCGGTTGGTTCGACGGAATGCAAGGCGGGGAAGTACGCGCGCAAACACGTGCCCTGGGTCAGCTTCAGCAACATCCCGGCCAACTACTCGCTGCCGTTTTCCGCCTTTCCTGCCCCAGCGAACTACACCAGCCTGCCAACGGTCGCATTCGTCACCCCCAACCGCGACAATGACATGCACGACGGCACGATCGCCCAGGGCGATGCGTGGCTGTATCAGAACTTGTCGCAGTACGCGGAATGGGCGAAAGCCAACAACAGCTTGCTGATCCTGACCTGGGACGAGGACGACAACAGCTCGCGGAATCAAATTCCCACGGTGATCTACGGAGCGAACGTCAAGCCGGGTACCTACACCGAGACCATCAGCCACTACAACGTGTTGTCCACGCTCGAGCAGATGTACGACCTGCCCAAGCTCGGCCTTGCAGCCAGAGCACCCGGGATCACCGACATCTGGGGCGGCTAACCGCGGGCTGGGGTCCGTCGGCCGCGCGGGCCGTCGCTATTGTGTGCCGCATGGCTGCTGACCTCGTGCCGATCCGCTTGAGCCTGACCGACGGTGACCGCTACACGGTGTGGGCGCCCCGCTGGCGCGACGCGGGTGACGAGTGGGAGGCGTTTCTGGGTAAGGACGAGGACCTCTACGGCTTTGAGACGGCCGCTGACCTGGTGGCATTCGTGCGCACCGACACCGACAACGATCTGGTGGACCACCCGGGGTGGAAACGGCTGACCGAGGCCAACGCCCACAAGCTCGAGCCCGCCGACGACAAGCAATTCGACCTGATCGCGGTTGAAGAGCTGGTTGCGGAAAAACCGACCGAGGAGTCGGTGACGGCGCTGGCCAACACGTTGGCGATCGTCTCGTCCATCGGGTCGGTCTGCGAGCTGCCGGCGGTGATGAAGTTTTTCAACGGCAACCCGACCTTGGGCACGCTGGGCGGCGGAATCGGCCACTTCACCGGCAAAGCGGGTCTCAAGCGCTGGAATGGGATCGCCGAAATCGTCGGACGAAGCTGGGACCAGGTGCTCGCCGCGCTGGACGAGATCATCACCGTTCCCGACGTGGATAGCGCCGTGTCCGAAGTCGCCGCGGCCGAGCTGGCCGAGCCGCTCGAGGAAGAGGACCTCGACGAGGAAAGCGCCGAGGAGGAACAGACAGAGTCCGCCGACGATGCTGCCGCCGAAGTCGCCGAGGAGGCTCAGTCCACCGGCGACGAGGCTGTGCTCGGCGGCGACGAGGACTTCTGGGCGAAAGTCGGTATCGACCCGATCCGGATCATGATCGGCGGACGCAGCTTGTACACGCTGCGCTGCTATTTCGACGACCGCCCGATCTTCCTGGGCCGCAACGGTCGAATCAGCGTGTTCGCCTCGGAGCGGGCCCTGGCCAGATATCTCGCCGACGAGCGCGACCACGATTTGTCCGAGCTGAGCACCTACGACGACATCCGCACCGCGGCAACCGACGGCTCGCTGCGGATCGACGTGACCCACGACAACGGCTACGTCCTGAACGGGCTGGCCGACGATTTGGCCGCCGGGCCGGATGCAGTGGACCGTGAACAGCTTGATCTGGCCGTCGAGTTGCTACGCGATGTCGGGGACTACGCCGAGGACAACACCGCCGACAAAGCGCTCGCTACGGAGCGCCCGTTGGGCAAGTTGGTGGCCTGTGTCCTCGAACCCGACGCGGTGAGCAAACCCGCGCCTCCGTATGCCGAGGCCGTGCGGGCGTGGGAAGAGCTGGAGCAGTTCGTGGAGTCGCGGCTAAGGCGCGAATAGCGCCGCAAGTCGGCGACGACATTTGTGTGAGAGTCGCGGCTAAGGCGCGAATAGCGCCGCAAGTCGGCGACGACATTAGCCGATCAGGACCGCAAAGCGCGGTTTGATGACTTCGTCGATGATCGCCAACCGCTCGTCAAACGGAATGAACGCCGACTTCATCGCGTTGATCGTGAACCGCGCGAGGTCGGTCCACCCGTAGCCGAAAGCGTCGACGAGCACGAGCATTTCCTGGCTCATCGACGTGTCGCTCATCAACCGGTTGTCGGTATTGACGGTGACCCGGAACCGAGCCCGCGCGAGCAGGTCGAACGGATGCTCGGCGATGCTGTTAACTGCGCCGGTTTGGACGTTGGAGCTGGGGCACAGCTCCAACGGAATCCGCTTGTCCCGCAATATCGATGCCAATCGGCCCAGACGCACCGCGCCGTCGTCGGCGACATCGATGTCGTCGACGATCCGCACCCCGTGCCCGAGCCGGTCGGCGCCGCAGAACGCGATCGCCTCGTGGATAGACGGCAAACCAAAGGCCTCACCGGCATGAATCGTGAAGCGGGCGTTGCTGTTTCGCATGTATTCGAACGCGTCCAGGTGCCGGGTGGGCGGATAACCGGCCTCCGCCCCGGCGATATCGAAACCAACCACGCCCTTGTCGCGGAATCGGATCGCAAGCTCGGCGATTTCGCGGGACAGCGCAGCATGGCGCATCGCGGTGACCAGACACCGTACGACGATCGGTCGCCCCGCTGCAGCGGCTGCCTTCTCCCCGTCCGCGAAACCGGCCAGCACGGCATCGGTGACGGCGTCGAAAGAGAGTCCGCGGTTGATGTGCAGTTCAGGGGCGAACCGCACCTCCGCGTAGACCACCGAGTCGGTGGACAGGTCCTCCACACACTCGTAGGCCACCCGGTGCAGCGACTCGGGAGTCTGCATCACCGCCACGGTGTGGGAGAACGGCTCGAGGTAGCGCTCCAGCGATCCGCTGTGCGACGACGTGTGAAACCACCGTGTCAACCCGTCGACGTCGGTGGCCGGCAGGCCGTCATAGCCAGTCTGGCCGGCGATGTCGATGACGGTAGCCGGGCGCAAACCGCCGTCGAGATGATCGTGCAACAGCGCCTTGGGCGCCCGCTTGATTGCCTCCAAGCTCAGTGGCGTGGTCATCAGTCGATCCGATCAATGATCAGCGGTCGCCGGACGGGCGGTGCATCGCCTACGCTCCAGCCCGCGGCCAGCTCGGCCATCGCAGACTCGAAGCGTTCGGGAGTATCGGTATACAGCGTGAACAGCTGCTCGCCAGCGGCCACCGGCTCGCCGGGACGGCGGTGAATCTGAATCCCTGCGCCGGGCTGGACCAGCTCGCCCGGACGGGACCTGCCCGCTCCGAGCCGCCACACCGTGAGCCCCACTGCCATCGCGTCGATATCGCCCATTGTGCCGCCCCGGTCAGCGGTCACGGTTTCGGAGTACTTACCAACCGGCAACGGTATGGACAAGTCACCGCCCTGCGCGGTGATCAGCGCGCGAAATCGGTCCATCGCGGTGCCGTCGCGCAACGTCTGCGCTGGATCCCGATCGTCGATGCCAACGATCTCGAGCATTTCGCCGGCCAGCTGCAGGGTCAACTCGACCACATCGGGCGGACCGCCGCCGGCCAGCACCTCCAGTGCTTCGGCGACTTCGAGCGCGTTGCCCGCGGCCCCGCCGAGCGGGCTGTTCATGTCGGTCAACACCGCGCGGACAGGAAGCCCGTGTTCGGCGCCGAGCGCCACCATGGTTTCGGCCAGCTCACGGCACTGCGATGTCGAGCTGAGCAACGCACCGGAACCGACCTTGACATCGAGCACCAGTGCGCCCGCCCCCTCTGCGATTTTCTTGCTCATCACCGAGCTCGCGATCAACGGCAGCGACTCGACAGTGGCTGTGATATCGCGCAGCGCGTAGAGCTTCGCGTCGGCGGGCGCTAGCCGGCCGGCCGCAAAGATCGCCGCGCCGATGTCGCAAAGTTGTTGGCGCACTTGTTCATTAGTCAGATCTGCGGTGAAGCCGGCGATGGATTCCAACTTGTCCAGGGTGCCGCCGGTGTGGCCGAGTCCACGACCCGACGCCTGCGGCACAGCGGCGCCGCACGCCGCGACCACCGATACCAGCGGCAGCGTGATCTTGTCTCCGACCCCGCCGGTGGAGTGCTTGTCCACCGTCGGCAGCGGATGACCGTCACGGCGCAATTCGGTGAAATCCATTCGCTCACCGGAGGCCACCATCGCCGCCGTCCACCGCGCGGTCTCGCCGTAGTCCATGCCGCGCAGGAAAACCGCCATCAACAGCGCCGACATTTGCTCGTCGGCAATCCGACCGTTGGTGTAGGCGTCGATGACCCAATCGATTGCGGAATCCGACAGCCGCCCGCCGTCGCGTTTGGTTGTGATTACGGTGGGCGCGTCATAGGTCACCAGCGCTGCTCCTCCTCGTCGCTTGGTCCCCATCGCCGCTTCGCGGCTGGGGGTGCCCCCACTGCATCGTCGCGGCGCGGCTCACCGGAGGTCGTCCGGTCCGAACGGCTCGGGCAGCAAGTCGCCCAGCCGTCGGGGTGCATCGGGGTGATCGATGAGCAGCTCGGGCCCGCCGTGTTCCAGCAACACCTGACGGCACCGGCCGCATGGCATCAGCGCCCTGCCGCCCCCGTCGACGCATGCCAACGCCAGCAGCCTGCCGCCGCCGGTCGAATGCAGCGCGCACACCACGGCACACTCGGCACAGAGACCCAGGCCATATGAGACATTCTCCACATTGCAACCGGTGACTATCCGCTGATCGTCGACCAACGCCGCAGCACCCACGGGAAAACCTGAGTATGGCGCGTAGGCTCTCTGCGCTGCTTGGATAGCCTTGTCCCGCAGCAAATTCCAGTTAATCGTGTCGGTCACGGTCGCGATACCACGCGTGTCGAGAAAGCATCGGGTTACCTCGTTCACTGTCGGCTAATTCACAAGGCAACCCTAGATTCTTCGCGCTGGAAAGCGTTGGTGGACACGAAGCGGGTCCTTTGACAGCAAGAATGGGTTTAGAGTCCCACCCGGGAGTCCCACCTACAGCCCCGCACGAGAAGTTGAGGCGCTGATGACGACGACGACATCTGCGAATCCCGCTACGCCGACACCGGGAGACGGATCTTCGCGCGCACGGCGGCTACGACGAACCCTCTACCGCGGCGATCCAGGTATGTGGTCGTGGGTGCTGCACCGCATCACCGGGGCGACGATCTTCTTCTTTCTGTTCGTGCATGTGCTGGACACCGCACTGGTTCGAGTGAGCCCGCAAACCTACAACGAAGTCATCACGACCTACAAGACACCGATCGTCGGCTTGATGGAACTCGGACTGGTGGCCGCGGTGCTCTATCACGGGCTCAACGGGATCCGTGTCATCCTGATCGACTTCTGGGCGCAGGGCACTCGCTATCAGCGGCTGATGCTATGGGCGATCGGCATCGTGTGGCTACTGGTGATGGTGCCGGCGACAGTGGTAGTCGGCATGCACATGTCGGAACACTTCCGATGAGCTCCCCTGACCTTCAAACCAGCCGTGGCCAGGTCGCACCCATACGGCAGCGCAGCCACGACCGTCCGGCCGGTCTGGACAATCCGCGCGCGCCGCGCCGGCGCGCCGGCATGCCCAACTTCGAGAAATACGCCTGGCTGTTCATGCGGTTTTCCGGCATCGTGCTGGTGGTCTTGGCGCTCGGGCACTTGTTCGTGATGCTGATGTGGGACGACGGTGTATACCGCATCGACTTCAACTACGTGGCGCAGCGCTGGCACTCGCCGTTCTGGCAGACCTGGGACCTGCTGCTGCTCTGGCTGGCGCAGTTGCACGGCGGCAACGGTCTGCGCACGATCATCGACGACTACAGCCGCAAGGATTCCACCCGCTTCTGGCTGAACTCCCTGCTTGCGTTGTCGATGGTGTTCACGCTGGTGCTGGGGACCTATGTGCTGCTGACATTTGATCCGAACATTTCGTGAAAGGCCAAGCCGTGATCTCCCAACACCGTTACGACGTGGTGATCGTCGGCGCGGGCGGTGCCGGAATGCGGGCAGCCGTCGAGGCCGGACCTCGGGCCCGCACGGCAGTGCTGACCAAGCTCTACCCGACCCGTAGCCACACCGGCGCTGCCCAGGGTGGCATGTGTGCGGCGTTGGCCAACGTCGAAGACGACAACTGGGAATGGCACACCTTCGACACCGTCAAGGGCGGTGACTATCTCGCCGACCAGGACGCGGTAGAGGTGATGTGCAAGGAAGCCATCGACGCCGTGCTGGACCTGGAGAAAATGGGGATGCCGTTCAACCGCACCCCAGAAGGCCGTATCGATCAGCGCCGCTTCGGCGGGCACACCCGCGACCACGGCAAGGCCCCGGTACGCCGGGCCTGTTACGCCGCCGACCGCACCGGCCACATGATCTTGCAGACGCTCTACCAGAACTGCGTCAAGCACGACGTCGAGTTCTTCAACGAGTTCTACGCGCTGGACCTGGTGCTCACCCAAACGCCAAGCGGCCCGGTGGCCACCGGCGTTGTCGCCTACGAGCTGGCCACCGGCGAAATCCACGTCTTCCACGCCAAGGCCGTCGTGATCGCAACCGGCGGGTCGGGCCGGATGTACAAGACCACCTCCAATGCGCACACGTTGACCGGCGACGGCATCGGGATCGTGTTCCGCAAGGGACTTCCGTTGGAGGACATGGAGTTTCACCAGTTTCACCCGACCGGCCTGGCCGGGCTGGGCATCTTGATCTCTGAAGCCGTGCGCGGTGAGGGTGGTCGCCTGCTCAATGGCGAAGGCGAGCGGTTCATGGAGCGCTACGCCCCGACAATCGTCGACCTGGCGCCGCGCGACATCGTCGCCCGCTCGATGGTGCTGGAAGTGCTGGAGGGCCGCGGCGCGGGCCCGCACAAGGACTACGTCTACATCGACGTCCGTCACCTCGGCGAGGATGTGCTGGAGGCAAAGCTCCCCGATATCACCGAATTTGCCCGCACCTACCTTGGTGTGGACCCCGTCAAAGAGTTGGTCCCGGTCTACCCAACCTGCCATTACGTGATGGGCGGCATACCGACAACGATTACCGGACAAGTGTTGCGGGACAACACATCTACCGTGCCCGGCCTGTACGCGGCCGGCGAGTGCGCGTGCGTTTCGGTGCATGGCGCCAACCGGCTGGGCACGAACTCGCTACTGGATATCAATGTCTTCGGCCGGCGGGCCGGAATCGCTGCGGCAAACTACGCCCTGGGCCACGACTTCGCCGAACTGCCGCACGAGCCGGCAGCGATGGTGGTCGGTTGGGTGGCCGACATCCTGTCGGAGCACGGCAACGAGCGCGTCGCCGACATCCGCGGAGCACTGCAGCAGACGATGGACAACAACGCCGCAGTGTTCCGCACCGAGGAGACCCTCAAGCAGGCGCTCACCGACATTCACGCACTCAAAGAGCGCTACTCCCGGATCTCCGTGCACGACAAAGGAAAACGCTTCAACAGTGACTTGCTGGAAGCCATCGAGCTGGGCTTCCTGCTTGAGCTGGCCGAAGTCACCGTGGTCGGTGCCTTGAATCGCAAGGAGTCCCGCGGTGGTCATGCCCGCGAGGACTATCCGAACCGTGACGACGTCAACTACATGCGCCACACCATGGCGTACAAGCAGGGCACCAACCTGCTCAGCGACATACGGCTGGATTTCAAGCCTGTGGTGCAAACCCGTTACGAGCCAAAGGAACGGAAGTACTGATGAGTTCGGTTGTCGAGACCGCGCCAAGCGAGGATCCACCGTTGCCCGCAATCCCTGAGGGCTCGGTGATGGTGACGCTGAGGATCGCACGGTTTAATCCGGAAAACCCGGACCAGTACGCCGATTCCAATGGCTGGCAGAGCTTTCGGGTACCCTGCCTGCCTACCGACCGGCTGCTCAACCTGCTGATCTACATCAAGAGCTACCTCGACGGCACGCTCACCTTCCGGCGGTCCTGCGCGCACGGCGTTTGCGGATCCGACGCGATGCGAATCAACGGCGTCAACCGACTGGCATGCAAAGTGCTGATGCGCGACCTGCTTCCCAAAAAGGCGGACAAGGCGCTCACCATCACGGTCGAGCCGATCCGCGGGCTGCCGGTGGAGAAGGATCTGGTGGTCGACATGGAGCCGTTCTTCGAGGCCTACCGCGCGGTGAAGCCTTACCTGATCACCAGCGGCAACCCGCCGACCCGGGAGCGGATCCAAAGCCAAACCGATCGCGCGCGCTACGACGACACCACCAAGTGCATCCTGTGCGCGGCGTGCACCACCAGCTGCCCGGTGTTCTGGCACGAGGGCAGCTACTTCGGTCCGGCGGCCATCGTCAACGCGCACCGATTCATCTTCGACAGCCGCGACGAGGCCGCCGCCGAACGCCTCGACATCCTCAACGAGGTCGACGGGGTGTGGCGCTGCCGCACCACGTTCAACTGCACCGAGGCCTGCCCACGCGGTATCGAAGTGACCAAGGCGGTTCAAGAGGTCAAGCGCGCATTGATGTTCACCCGCTGACATCGGCCGCGAGAGTGCGGCTAGCCGCACGTTCGGCGTCGAGAGTGCGGCTAGCTGCATATTCGCCAATGACCCCTCACCGGCACCTGCACAGCTCCTACACATGCGGGAATAAGCTAGTAGACAGCTCCGTTCACTATTATTGTGAACCGCACGCCGGCGCTGGAGACCGAGCCCCGCCGATACCAGACCAACGCAAGCCTGAGCCAGCCACCGACCCGGGGTGCCGACCGGCCAGTGCGCGAGTACGTGACCAACGTCAGCTCGCGGCCCAGCGACCGTCACACATTCGCGGGGTATCTCGTCTGACTGGTATGACACAGAAAACCCGCATCGAACCCTTGCCTCCGAAACGGGCCAACTGGCTGATCCGCGCCATGTACCGGTACGCGAAACGCCGCTTTGGCGAAGTCCCTGAGCCGTTCGCGGTAGCCGCGCACCACCCGCGGTTGCTGATCGCCAACGCCGTGCACGAGACCATGCTGCAATCCGCCTCACGCAAGCTCCCCACGAGCGCGCGTGAGCTGGCCGTGTTTTGGGCTGCGCGCACCGTCGGCTGCTCGTGGTGCGTCGATTTCGGGTCGATGCTGCAGCGCCTCGACGGCCTGGATATGGAGCGACTCAAGGACATCGAGAACTACGCCACGTCACCGCGATTCACCGATGATGAGCGGGCCGCGATCGCCTATGCCGACGCGATGACCACCGACCCACACACGGTCACCGATGAGCAGGTAGCCGACCTGCGCACCCGCTTCGGTGACAACGGGGTGATCGAGCTGAGCTATCAGATCGGCGTGGAGAACATGCGGGCGCGGATGAACACCGCACTGGGCATCACCGAGCAGGGCTTCAATTCCGGTGACGCGTGCCGTGTTCCATGGGCCGCCGCAGTGGAGAACCAGTGAACTTGTCCGGATTGGCGATATCCCATAGCGCGCAGACCTTTCCGTCACGCACGGTTATCGCCAGAATCCGCGGCAGCATTTCCCAGTGCTCGTCGTCGCCGGGGCTGCCCGCGGTGTAGACGCCCAGTTCACCGTTGACCAGGCCCGGCTGATTCGCCGTGAAGAATGCCGGGCCGTATCGGCTGGCCAGACCGAAGATGAATCGGGCCACCTTGTCCGCCCCGTTGATAACGTGGACTGCCGTGGGCGCCTTGCCATTTGAATCGCCGGTGAACACCACATCCGGATGTAGCAGCGCCACTACGGCCTCCAAGTCGCCGGCGGCCATCGCGGCCATCAGCCGGCCGACCACCTCGTTGTGCGAGGGGTCTGGTTCCGGCGGCGGCTCGGCGGCGACGGCCTTGCGGGCCCGCGACGCCAACTGCCGCGCGGTGGCGTCGCTGGTCCCGAGCACCTCAGCGACTTCCGTGAAAGGCACCGCGAATCCGTCGTGCAGCACGAACGCGACCCGCTGATCGGGCGACAGCCGCTCCAGTACCACCATCGCCGCGAACCGGGCGTCCTCGTTGGCCACCACAGCCGACAGCGGATCGGCCTCGTCGAACCCGGTGACCACCGGTTCGGGCAGCCAGTTTCCGGTGTAGGTCTCACGACGATGCGCGGCCGAGCGCAACCGGTCCAGGCCCAGCCTGCTCACCACGGTGGTCAGCCACGCCCGCAAGTCAGCGATCGTTTGATCCTGGCCGTGCCAGCGCAGCCAGGCATCCTGGACGATGTCCTCGGCATCGGCCACGGTGCCGGTCAGCCGGTAGGCGACCGACATGAGGTGCGGCCGTAGCTCTTCGAACTCACTGACCTGCTGCGCTGCGGTCACAGTGTCGAGCCTAGCGCTACGCTCAGCGCAAGATGACTGACAACCTGTGGCTGCACTTCGCCCGGCATGGCCCGGGCATCACGCCGCCGATCATCGCTCGCGGCGAGGGTGTCACGATCTTCGATGACCGCGGCAAGAGCTATCTCGATGGGCTGTCCGGTCTGTTCACTGTGCAAGTCGGCCATGGTCGTAGCGAACTTGCCGAGGTGGCCGCTCGGCAGGCCAGCACGCTGGCGTTCTTCCCGCTGTGGGGATATGCCACCCCGACCGCGATCGAGCTTGCCGAGCGTCTGGCGCATTACGCCCCCGGCGATTTGAACCGGGTGTTCTTTACCACCGGCGGCACCGAGGCCGTCGAGACCGCGTGGAAGGTGGCCAAGCAGTACTTCAAGCTGACCGGCAAACCCGGTAAGCACAAAGTGATTTCGCGATCGATCGCCTACCACGGCACCACCCAGGGCGCCCTGGCCATTACCGGGCTGCCGAAGTACAAGGCGCCGTTCGAACCGGTGACACCCGGCGGATTTCGGGTGCCCAACACCAACTTCTACCGCGCGCCGGAACCGTTTAGCGCCGACATCAAAGCCTTCGGGCAATGGGCCGCCGACCGGATCGCTGAAGCGATCGAGTTCGAAGGGCCCGACACCGTCGCCGCGGTGTTCCTGGAACCGGTGCAGAATGCGGGCGGCAGCATCCCGCCTCCCCCAGGCTATTTCGAACGGGTGCGGGAGATCTGCGACGCCTACGACGTGCTGCTGGTCTCCGACGAGGTGATCTGCGCGTTCGGCCGGATCGGGTCGATGTTCGCCTGTGACGACTTCGGCTACGTGCCCGACATGATCACTTGCGCCAAGGGGATGACGTCGGGCTACTCGCCGATCGGCGCGATGATCGCCAGCGAGCGCCTGTTCGAGCCATTCAACGACGGCAGCACGATGTTCCCGCACGGCTACACATTTGGCGGCCACCCGGTGTCGGCCGCCGTCGGGCTGGCCAACCTCGACATCTTCGAGCGCGAGGGTCTCAACGAGCGCGTCGAACGAAACGCACCGGTGTTCCGTGCCACCCTGGAAAAGCTGTATGACTTGCCCATCGTCGGCGATGTCCGCGGCGAGGGGTACTTCTATGGTGTGGAACTGGTCAAGGACAAGGCAACCAAGCAAACTTTCACTGACGCCGAACGCAGCGCGCTGCTCGGCCATGTGTCGTCGGCGCTCTTCGAGGCCGGGCTGTACTGCCGCACCGACGACCGCGGCGATTCCGTCATCCAGTTGGCGCCGCCGCTGATCAGCGGCCAAGCCGAGTTCGACACCATCGAATCGATTCTGCGCAGCGTGCTGACAGAGGTTGGGAGCCATCTGTGAGCAAGCCGCCGATCGACCCGATCCGCTGGCAGCCACCGCCCTCACGGCCATTGCCCGAACCTGACCTCACCGCCGCGCTGCACGTGGTTGAGCTACCCGGCACCGCCCCCGAGGACGTCGTCGCCGACGCCGAAGGCAACATTTGGACCGGTGTCGAGGACGGCCGCATCGTCCGGATCACCCCGGACGGCAGCTCGACCCGGGTGATGGTCAACACCGGCGGCCGACCGCTGGGCTTGGCGGTCGCCCGCGACGGCCGGCTGCTGATCTGCGACAGCCACCGCGGCCTGCTGCGATACGACCCTTCCGCCGGAACGTTAGAGACGCTGGTCGCCGAGGTGGCCGGACGGGCGCTGACATTCTGCTCCAACGTCGTCGAATCATCGGACGGCACAATCTTTTTCACCGAGTCCACCAGCCGATTCCACTACGAGTACTACAAGGGCGCCGTTGTCGAGGGACGTGCGACCGGTTCGCTGTTCCGGCGTGATCCCGACGGCACGGTCAGCATCCTGGCGTCGCGTCTGCAGTTTGCCAACGGCGTGACGCTGACCGCCGACGAGTCGGCGGTGGTGTTCGCCGAGACCACCGGCTGCCGACTGTCCAAGTACTGGCTCACCGGAAGCCGGGCCGGCTCGATCACTCCGCTGGCCACCGACCTGCCCGGTTACCCCGACAACATCGCGACCGGTCTCGACGGCAGGATTTGGGTCGCGATGGTCTCGGAGCGCAACAAGCTCAGCGAATGGCTGGGCCCCCGCGCCCCGGTGATCCGCTCGCTGCTGTGGCGGCTGCCCTACCGCTGGCTGCCGAACCCGAAGCCGACGGTTTGGGTGATCGCGTTCGACCCCGACGACGGCCATGTCGTGACCCAGCTACGCACCCAGCATCCGGTCTTCGGCCTGGCCACCGGAGTTGTGGAAACGCCCGGACGGCTGTGGCTGGGCCGCATCGCCGGCCCGGGCGTGTGTTACCTGGATTTGTAACTTCTGTAACACCAGTCACAGCGCGGCTCCCCGAAATCGGGCCGCTGATCGCCTACTCTGCACAAACGATGGCTCTCTTACGTACTGCGTCATGCCTGGTAGCAGCGGCTTTCCTGGCTGCGACGCCCGTCGTCCTCGGCGTGCCGATCGCGCTTGCCGAGCCCGCTGTCGGATCCGGTCCCGCACCCGACAGCTGCCCGTACAAGGTGGCCACCCCGCCGGCCGTGGACTCGTCGGAAGTCCCGCAGGCCGGTGACCCGCCCATGCCATTGCCGGTGCCCCCGTCGCCGATCGGTGGTAACGCGTTGGGCGGCTGCGGTGTGGTCACCGCGGCCGACACCCCACCGGTGCCCGGCGACGTCTCCGCGGAGGCGTGGGTGGTCGCCGACCTGGACAGCGGCGCGATCATCGCGGCCCGCGACCCGCACGGCCGCCAACGCCCGGCCAGCGTCATCAAGGTGCTCGTCGCGATGGAATCGCTGCGCGAGCTCAACCTCAACAAGACCGTCGACGGCACGCCCGAGGATGCCGCCGCGGAGGGCACCCGGGTCGGCGTTGCCCCGGGTGGCACCTTCACCGTCAACCAGTTGCTGCACGGGCTGCTGATGCACTCCGGCAACGATGCGGCGCACGCGCTTGCGATGCAGCTGGGCGGCATGCAAGTCGCGCTGGAAAAGATCAACTCGCTGGCCGCCAAGCTCGGGGGCCGCGACACCCGGGCCGCGACGCCGTCCGGACTGGACGGACCCGGCATGAGCACCTCGGCGTACGACATCGGGCTGTTCTACCGATATGCCTGGCAGAACCCAACTTTCGCTGACATCGTGCACACGGAGAAGTTCGATTTCCCCGGGCATGCCGACCGCCCTGGCTACGAGCTGGAAAACGACAACCAGCTGCTCTACCACTATCCGGGTGCGCTGGGCGGCAAGACCGGCTACACCGACGACGCGGGCCAGACCTTCGTGGGCGCGGCTAACCGCGACGGGCGCCGGCTGATGGCAGTGCTGTTGCACGGCACCCGGCAGCCGATTGCACCGTGGGAGCAGGCCGCGCATCTGCTCGATTACGGCTTCGCGACCGCGCCGGGCACTCGGGTGGGAACGCTGATCGAACCCGACCCGTCGGTGGCGGCCAAATCCGCCAACGGCGGTGACGCCGCTCCCGGGACATCGACGAACGCGGCCACGTTTGTGCCATCCGCCGACGCGCTGCCGGTACGAGTCGGTGTGGCGGTGATCGGTACCGTCATCGTGCTCGGGTTGATCATGGCTGCTCGCTCGATGAATCGCCGGCCGCAGAACTAAGTCGGCAGAAGTTCGGCGATGAGTGCGCGGACGCGCTCGGCGATGTCATCACGGATGACACGAACAGTGTCCAGCGGTTGACCGGTTGGGTCGTCAAGTTTCCAATCGCGGTAGGACACATCGGGATAGTAGGGGCAGTTGTCGCCGCAGCCCATGGTGATCACAACGTCACTGGCCTCAACCGCGTCGGGGGTCACGACTTTCGGGTCCTCTGCGGTGATATCGATACCGAGTTCAGCCATCACCGTGACGGCGGCCGGGTTGATGCGATCGGCGGGTTCGGTTCCCCCCGAGCGAACTTCGATTCGACCACCGGCGAGATGGGTTAGCAGCGCGGCTGCCATTTGGGAGCGGCCGGCATTGTGCACGCAGACGAAAAGGACGCGGGCCCTCCCGCTCATTGGTGGGCGCTGCCGGCGGAATCGACTGTGACTGCGGGGGACGAGAATAGGCGTGGTCGCAGGGCGAGCGAGACGTAGACCAGCGCGACGAGCACAGGCACTTCGATGAGCGGCCCGACGACGCCGGCCAGGGCCTGGCCGGAAGCGGCGCCGTAGGTGGCGATTGCCACGGCGATAGCCAATTCGAAGTTGTTGCCGGCGGCGGTGAATGCCAGCGTCGTGGTGCGTTCATATCCCAAGCCGAGTGCGGAACCCGAAAGGTAGCCGCCGATCCACATGATGGCGAAGTAGGCCAAAAGTGGCAGTGCGATGCGGGCGACATCCCATGGGCGAGTAGTGATCTGGTGGCCTTGTAGTGCGAACAGGATCACGATGGTGAACAGCAGACCATAGAGTGCCCAAGGCCCAATTTTCGGCAGGAAGCAAGTCTCATACCAGTCCCGGCCCTTGGTTTTTTCGCCCCAACGGCGGGACAGGTATCCAGCAAGTAGGGGGATGCCCAGAAAGATCAGCACGGATTTGGCGATCTGCCAGGGCGAGGTGGAGATGGTGGTTTGCGGAAGGTGCAGCCAGCCTGGAAGCACTGAGAGGTAGAACCAGCCCAGGGCGGCGAACATCAGGACTTGGAAGATCGAGTTCAACGCGACCAGCACGGCGGCGGCTTCACGGTCCCCGCGGGCCAGGTCGTTCCAAATGATGACCATCGCGATGCAGCGGGCCAGACCGACGATGATCAGCCCGGTGCGGTATTCCGGCAGATCGGCCAGCATCAGCCAGGCCAGCGTGAACATCACCGCAGGACCGAGCACCCAGTTGAGCAGCAGCGAACTGATCAGCAGTCGGCGGTCGCTGGTGACGGTGTCGAGCCGGTCGTAGCGCACCTTGGCCAGTACTGGATACATCATGATCAGCAGTCCCAGTGCGATGGGCAGCGAGATCCCGTCGATCTGCACTCCCTGCAGGGCCGTGTTGAAGCCGGGCGCCCATCGTCCCAGCAGCAGCCCGGTGGCCATCGCGACCGCGATCCACACCGGCAATAGCCGATCCAACGCGGAAAGCCTTCTCACCGCGATGGTTTCGTCAGCTGCGGTTGTGGTCTCAGTCACTGGCAACCACACGGTGTTGGCGCCGCGCCGTGGGTGTCGGAATCGGCGAGCACGGTGTAGACCTCCCAGTGCTCTCCGCTGGGGCCGGTGACCCAAACCTTGTCCTGCTTCGCAAAGCAGCAGGTAGTGCCGATCTCCTCTTCGGTGAACATTTCGGCATTGTTCAGCCGAGCGATCTCTGCGTGCACGACCTCGCTGGATTCGACCTCGACCCCGAGATGATTCAGCGTCCCACCCTCGCGAGGGTTCTCCAGCAAGACCAGCTTCAGCGGCGGATCAGCGATGGCAAAGTTCGCATAGCCAGGCTTGCGTTTGGCCGGTTCGGTGCGAAACAGCTTGGAGTAGAATGCAATTGCCTGATCGAGGTCATCAACGTTGAGCGCCAGCTGAACCCGCGACATGGCACGAACCTCCCACTTGTGAGACATATATCGAACTTGCGACCTAGCATGCCGACCTTTTCGATATATGTCAAGGCATGTGGCAAGATGGTGTGATGCCGAAAGCGTTGCCGGTCATCGATACGACCGCCCCGGTCTGCTGTGCCCCGGTGGCAGCAGGACCGATGAGCGACACCGACGCGTTGCAGATTGCGCTGCGTTTGAAGGCCCTTGCCGATCCGGTGCGAGTCAAGATCATCGCGCATCTGTTCAGTTGCCCGGCCGGCGAGGAGATTTCCGGAGAGCTTGCCGCCATTCTCGACTTGAGTGAGTCCACGGTCAGCCATCACCTGACCCAGCTGCGTAAGGCAGGCCTGGTGATTTCAGATCGCCGTGGGATGAATGTCTTTCACAAGGTGCGCCCGGAAGCGTTACAGGCGCTTTGCGTGGCGCTGGACCCGAGCTGCTGCTTGTAGTCGCAAAGGGTGACAGTGGGCCAAAACAACAAACAATGCACCCGGCGGCATGGGCTACTACTAGGCCTCACCGCAGCAAGTCTGGGCATCGTTTACGGCTACGACCTATCCAACATCGCCGGTGCGATGCTGTTCATCACCGACGAATTCGGTCTGACGACACGGCAACAGGAGCTGGTGACGACCGCAGTGGTGCTCGGCGAGATCGCCGGCGCGTTGGGCGCCGGCATGCTCGCCAATCTGATCGGGCGCAGGTGGTCGATGGTGCTGGTGGCTATCGGCTATACGGTCTTCGCGTTGCTGGGCGCGATGTCGGACTCGGTGCCAATGCTGCTGACCGCCCGGTTACTGCTGGGCATGACCATCGGAGTGTCGGTCGTGGTGGTCCCGGTGTTCGTGGCCGAATCCGCACCGGCTCGCGTACGCGGCGCATTGCTGGTCGGCTACCAGGTCGCAACCGTATTCGGCATCATCGTCGGCTACCTGGCCTGCTACGTGCTGGCCGATTCGCGCGACTGGCGCGCGATGCTGGCGCTGGCCGCGATCCCGGCGGCACTGCTGGCGTTGGTGATGCTGCGGATGCCCGACACTGCGCGGTGGTATGTGCTCAAGGGCCGGGTCGCCGACGCCCGCAGGGCGCTCCAACTGGTGGAGCCCGACGGTGATGTCGAACATGAACTCGCCGAAATCAGCGCTGCGCTAAAGGAAGAACACGGCGGCACGTTCGCCGAGATGCTGCACCGGCCATACCTGCGCGCCACTGTCTTTGTCGTCGGCCTCGGATTTTTCATTCAAATCACCGGCATCAACGCGATCGTCTATTACAGCCCCCGCCTATTCGGCGCGATGGGCTTCCGTGGCAACTTCTCGCTGCTGGTGCTACCGGCGATAGTCCAGGTCGCGGCGCTGGCCGCGGTGTTGGTCTCCGTAACGCTGGTCGACCGGATGGGCCGGCGGCCGGTTCTGTTGTCCGGCATCGCGATGATGATCGCTGCGGATGCAGCGCTGATCGTCGTATTCGCTGCGCAATCCCCCGCAATTTTCGGATTCATTGGCGTGCTGGTATTCACGATGGGGTTCACCTTCGGCTTCGGCGCGATGGTGTGGGTCTACGCCGGGGAAAGTTTCCCGTCCCGGCTGCGTTCGATGGGCTCCAGCGCGATGCTGACCGTCAACCATCTAGCCAACGCCGTGGTAGCCGGGCTATTCCTGACGATGCTGCACTCGCTTGGCGGTGCAGGCACTTTCGCAGCATTCGGCGTTTTCGCGGTCGCCGCGTTTGGGTTCGTGTACCGGTATGCTCCCGAGACCAAAGGTCGGCAACTCGAAGAGATCCGTCACTTCTGGGAGAACGACGGCCGTTGGCCTGACGAATTCGCCAGCACGGCAACGGATGTGCCGGCATGTCGCTGATCGCCGCTGGCACTGTCGCACTGGAACATGGCCTGTGCCGCCCCGGTTGGGTGGAAACCTCGAACGGACGAATCGCAGGCTGCGGGTCGGGTCTGCCGCCGCGGCCGGCCGATGCCGACATGCCCGAGGCGCTGCTAGTACCCGGATTCGTCGATATCCATGCACACGGTGGCGGCGGAGCGTCATACACCGACGGCAATGACGCAGATATCCTGCGCGCGGCTCTGTTTCACCGCAGACACGGCACCACCACCGCAATTGCCAGCATCGTCACGACATCGCCCGGCGACTTGCGCAGGGCGATGCGTGTACTCGCCGATTCGACCCGCGCGGGCGTCGTCGCCGGCATCCATTTGGAAGGGCCATGGCTGAGCGTGGCACGTTGCGGCGCGCACGATCCTCGGCAACTGCGCGACCCGGAACTCGCTGAGATCGACTCGCTGTTGACCGTCGGCGGCAACGCGATCCGGATGGTCACCTTGGCACCGGAACGCCGAGGGAGCGACAATGCGATTTCCCACTTTGTCGCGGCCGGAGTTGTTGTCGCCGTTGGGCATACGGATGCCACCTACGAGCAGACCCGCCATGCCATCGAGCTCGGCGCGACGGTCGGCACTCATCTATTCAACGCGATGCGCCCCGTGCATCACCGCGAGCCCGGTCCGGCGCTCGCGTTGCTGGAGGATGGCAGGGTAGTCGTCGAGTTGATCGCCGACGGCATACACGTCCACCCCGCAATGCAGCGAGCTGTGATCGCGGCGGCGGGAGCCGACAGGGTGGCGTTGGTCACCGATGCCACCGCAGCGGCAGGGTTAGGCGACGGCGAATTTCGGCTCGGCACAGTGCAGATCGAGGTCGTCGGGAACGCTGCGCGCGTGCGTGGAACCTCGACGATCGCCGGAAGCACTGCGACGATGGACCAGCTTTTCCGGGCCGCGGCCGGCCTCGGCGCAGACCGCGACGCGGCGCTGGCCGCTGCGGTGCAGATGACCTCGACGACACCGGCCCGGGCGCTCGGCCTCGGCGATGTCGGCAGTTTGCGCGTCGGTGCTGACGCCAATCTTGTTGTACTGAACCAGGATTTGCGAGTGATCGGTGTCATGGCCGCTGGCGAATGGGTGGGGAGCGGTTAGCGTTGGCGTAGTCTCGCCCATGCGGCGACTACCGTCATCGTCGGTGAGCCCAGCAAGAGCCTCATCTCTCTCATTTCGTGTGTTGGTTGGTTGGTGCAGCACGCTGGGCGCAGGCGATTGCCAGCCAGTCGTGATCGGCGAGCCCGCGACGGCACGCCGGGTCGTAGCGCCGCAGGAGTGTGGAGACGCTTGCGTGTTCGCGACTGGTGAAGCCATGGGCGGCAAGCAGACTATCCAGGCCGGCTGCGGTGAAGCCGCTGCGATACGGTTCACCGCGCCGTGCAACAAGGCGGGCAACCCGGCGAGCACTTTTCCACCGGCTAGTTGCAGTGGCGACGTCGGCTTCGATGTAGTCCAGCACAAGATGGCTGCCGGGCGCGCAAAGTGTCGCGAGGTCGGCAAGAGTTTGATCGATCGCGTGGCCGGTCAGATACGGGGTCACCCCGATCCAGGCGATCACGCTTCGTCGGTCCGGGTCAAACCCGCTGTCCAACAATCGCCCGCGGAGCACGCCGTCCTCGAAATCGCATGGCACCCAGACTGTTCTGTGGTTGTCTGAGACATTTCCGATCACCGCACGCTTGTCCTGTTGGGTGGTGGGCGCGTCGACCTCGAAGATGGTCACCGGGGTCCCGGCCAACCGAAGGCTGGTGCTGTCGAACCCAGCACCGAGCAGCACCAGCTGATCGACGCCATCGCTGATGGCTGCCCGACATACGTCATCGACATAGCGCACCCTGAGCACGATGTGGGCATGTAGTCCGCCCCACAGCCAATCGAACACGCGGATGGCCGCGTCGGCCGCCACCCGGTGGGCCAGCACCGCTCGTAACAGCGGGTGGCGGACGAAATATCGCGAGTATGGGTCGTCGAGGAGCCGACGACCCGGCGGCAGCAGCGTTTCCGCGGCACGTTGGGCGGCGTTGATCTGCGCGGTCAAACTCGCCTTACGGTCAAGGCGCCGACCAGTCACGACGAAACTCGTCACAGCATTCGACGCTACGAGGTGACCGGTTCACCTGTAAGGTCCAATTCCATGCCGGATTCATGGACCAGTGGTGCTGCCGGAGTCGACTTGCACCTCGACATTCCGCCGGGTCGAGGGCGGCGCAATGCTTTGGAAGATGCACTGCGGCGGGCTATCCGGGACGGGCGGCTAGCCCACGGCGAGCGGTTGCCGTCGTCGCGCGGGCTTGCTGCGCAACTGGGCCTCGCGCGCGGAACTGTCGTGGAGGCTTACACCCAACTGACCGCCGAGGGATACCTGCGTACCCGTCCGGGCGCCGTAACCGAGGTGGCGCATGGACCGGGAGTCCAGCCGCGCATCGATGCCACGCCGATTGCGTCGCGCATCATCGCTGACTTTCGCCTCGGACGCCCCGACCTCAGCATGTTCCCTCGCGCGGATTGGCTCCGTGCGCTGCGGCGCGCTTTCACTGTGACGCCGCATGCGGAGTTAGGTCCACTCGACCCGTGCGGATCCGACCGACTGCGCGCGGAACTCGCGAATTATTTGGGCCGGGTGCGCGGCGTGCTCACCACCGCCGAGCGCATCGTGATCTGCAGCGGATACACCCAGGGTCTGCGGCTGGTGTGTGACACACTCGCCGCTGCCGGAGCGCGAGCGATCGCCATCGAGGACCCGTGCCTTCCGGACCACCGCGCGACCGCCATCGCCAGTGGGCTCGACGTCATTCCGATTGACGTCGACGGCGACGGGGCCCGCCCCCAAGGGTTCAGCCCGCCAACACTTTCGGCGATGGTCCTCACCCCGGCCCACCAGGCCCCGCTGGGCGCCACATTGGCCGCCGAGCGCCGCGCGCAATTCGTGCGGATCGCGACTCAATGCGACGCCTATGTCGTCGAGGACGACTATGACGGCGAATTCCGCTACGACCGCCACCCCATCGGTGCGCTGCAGGGACTTGCCCCTGAGCGGGTCATCTACGCCGGCAGTGCCAGCAAGAGCCTGGCGCCCGGACTTCGGCTGGGTTGGCTGGTGCTGCCCGCCGACCTGATGGAGGCAGTTGTCGAGGCCAAGCGCCGCGCCGACCGAGGCAGCGATGTGCTGACGCAACTGGCGTTCACGGAGTTGATCGAAAATGGCGCCCTCGACCGACACGTGCGACGAATGCGGCGGCGTTACCGACATCGCCGCGACGCACTCGTGGCTACCCTCGCCCGCTATGCGCCGAACATGCCGGTGCGCGGGATCGCTGCGGGCTTACACGCCGTTGTGCTGCTGCCACAAGGAGTTTCGGAGGGTGATGTGCTGGCCGCTGCTGAAGAACGGCAGATCGCGCTTACCGGTTTGGCGCCCTTCTGGCATCGAAAATCGCGCGGTACACCAGGACTTGTGCTCGGTTACGGCACACCGTCGGAACACGAATTCGCCAGTGCGCTCGAACATCTCGGACGCTTGCTGCGTGATGTCGGATGTACGCCTATGCGCTCGGCGTCCAAGCCGAAATTCGGGGGACCCAGGCCGGGACGTTCTGCCGATAGTTGACGTACTCGTCGCCGTAGCGCTGAGCGAGATGGGGTTCTTCCCAGAACCGGATGAAAGTCGCGAGGCACGCGAAGAAGATCGCAAACCACAGCAGCAGCCAACCCGACGCCGCGACGGCCGCCTCGCCGAGCAGGATGGCCAGCACACCGCTGATCATCGGGTTGCGCACATGCCGGTACGGACCCTGCACGACGAGGTGGACCGGTTCTCCGAGCACCTTGCCGACGCCAAGCGTTCCCTTACCCTCTCGGTCGAACAGCAACACGGTCCAGACCAGCAGGCCCAGCCCGCCGGCGATCAACAGGCCGCCGACCGCCGCCAGCCCCGCGATCAGCGGCGAACCGTAATCCGGCAGGTGGGCCCAGTCCAGGATCAGCGCCGGTATCAATAGCGACATGGTGACCGGAGCGATCAGAACCGAGATCAGATGCCGCCACCACAGCCGTCGTTCACGAGTTTCCGCAACCATCTCTAGCTCCTTCCTTTCTGATACTTCAACCCTCGTTGAAGAACAACAGTACGCCGCTCGAAGACCTAACGTTAACGTGCGTTGAAGTATGCTGCTGTGCATGTCAGAGCCCCGGCGCCCGGGTCGGTGGCGGACCGGCCAGCAGAACCGCCAGCGGATCATCGATGCCGCACGCGAACGTTTCATGCGCAACGGGTACGAGCGAGCCACCGTGCGCGCGATCGCCGCGGACGCGGGCGTGGATGTTGCGATGGTCTATTACTTCTTCGGCAGCAAGGAAGGGTTGTTCAGCGCATCGACGCTGACCGGTCCCGAGCACCCGTTGCACCAGTTGGCCACGCTGCTCGACGAAGGTGCCGACGACGTCGGCGAGCGACTGGTACGCCGTTTCCTCGAGCACTGGGACGAAGGCGGCGTCTTCGAGCCGTTCCTGACCCTGTGGCGGTCGGCGGCCATCCAGCCTCAGGCCCGAGAGGTGCTGCACGACACCATCGCCGGACCGGTCGCCCAGCGGATCGCCGCGGAGTTCGGAGTCGACGATGCCGAGTTGCGCGTCGAGCTGGTGGCCAGCCACTTGGCGGGGTTGGCTTTCGCGCGTTACCAACTCAAGCTCGAACCGATCGCGTCAACCCCCGCCGAAGAGGTTGTCGGCTGGATTGGGCCGACCGTGCAACGCTATCTGACCGGACCGAGCCTGCGCCTCGACAACTGACCGGCCACTTCGGCCGGCACTGTCACATTGCGCTGCGGCACCGCGTCATACATGTGAAACGACCATCAATTTGGGAGATCACGATGAACGCACTGCTATGGACCTTGCAGGTGTTACTGGCCGTCGTCTTCGCCGGATCGGGCGCAGCGAAGATCAGCCGGTCCAAAGATCAGCTCATTGCCAGTGGCCAGACCGGCGTCGCGCCGTTTCCGTTGCCGGTGATTCGCGTCACCGCGTTGTGTGAATTGCTAGGCGCAGTCGGGATACTCGTCCCCCGACTGGTGGGCATTGCGCAGTTTCTCACTCCGGCAGCAGCCGCCGGCTTCGCGATCGTCATGGTGGGTGCCATCGGATCACACGCCTACCTACGCGAACCCCGTAACGTCGCTCTGACCAGCGTGATTTTCATCGCCGCCGTCACCGTCGCCGTCGGCACTGCAACTATCCGATAGGCACCGGTTTGCTACCGTCGGACATGTCAGCAACTGACACCGGACGAGGGGCACCGTACCCGGCCAGCGAAAAGACGGCGCAGGAAAGGTGCATGATGGCCTGGCTGGTGTTGGTGGCGTCGGGGGTTCTGGAAGCCGTGTGGGCGACCGCTCTGAGCAGGTCCGACGGCTTCTCCCGTGTGCTGCCCTCGGCGGTTTTCGCTGTCGCGCTGGTGTTCTCGATGACCGGGCTGGCGTTCGCGATGCGCAGCCTGCCGACCGGAACGAGCTACGCGGTCTGGGTGGGTGTCGGGGCGGTGCTCACCGTCGGCTATGCGATGCTGACCGGTGACGAGACAGGATCGGCCGTGAAGCTGGTCTTGATCGCCGGTGTGGTCGGCTGCATCGTGGGTCTGAAGCTGGTCAGCTAATCGTTGTTGCGTCGGAGCAGTCGGGAAAGCCCAAGCGCGCCAACGGCGCCCACTGCGGCGGCGGCGAGTGCCTGCCGCGCTTTGAGACCGTCGTTCACCTGCACGCGCGTGGTGATGACCGCGGGCTCGGGTGGCTCTACCGACCCCACCCGCGAATTTTCCGTCGACGTCGCCGCCCACGCGGTGGCGAACAGCAGCAGCCGCGCGGTGATGTAGGCGAATACCATTAGGCCAAGCACCGGCCCGAATGTCGCGCCGGCGGGGCTGTGCAACACGGACTTCAGGAAAATCGACGCGACCAACTTGAACAACTCGAAGCCGATTGCCGCGATCAGCGCCGCCCGAACCACGCTGCCGAATCTGACTGGCTCCCTGGGCAATCGGGCGATCATCCAACAGAACACCAACCACGAAACCAGCAACGACACCAGTATCGATACCGACCGAAGAATGCCGTCTAGGACTGGCGCGTTGTCAATACCAAGCCACCCCAACACCTTGGCCATCGGTGCCGCGCTTGCGAGTGCACTGAGGGCGAGCGTGGCGAAAATCGCCACGAACGACGACAAGAAGGCGGCCAGATCAGAGAACTTGGTGCGAACGAACCCTTGCGAATGCGCATCCTGTTGCCACATTTCGCTGAGTGCGACACGAAGGTTGGCCATCCAACCCAGGCCGGCCCAGGCCGCGGTGGCCAAGCCGATGACACCGACCGATGCCCGCGAGTTGATCGCCGATTTCACCAGGTCGACAACTTGGTGCCCCAACGCGCCTGGCACCGCCGCCGTGACCTTGTTATCGATCGTGGTCAGCAGGTCAGGCCGACGCGACAGCAGAAACCCAGCGACGCTGAAACTCACCATCAACACGGGAAATAACGCGAAGATTGTGTAGTAGGTCAGTCCGGCGGCGAAGTAGTTACCCTTGCAGTCGTCGAAGCGATCGTTGGCGCGCATCGCGTGATCGAACCATCCGTACCGCGCCCGCAGCCGATCCAGAATTCCTGGTTTGCCCGGCTCACTCATGACAACACGCTAGGGACGTTTCGGCAGGAACCCGAGTCGGTCGTAGACCCGGTCGACCGTTTTTGCGGCCACGTCCTCGGCCCGTGCCGCACCGGCAGCCAGGACAGCCACCAATTCGGCTGGATCCGAGAGCAACTCGTCGACCCGGGTTTTGATCGGAGTCACGAATTCGACCACCGCATCGGCGGTGTCCTTCTTCAGATCGCCGTAGCCGCGTCCCTCGTACCGCTGCACCAACGCATCGACCTCGACGCCGGTAACCGCGGATTGAATGCTCAGCAAGTTGGAAACGCCGGGTTTGGCGTCCGGGTCGTATCGGATCTCGCGTTCGCTGTCGGTCACCGCGGAGCGAATCTTCTTGGCGGACACGGTCGGAGCGTCGAGCAGGCTGATCAGCCCGGCATCGGTGGCAGCCGACTTGCTCATCTTCGACGACGGGTCTTGCAGGTCGTAGATCTTGGCGGTGACCTTGGGAATCAGCAACTCGGGAACCACAAACGTGTCCGGGAACCGGCTGTTGAACCGCTGTGCGACATCGCGGGCCAGCTCCAGATGCTGACGCTGGTCTTCGCCGACGGGCACCAGTTCGGCGTCGTAGGCCAGCACGTCGGCGGCCTGCAGCACCGGATAGGTGAACAAGCCGACCGTGGTCGCGTCGCTGCCCTGCCGCAGCGACTTGTCCTTGAACTGCGTCATTCGCGAAGCTTGGCCAAAACCGGTGAAACAGCCCAGCACCCATGCCAACTGGGTGTGGGCGGGAACGTGGCTCTGCACGAAGATCGTGCTGCGGCCGGGGTCGATACCCAACGCCAGATACTGCGCGGTCGTGACCAGAGTCCGGCGCCGCAATACTTCGGGGTCCTGCGGGATGGTGATGGCATGCAGGTCGACGACGCAAAAGAACGCGTCATAGTCGTCTTGCAACTGGGCCCACTGCGTGACGGCCCCCAGCGCATTTCCGAGGTGCATCGAGTCGGAGGTCGGCTGCACGCCGGAGAAGACCCGACGGGATCCAGCGTCACTCATTGACGCCGCTCTCCCCCGCAAGCGGGAGGTGCCCCCACCTCATCGCTACCCTTCTCAATGTCGCTGGCGTGGTGCTCATGATGGCTTGATCTTTTCACGGAGACGGCGGCCCTTATCCTCTTGCTTGCGGTACCGCTGGTATCACCTTACTGTCGGCTGCATGACGACTCGCTCGCCCATCCATCTCGGGTCCGGCGAACCGGTCCTGCTGCTGCATCCCTTTTTGATTTCGCAGCTGGTCTGGCACAAGGTTGCTCCGCGGTTGGCCGATACCGGCCGCTACGAGGTGTTCGCCCCGACTATGGCCGGTCACAACGGTGGCCCGTACGCCGGCACATGGTTGCTGAGCTCTGCGGTGTTGGCCGATCATGTCGAGCGGCAACTCGACGAGCTGGGCTGGAGTACCTGTCACATCGTCGGCAACTCGCTGGGCGGCTGGGTGGCCTTCGAGCTGGAACGTCGAGGGCGGGCACGCACGGTGACCGGCATCGCGCCGGCCGGCGGATGGACCCGCTGGGCGCCGACCAAGTTCGAGGTGATCGCCAAGTTCATCTCGGGGATGCCGTTCTGGGCGCTGGCCCGGTGGGCGGGGCCCCGCGCGTTGCGCCTGCCGTTCAGTCGTCGGCTAGCCACCCTGCCGGTCAGCGCCTTGCCGGACGGGGTGACCGACAGTGAACTCGAAGCCATCGTCGACGACGTGGCGCATTGCCCCGCTTACTTCCAGCTGCTGGTCAAATCCATGCTGCTGCCCGGGCTGTTGGAGTTGGCGCAAACCGACGTTCCCGCGCACCTGGTGCTCTGCGAAAAGGACCGGGTGTTTCCGGGGCCCCGATCCCACCGGTATTTCAAGGCACAGCTTCCCGACGGGACGCGAGTGACGGAGCTCGACGGCGTCGGACACATTCCGATGTTCGAGGCGCCGGAACGAATCACCGAAGTCATCACCAGCTTCCTCGACGAGCACATTCCGCCGATCCGAGAGGTCAAGTCGAGCTGAGCGCCTTGTCCAGGTTGTCGGCGATCGTGCCGAGGAATTCCTCACTGGTCTGCCAGTCCTGATCCCCGCCGATCAGCAATGCGAGGTCCTTGGTCATCTGACCGCCTTCGACCGTGCTGACGACGACCTCTTCCAGCTTCTCGGCGAACTCACTCACCTCGGGTGTGTCGTCCAGCTTGCTGCGGTGCTCGAGCCCGCGCGTCCAGGCGAAGATCGACGCGATCGGATTGGTGGAGGTGGCCTTGCCCTCCTGGTACTGCCGAAAGTGGCGGGTGACCGTGCCATGGGCGGCTTCGGCCTCGACGGTCTTGCCGTCGGCGGTCATCAATACCGACGTCATCAGCCCCAGTGAGCCGTAACCCTGGGCGATTGCGTCCGACTGCACGTCGCCGTCGTAGTTCTTGCACGCCCACACATAACCGCCTTCCCACTTAAGCGACGCGGCCACCATGTCGTCGATTAGCCGGTGCTCGTAGGTGAGGCCGGCTTCTTCGAACTTGTCCTTGAACTCCTCGTCGTAGATGCGCTGAAACTCGTCTTTGAACATGCCGTCGTAGGCCTTGAGGATGGTGTTCTTCGTCGACAGATACACCGGGTAGTTCTCTTTCAGGCCGTAGGCGAACGACGTGCGGGCGAAGTCCTGGATCGAATCCTTGAAGTTGTACATCCCCATCACGACGCCGCCGTCGCCGGGAATGGACACCATCTGGTGCACGATCGGCTCGCCCTCGTCGTCCGGGGTGAAGGTCAGTGTGACGGTTCCGGGCCGGTCGACCTTGAAGTTGGTCGCACGGTACTGGTCGCCAAAAGCGTGACGGCCGATGATAATCGGCTTCTTCCAGCCCGGAACCAGCCGCGGCACGTTCGAAATCATGATCGGCTCGCGGAAGATGGTGCCGCCCAGAATGTTTCGGATTGTTCCGTTGGGTGATGACCACATCGTCTTGAGGTTGAACTCTTTGACCCGGGCCTCGTCGGGAGTGATCGTGGCGCACTTGACGCCCACCCCGTGTTTCTTGATCGCGTAGGCAGAGTCGATCGTCACCTGGTCGTCGGTGGCGTCGCGGTGCTCGATGCCCAGGTCGTAGTAGTCCAGGTGGATGTCGAGGTGCGGCAGGATCAGCTTGTCTTTGATCCACTTCCAAATGACCCGCGTCATCTCGTCGCCGTCGAGCTCTACCACCGTGCCTTCGACTTTGATTTTTGCGCGGCTGGACATGAAGCCCAGACTACAAGGAAAGCCCCTTTTCACCGGTCACAGCGGCTGAGGCTGCGCCCTGACGCTGTTCGATGATCGCCCCTCCGACAAAACCCGCCAGGCCACGCTCGGCCCCGATTCCCCCACCGGCTAGAGATGCCGGCCCCCTCGGCGCGTACTTTATCGTCATGGTGCGGCCGCTGTCGGGAGCGACGGCGTTGTCGGAAGCGATGGGTGCCCAATTCCAGCGGATCCAGCACGAGGCGCTCGAGCTGGCCGACCAGTTCACTAGAGCCTAGGAGTAACAAGCATGCGGATCGGGTTGGGAATCAACTATGCCGGCGGGTTCAAAGAGGTGGCCGCCGAGGTGGCGGACCTCGAACGCGCGGGATTGGACATCGTCTTTGTCCCCGAGGCCTATTCGTACGATGCCGTCAGCGCGCTGGGCTACTTGGCGGCCAGTACCGAGCGGGTTGAGTTGGCGTCGGGCATCCTGCAGCTCTACACCCGAACGCCCACGTTGACGGCGATGACGGCGGCGGGCCTCGACTATGTCTCCGACGGCCGGTTCACGCTGGGGCTGGGCGCGTCCGGCCCTCAGGTCATCGAGGGTTTCCACGGCGTGCCCTACGACGCCCCGATCGGCCGCACCCGCGAAGTCGTCGACATCTGCCGCCAGGTGTGGCGTCGCGAAACTCTGCAGCATCAGGGCAAGCACTACACCATTCCGTTGCCCCCTGAACAGGGCACCGGGCTTGGCAAACCGCTCAAGCTGATCAATCACCCTGTCCGGGAACGCATTCCGATATTGATCGCTGCGCTCGGCCCCAAGAACGTCGAGCTGGCCGCCGAGATCGCCGAAGGTTGGCAACCGATCTTCTATCTGCCGGAGAAAGCGCAGGACGTGTGGGGGCAGGCGCTGGCCGCCGGTCAGGCCAAGCGCGATCCCGCGCTGGGCAACCTCGACGTGTTCGCCGGACCGACACTGGCCATCGGCGAAAACGTCGAGCCACTACGCGAATTCGTCAAACCCCACCTGGCGCTCTACATCGGCGGGATGGGCGCCAAGGGCAAGAACTTCTACCACACGCTGGCCACCAGTTACGGCTATGGTCCGCAAGCCGACCGCATTCAGGAGCTCTACCTGGCCGGCGACAAGGACAGCGCCGCCAAGGCGGTGCCCGACGAGCTCGTGCGCGACGTCAACCTGATCGGCGCACCCGGGTTCGTTAAGGAACGGGTCGCGGCGTTCCGGGAGGCGGGCGTGACGACCTTGAACGTCGCGCCGATGGCAGCCACCTCTGCCGAGCGGGTCAAGCTGATCGAGACGCTTCGCAACATTGTCGACTAAGCCCGCTGTGCGTCCTCCAACGCCGCGTTGAGGGTTTTGCTCGGCCGCATCACCGCAGTGGTCTTCTCGTCGTCCGGCCGGTAGTAGCCGCCGATATCCACAGCGTCGCCTTGGGCTTCGGCGAGTTCAGCGACGATGACGTCTTCGCTCTCGGTCAACACATCGGCGAGTGCGGCGAAGTGTTTCTGCAACTCGCCATCATCGGTCTGGGCGGCCAGTTCCTGCGCCCAGTACATCGCCAAATAGAACTGGCTGCCCCGGTTGTCGAGCTCACCGGGCTTGCGCGACGGGCTCTTGTTGTTGTCCAGCAGTTTGCCGATCGCAGCGTCGAGCGTTTTACCCAGGATCTTGGCCCGCTCGTTGCCGGTTTTGATCCCGACGTCTTCGAAACATGCTCCCAATGCCAGGAATTCGCCGAGCGAATCCCAGCGCAGGTGGTTTTCTTCGACCAGTTGGTGGACGTGCTTGGGCGCTGAACCGCCCGCTCCTGTTTCGTACATGCCGCCGCCGGCCATCAACGGCACGATGGACAACATCTTGGCGCTGGTGCCCAGTTCCAGGATCGGGAACAGGTCGGTGAGGTAGTCGCGCAGGATGTTGCCGGTCGCGGCGATGGTGTCCAGCCCGCGGACGACGCGTTCAAGCGTGTACCGCATCGCCCACACCTGCGGCATGATCTGAATCTCGGCACCTTCAGTGTCGTGGTTCTTCAGGTATGCCTTGACCTTCTTGCGCAGCTCCACCTCGTGGGGACGTTCGGTGTCAAGCCAAAAGACCACCGTCATACCGGAATTGCGGGCACGCGTCACAGCCAGCTTGACCCAGTCCTGGATCGCCGCGTCGGTGACAATGGGCATGCGCCAAATGTCGCCGGTTTCCACGTTTTGCGTCAGCAGCACCTCGCCGGTGTCGATGTCGACGATGTTGGCGACGCCGTCCTCGGGGATCTCGAAGGTCTTGTCGTGGCTGCCGTACTCCTCGGCCTGCTGGGCCATCAAGCCAACGTTGGGCACGGTGCCCATGGTGGTTGGATCGAACTGGCCGTGCGTCTTACAGAAGTTGATCATCTCCTGATAGATGCGACTGAAGGTGGACTCTGGGTTGACGGCCTTGGTGTCCTTGAGTTTGCCGTCAGCGCCGTACATCTTGCCGCCCGCGCGGATCATCGCCGGCATCGACGCGTCCACGATTACGTCGCTGGGTGAATGAAAGTTGGTGATGCCCCTGGCCGAATCCACCATCGCCAGCTCGGGACGGTGCTCGTGGCAACGGTGCAGATCGTCGATGATCTCGTCGCGCTGCGACGCCGGCAGCGACTCGATCTTGCCGTAAAGATCGGATAGCCCGTTATTGACGTTAACGCCCAGCTCTTCGAACAGGTCGTGGTGTTTGGCGAAAGCGTCTTTGTAGAAGACCCTGACCGCGTGTCCGAAGACGATGGGGTGTGAGACCTTCATCATGGTGGCCTTCACATGCAACGAGAACATCACGCCGGTCTCGTATGCATCTTCCATCTCGCTCTCGTAAAAGTCGTAGATCGCGTTCTTGCTCATGAACATGCTGTCGATGACGTCGCCTTCCTGCAGCGACACCTTGGGTTTGAGCACGATCGTCTTGCCGCTTGTGGTCTCCAACTCCATCTTGACGTTGCGCGCACGATCCAGCGTCATCGACTTCTCGCCGTGGTAGAAGTCGCCGGTCCGCATGGTTGCGACATGGGTACGCGACGCCATCGACCAGTCGCCCATGCTGTGCGGGTGCTTGCGCGCGTACTCTTTGACGGCCTTAGGCGCGCGACGGTCCGAATTGCCCTGCCGCAGAACTGGATTCACGGCGCTGCCAAGGCATTTGGCATAGCGGTCCCGAATTTCCTTGTCCTCGTCTGTTTTCGGGCTTTGCGGATAGTCCGGAATCTTGAAGCCTTTGCCCTGCAGTTCCTTGACGGCGGCGATCAGCTGCGGCACCGAGGCGCTGATGTTCGGCAGCTTGATGATGTTGGTGTCGGGTTGCTGCGTCAGCCGGCCCAGTTCGCCCAGGTTGTCCGGCACTTTCTGGTCGTCGGTCAGATAATCGGGGAACTCGGCGAGGATCCGGGCGCCTACCGAGATGTCACTGCTCTTGATCTCGATGCCCGCCGGCTCGGCGAAGGCACGCACGATCGGCAGAAAAGAGTAGGTCGCCAGCAGCGGCGCCTCATCGGTCAGCGTGTAGATGATGGTCGGCTGTTCGGCGCTCACGGTCTGTCTCCCGGTATAGGTTTCACGTCTTGACGGGCTTCGCTGTGTAACTCACTGCCACGTTATCAAGGGCGTTTCGCCTGGTGTCGACCTCGATGTCGGCTCTGCGAACCGAAGTACCCCGGTCAGCGCAGCAGACCGCTGGCACGCGATCGGCTTGATGAGCTAAGCTTCATTTCGGTCATGAGCGCCAGCGTCAAGCCCCGGCTTGCTGGCCGGCAACCCTCCAACCGCGGTGGGGTGCCCCGGGTGATGACCAGGTTGAGTAGCCAAAACCGGCTACGTCGGCAAGCGCGGGTCCGCGATGACGGGCCCCCCGAGTAGACAGGGAAGCCTGATGCGCACCTATTTGGGCTGGCTCATCGTTCGTCGCAGTTGCTGAACGCATGGCTGCCGGTTGACGTCGTTTCAGATGACGTCCCGCGCGGCTGCGAGCACTCGACCACCCAATTCCTCCCAGAAAGACATCCACGTGAGCTCCGAAACCAACGCTGATAGCGAAACCGACCCGACCGCGCACTGGTCGTTTGAAACCAAACAGATCCACGCCGGCCAGCAGCCGGACCCGACCACCAGCGCCCGGGCGCTGCCGATCTACCAGACCACGTCGTACGTCTTCGACGACACCGCACACGCCGCGGCGCTGTTCGGGCTGGAAGTCCCGGGCAACATCTACACCCGCATCGGCAACCCGACCACCGACGTCGTCGAGCAGCGCATTGCCGCGCTGGAGGGCGGTGTGGCCGCGCTATTCCTGGCCTCCGGGCAGGCCGCGGAAACCTTCGCGATCTTGAACGTGGCCGGCGCCGGCGACCACATCGTGTCCAGCCCCCGGCTCTACGGCGGCACGTACAACCTGTTCCACTATTCGCTGCCCAAGCTGGGCGTCGACGTCAGCTTCGTCGAGGACCCCGATAATTTGGAATCCTGGGCTTCAGCGGTGCGCCCGAACACCAAGGCGTTTTTTGCCGAGACCATCTCCAACCCCCAGATCGACGTGCTGGATACCCCCGGCGTCTCCAGGGTGGCCCACGAGCACGGCGTTCCGCTGATCGTCGACAACACCGTCGCCACCCCCTACCTGATTCAGCCGATCGCTCAGGGCGCCGACGTCGTGGTGCACTCGGCCACCAAGTACCTCGGTGGGCACGGCGCAGCGATCGCCGGCGTGATCGTCGACGGCGGCACTTTCGACTGGTCCCAGGACCGCTTCCCGGGCTTCACCACCCCCGACCCCAGCTACCACGGCGTGGTGTACGCGGAGCTGGGGCCGCCGGCGTTCGCGGTCAAAGCGCGGGTGCAGCTGCTGCGCGACTATGGGTCGGCGGCGTCGCCGTTCAACGCGTTCCTGATTGCGCAAGGCCTGGAAACCCTGAGCTTGCGTATTGAGCGCCATGTCGCCAACGCCCAGCGGGTCGCCCAATTCCTGGACGGCCACGACGATGTGCTTTCGGTCAACTACGCGGGCCTGCCCAGCTCGCCCTGGTACGAGCGGGCAAAGAAGTTGGCGCCCAAGGGAACCGGAGCGGTGTTGTCGTTCGAGTTGGCCGGTGGTATCGAGGCGGGCAAGGCGTTCGTCAACGCGCTGAAACTGCACAGCCACGTCGCCAATATCGGAGATGTGCGATCGCTGGTGATTCACCCGGCCTCGACGACGCATTCGCAGCTCAGCCCCGCCGAGCAGCTGTCCACTGGCGTGAGCCCCGGGCTGGTTCGGCTGGCCGTGGGCATCGAGGGCATCGATGACATCCTGGCCGACCTCGAGCTTGGCTTCGCCGCGGCTCGAAAATTCGGCGATGCAACGGCCGGCAGCGGTGACCCGCACGCCGTGGCGGCGTTCTGAGGCGGCCCGCGATGACGATCTCAGACGTGCCCACTCAGACACTGCCCGCCCAGGGCGAAGTCGGCGTTGTCGACATCGGCTCGCTGACCTTGGAAAGCGGCGCGGTAATCGACGACGTCAGCGTCGCCGTTCAGCGATGGGGCGAACTGTCGCCTACCCGCGACAACGTCGTGGTGGTGCTGCATGCGCTGACCGGCGATTCGCACATCACCGGACCGGCCGGCCCCGGGCATCCGACGCCGGGCTGGTGGGACGGCATCGCCGGCCCGGGCGGGCCAATCGACACCGACCGCTGGTGCGCGGTGGCCACCAATGGGCTGGGTGGGTGCCGCGGCTCCACCGGGCCGAGCTCGCTGGCCCCGGATGGAAAGCCTTGGGGTTCCAGGTTTCCGTTGATCTCGGTGCGAGACCAGGTCGAGGCCGACGTGGCCGCGCTGGCGGCGCTAGGTATCACCGAGGTCGCCGCCGTAGTCGGCGGATCGATGGGCGGAGCCCGCGCGTTGGAGTGGATCGTCGGCCACCCCGACCGGGTGGGCGCGGGCCTGCTGCTGGCGGTGGGCGCGCGCGCGACAGCCGACCAGATCGGCACCCAGTGCACCCAGATCGCGGCCATCAAAGCCGACCCGAACTGGCAGGGCGGTGACTACCACCGCACCGGCCGCAGCCCGGATGCCGGGCTGCACATCGCCCGCCGCTTCGCCCACCTGACGTATCGCGGCGAGATCGAGTTGGACACCCGTTTCGCCAACGACGCGCAGGCCGACGAAGACCCAGCGGATCCGGGCGGGCGTTACGCAGTGCAGAGCTACCTCGAACACCAGGGTCGCAAGCTGGTGTCGCGCTTCGACGCCGGCAGCTATGTGGTGCTGACCGAGGCGCTATCCCGGCACGATGTCGGCCGCGGCCGCGGCGGCGTGGCCGCGGCGCTGCGCGGTTGCCCGGTTCCGGTGGTGGTCGGCGGAATCACCTCTGACCGGCTGTACCCGCTGCGCCTGCAGGAGGAACTCGCCGAGCTGTTGCCCGGCTGCAGTCAGCTGCAGATCGTCGACTCGATCTACGGACACGACGGCTTCCTGGTGGAAGCCGAAGCGGTCGGTGACCTGGTACGGCAGACCCTCGACTTGGTGTGCCCGCGGTGACCCAGGCCGGGCAGGACCGCTCATTGTCATTTGGCTCTGAAGCGGCCGCATACGAGCGCGGCCGGCCGTCATACCCGCCGGAGGCGATCGACTGGCTGCTGCCGGCCGGCGCTCGCGACGTGCTGGACCTCGGTGCCGGGACGGGCAAACTGACCACCCGGCTGGTGGAGCGAGGCCTCGACGTCGTGGCAGTCGACCCGATCGCCGAGATGCTGGAGATGCTGCGCCGCTCGCTGCCGGACACACCGGCGCTGCTCGGCACCGCGGAGGAGATTCCGCTGGCGGACAACAGCGTCGACGCGGTGCTGGTCGCGCAGGCTTGGCACTGGTTCAACCCGCAGCGAGCGATTCCCGAAGTGGTCCGGGTGCTGCGGCCAGGCGGCCTACTGGGTTTGGTGTGGAACACCCGCGACGAGCGACTCGGCTGGGTCCGCGAGCTGGGCAACATCATCGGCCGCGACGGCGATCCGGTCCGTGACAGAGTGACGCTGCCAGATCCGTTCACCGAAGTGCACCGTCACCAGGTCGAGTGGACGAATTACCTTACGCCGCAAGCATTGATCGACTTGGTAGCTTCTCGCAGCTACTGCATCACTTCGCCGACCCAAGTGCGCACCAAGACACTGGACCAGGTGCGCGAATTGCTGGCCACCCATCCGGCATTGGCGAACGCCGGAGGCCTTGCGCTGCCCTACGTCACGGTTTGCGTGCGCGCGACGCTGTCCTAAGTGGCCGCTCGGCGGTCAGAAGTTGAGCCCGGAGAACATGATTCGCCCTGGGTCGTATTTCTGCCGGACGCCGCTGAGCCGGGATAGGTTCTCGCCGAAGTAGCGTGACGGCGCCTGGTTTGCCTCGATGTAGTTCACATAGCCGCCGACCGAATACGGTCGCACCGCTTGATGGGCGGCGTTGAGCCAGCCGGTCGCTGCCGCGGGATCACCGGTTTCGACGTACCACTGCACCAGCGCGGACTGTTGACGCCACGGGAATGCGCTGGCCCCGGGCGCCACGCTGGCGAGCGCGCCGTCGAGGGCGTGCATGATCGCCAACATGCGGCCCGCGCCACGAGGAAAGGCGTCGACCGCCGAGGCGATCCCTTGGGCAGCGGCCGGGGTGATCGTCGTAAAGACGTCGGATCCGCCGACGTATCCCAGCGGCGACGGGTTGAGGTTGCCGACGGCAAGGTAATTTACCAAGTCCAAGTAGTTGAACGTGTGGTTTTCGGTCCCGGTCGGTTGGATCCCGACGGCCGAGGTGATGGCGTTCGCCACGCTGCTACCCGACCCGGCCGGACAGGTCGCGAGGATGCGACAGTGGGTGCCCATCGCGTCGACGGTGGCGTCGGCCAACGCCCAGCTGCTCCGGTCGGCGGTGCGAAGCCAGTTCTGCCAACCGACGAGGACCTGTGCGAACGATTGCGGCGGGAAGTTGAGGTTCACCGCGTCGACGTCGGTGGTGGGGAACGTCGCAAAGGTCAGCGAGGTGGTCACGCCGAAGTTGCCGCCACCACCACCTCGTAACGCCCAGAACAGGTCAGGGTTGTCGGTGGCAGATGCGGTGACCGCCTGACCGCTGGGCAGTACGACCGACGCCGATCTCAACGCGTCACACATCAGGCCCGCATGGCGGGAATGGGCGCCCAGCCCGCCGCCCAGGGCGTGTCCCGAGGCGCCGACGGATGGGCAGGTACCCGTAGGGATCCCCCGGCCGGCCGCGGCCAGCGTCTGGTGCATCGCATACAAACTGGTCGCCGGCGTCACCGTGACCTGGCCGGTACCGGCGTCGTAATTGATTCCGCCCGGAAGCTGACGCAAGTCGAGCACCATTGTTCCGTTGGCCGTGGACGCACCCACATAGGAGTGCCCGCCACTGCGCGGAGCGACTTTGAGGTTGTGGGCGGCAGCGAATGCCATCGCCTTTTGCACGTCCGCCGCCGATGTCGGGACGACGATCACCGCGGGCGTGGAGGAGTTGTAGTTGGTGTTGAAAACCTGTTTGGCGGTGGCGAATTGGGGACCGTTGTCCGGTCCTATTACTTGCCCACCGATCGCGGAGGCGAGCGGGCCCCAACCGGAGGCAATCGGATCGGCGCCGGCCCGGCCCAAGCCAGCTCGTCCCGGTCCGAGGATCGCGCCGGCGGCTAATGCTCCGACGGCACCACGCAGAAACGTCTGGCGCGAAATCTCACGCGTCACGTCCCGCATTGTCGATCACGAGAACCGCGGCGCCGCATGACGTGTCGCGGAATATCTGAAACGTGCGCGAACCTTAACCTCACCGTGTCGTGAACGTGACCGCGGTAAATCAAGGTTGCACAACATGGCGACGCTCGACATCACCCGCAACCATCTGGCCGTTCGTCTGCTGCTCGGCGCCGGTTGCCTGATCACAGCGGCCGTACTGGTTTCGCCGCCGGTGCGGGCAGACCAAAACGACGACAGCTTCATCGACGCCCTGAGCCACGCCGGCGTCGAGTACGGCGAACCGGGCAACGCGATGGCCGTGGGCCAGTCCATCTGCCCGATGCTCGCTCAACCGGGCGGTAACTTCGCCGCCGTCGCATCGAGAGTCGGTAGCCGGGGCATGTCACCGCAGATGGCTCAGCTGTTCACCACGATTGCGATCCAAACCTACTGCCCAGAAGAGATGGCAAACATCCTTGGCGGCAACGTATCTGGCCTACAGCAGCTCCCGGGCGTGCCGGGCATGATTCCAGGAATCTAACGGGTACCCAGCGGGTCGATCGTCCAGGCGATATAGACCATTGCCGTCGCGACCACCGCCATCGTGGTGAAGTCAATTCCCTTGCTGCGCAGCACCAGAAGCCCGGCACGGTCTTCGGTCAACGCTAGCCGCAATACTGCGGCTAGCCCGACACCGATGCCGATCAGCAGCGCCCCGCGGCGCCAGAAGTTCGCCGCCGCAAGCGTGAATGCCACGACGAAGGTCAACATGACCGTCACGATCGGCCACTGAGAGCGGAAGAGCTGCCGCAGACTCATTGCCCTTCGGCCAATTCGACGACGTTCGTCAACAGGAACGCACGAGTCAGCGGGCCGACACCACCGGGATTTGGCGACACCTGACCGGCCATGTCCCACACGCCTGGGTGCACGTCGCCAACCAGCCCGTCGGCGGTACGGCTGACACCGACATCGACGACAGCGGCACCGGGGCGAACCATGTCAGCCGTCAGCATGTGCGGCACCCCGACCGCCGCCACAATGATGTCCGCCTGCCTGGTCAACGCGGGCAGATCACGAGTTCCGGTGTGGCACAAAGTCACCGTGGCGTTCTCTGAGCGGCGGGTCAGTATCAGCCCCAGCGGACGACCGACCGTGACACCGCGACCGAGGACGACGACGTGCGCGCCGGCGATCTCGACGTCAAAGCGCCGCAACAGGTGGACGATGCCGCGCGCGGTGCCCGGCAGCGGGGCCGGGGTACCGAGCACCAGCCGGCCGAGGTTGGTCGGGTGCAACCCGTCGGCATCCTTGTCGGGGTCGACACGCTCCAGCGCTGCGTTCTCGTCTAGTTGCTTGGGCAGCGGCAACTGCACGATGTAGCCGGTGCACTCGGGGTTGGCGTTGAGTTCGTCGATGGTCTCGTTGAGCTTGGCCCGGCTGATATCGGCCGGCAGGTCGCGGCGCAGCGAGGTGATGCCGACCTTGGCGCAGTCGGCGTGCTTTCCACGGACGTAGGCCTGCGACCCCGGGTCGTCACCCACCAGGATGGTGCCCAGGCCCGGTGTCCGCCCTGCAGCGGTCAACGCCGCCACCCGTTGCTTCAGGTCGACGAAGATCTCGTCGCGCGTGACTTTGCCGTCCAACGTGATTGCACCCACGCCCGACAGTCTTCCATGCCCGCGTACGCTCCTGACATGCCCGAGATCCCGGACGTGCTGAGCCCCGCCAAACTGGGTCCGATCACCCTGCGCAACCGCATCATCAAGTCCGCAACGTTCGAGGCCCGCACGCCCAACGCACTGGTCACCGACGACCTCATCGAATACCACCGGTTGCCCGCCGCAGGCGGGGTCGGCATGACCACGGTCGCCTACTGCGCGGTCTCCCAGGGAGGTCGCACCGAAGGCAACGGAATCTGGATGCGCCCGGAGGCAGTGCCCGGCTTCCGCCGGCTCACCGACGCGATCCACGCCGAGGGCGCGGCGGTCAGCGCTCAGATCGGCCACGCCGGTCCCGTCGCCAACGCCAAAACGAATAAGGCCACCGCCCTGGCGCCGGTGCGGTTCTTCAACCCCATCGGCATGCGATTCGCCAAGAAGGCAACCCGCGACGACATCGACGACGTCATCGCCGCACATGCCGACGCCGTCCGACTCGCCATCGAAGCCGGGTTCGACGCCGTCGAAATCCATTTGGGCCACAACTATTTCGCGAGTTCCTTTCTTTCTCCGTTGATCAATCGGCGGGCCGACGAGTTCGGCGGATCACTGGAGAACCGGGCCAAGGTTGCCCGCGGAATGGTGATGGCCGTTCGGCGCGCAGTGGATGAAGAGGGCACACCGATCGCGGTGACCGCCAAGCTCAACATGGCCGACGGTGTGCGCGGCGGTATCCCGGTCGAAGAGGCGCTGACCACGGCCAAGTGGCTACAGGACGACGGCGGGCTGGACGCAATCGAGCTGACCGCGGGCAGCTCACTGGTCAACCCGATGTATCTGTTCCGCGGGGACGCACCGCTGAAGGAGTTCGCCGGCGCCTTCAAGCCGCCGCTGCGCTGGGGCATGCGCATGACGGGTAAGAAGTTTCTCCGCGAGTACCCCTACCGTGAGGCCTATCTGCTGCGCGACGCCAAGCTGTTCCGCGCCGAGCTGACGATGCCGCTGATCCTGCTCGGCGGCATCACCAACCGGGAAACGATGGACCTCGCCATGGCGGAGGGATTTGATTTTGTGGCGATGGGTCGGGCCCTGCTGGCCGAGCCCGACCTGATCAATCGGATCGCCGCCGACGGAGACGCGCATACCGTGCATTCGGCGTGCACGCACTGCAACCGGTGCATGCCGACGATCTACAGCCGTACCCGCTGCGTGGTAACCGGCGCCCCTGACTCCGCGGGCCATCAGAACCCGTGATGCAAGCCGGCTATTCGTGTCGCGGTCTGTGCCTCGAGCCGAGCAGCTAAAGTTGGGGCGATGAGTCAAGCAGCGCCGCCCGTGCTGACAGTCCGCTACGACGGATCTCAACGCACTTTCGCCGCAGGCCATGACGTGGTTGTCGGGCGAGATCTGCGTGCCGACATGCGCATCACGCATCCGCTGATCTCGCGCGCGCATCTACTGCTGCGCTTCGAGCAAGGGCGCTGGCTGGCCATCGACAACGGTTCGTTGAACGGAACTTACGTCAACGGGCGTCGGGTGCCGGTGGTTGACATTCACGACGGCCAGACCATCAACATCGGCAATCCAGACGGGCCGCAACTTGCGTTCGAGGTCGGTCACCACGCGGGGATGGCCGGCCGGCCTCCGCAAACCGCGTCGATGCGCGCTGTCCAACCGGCTGCGGCCGGCAGGCCGCCATCTCCTCAGCCACCGCACCTAGCGCGTCCGGCAGCGGGCCCTCCCCCGGG
>NZ_JBAUZA010000202.1:0-16885 GCF_049585075.1 Mycobacterium sp.
CGTCAGGCAGGCCCTCGCGGTTCTCGTTGAGCACCGCCAGGCTCATGACCCGGAAGTTGACCTCGATGTCACGGACCTTCTCCACCTCCAAGATCCAGCGCGAGCTGATCCACGCCCACGGGCACAGTGGATCGAACCAAAAATCGGCAACTGACTTCTCAGACATGCGGGGTCCTCTCTGCGACGGTTCGGCTAGCCGTCCAGCACAACCGTAGCCGCAGCCGTCCTGTTCCCGACGGTTAGGTTAGACACGTGGCACTTCCGAACCTCACCCGTGACCAAGCCCTCGAACGCGCTGCGCTGATCACCGTCGACAGCTACCGGATCGACCTGGATCTCACCGACGGCAACGGCGCACCGGGCGAACGCACCTTCCGCTCGATCACCACCGTGACGTTTGATGCCTTGCCCGGTGCCGACACCGTCATCGACATCGCCGCCGACAAGGTTCACACCGCCACCCTCAACGGCGCCCAACTCGATGTGTCCGGCTACGACGAGTCGATCGGTATTGCGCTATCGGGTCTGGCCAAGCACAACGTCGTAGTCGTCGACGCCGACTGCCTCTACTCCAACACCGGCGAGGGCCTGCACCGATTCGTCGACCCGGTCGACGGCGAGGTGTATTTGTACTCGCAGTTCGAAACTGCCGACGCCAAGCGGATGTTCGCCTGCTTTGACCAGCCGGACCTCAAAGCCGCGTTCGACGTTTCGGTGATCGCACCGCAGCATTGGCAGGTGGTGTCAAACGGTGCCACCGTCAGCGTCGAGGACGGCGTGCACACGTTTGCCACCACTCCGCGGATGAGCACCTACCTGGTCGCGCTGATTGCAGGCCCGTATGCACGCTGGAACGACACCTACAGCGACGAGCACGGCCAGATTCCGCTGAGCATCTTCTGCCGGGCCACGCTGGCGGAGTTCATGGATGCCGAGCGGCTGTTCACTCAGACCAAGCAGGGATTCGGCTTTTATCACAAGAACTTTGGCGTGCCGTACGCGTTCGTGAAATACGACCAACTGTTCGTCCCGGAGTTCAACGCCGGCGCGATGGAGAACGCCGGTGCTGTGACGTTCCTGGAGGACTACGTGTTCCGCAGCAAGGTCACCCGCGCGTCCTATGAGCGTCGGGCTGAGACGGTGCTCCATGAGATGGCGCACATGTGGTTCGGCGACCTGGTCACCATGCGATGGTGGGACGACCTGTGGCTCAACGAGTCGTTCGCCACCTTCGCCTCGGTGCTATGCCAAAGCGAGGCAACAGAATTCACCCAAGGCTGGACGACGTTCGCCAACGCCGAGAAGTCGTGGGCCTACCGCCAGGACCAACTGCCGTCCACGCATCCGGTGGCCGCCGACATTCCCGACTTGGCCGCGGTCGAGGTCAACTTCGACGGCATCACGTACGCCAAGGGCGCCAGCGTGCTCAAACAACTGGTGGCCTATGTCGGCCTGGAGCACTTCCTGGCCGGTCTGCGCGACTACTTCCGCGCGCACGCGTTCGACAACGCCACGTTCGACGATCTGCTGACCGCGCTCGAAAAGGCTTCCGGCCGTGACTTGTCCGACTGGGGCCGGCAGTGGCTGAAAACGACCGGTTTGAACACGTTGCGCGCGGATTTCGATGTCGACGCCGCCGGCCGGTTCACCCGGTTCGCGGTCACGCAGAGCGGTGCGGCGCCCGGCGCCGGCGAGACCCGGGTGCACCGGCTCGGGGTGGGCATCTACGACGACGACGGCAGCGGCAAGCTGGTCAGGATCCATCGCGAGGAGCTCGACGTCAGCGGCGAGAGTACGGAAGTGCCTGCGCTGACCGGTGTTTCGCGCGGCCGGTTGGTCCTGGTGAACGATGACGACCTGACCTACTGCTCGCTTCGACTCGACCCGGATTCTCTGCAGACCGCGCTGGAACGCATCGCCGACATCGCCGAGCCGCTGCCCCGCACGCTGGTGTGGTCGGCGGCCTGGGAGATGACCCGCGACGCCGAGCTGCGGGCCCGCGACTTCGTGGTGCTGGTCTCCAACGGCGTTCAGGCTGAGACCGAGGTGGGCGTGGCGCAGCGGTTGCTGTTGCAGGCGCAGACCGCGCTGAGTTCTTACGCAGACCCTGACTGGGCCCACTCAGACGGCTGGCCGGCGTTCGCCGACCGGCTACTGGAGTTGGCCCGCGGCGCACAGTCGGGCTCAGACCACCAGCTGGCGTTCGTCAACGCGCTGTGTTCATCGGAGCTGTCCGCCCGGCATGTCGAGGTGCTTGCCGATCTGCTCGGCTTACCTCACGACCAAGATCCTGCTCACCTGGGGCTGGCTGGTCTGTCGATCGACACGGATCTGCGTTGGCGCATCGTCACTGCGCTGGCGGCCGCCGGCGATATCGACGCCGATGGCCGCGAAACACCGTTCATTGATGCCGAGGTGCAGCGCGACCCGACAGCTGCTGGTAAGCGGCACGGGGCCCAAGCCGCGGCGGCGCGGCCGCAGCTGGCCGTCAAGGAGCAGGCGTGGACGCAGGTCACCGAGGACGACACACTGGCCAACATCACCGCCCGCTCGATCATCGGCGGCTTCTTCGAACCCGGCCAGGCCGAGCTGCTGAAGCCGTTCACCGGGCGCTACTTCGCGGCGATACGCGGTGTCTGGCAACGCCGGTCGAGTGAGGTCGCCCAGACGGTGGTGATCGGTCTGTATCCGTCGTGGGACATCAGCGACGACGGCATCGCCGCCGCCGACCAGTTTCTCGCCGACCCCGAGTTACCCGCGGCGCTGCGCCGACTGGTCCTCGAAGGCCGGGCCGGTATCGAGCGGTCGCTGCGGGCGCGTCGATTCGACGGTGGCCCGACGGCCTGACGAACCGAACCGGCGCTACCTCGGCGAGACGCCGGCGCTGGTCACCCGGACCGCGCTGACCAGGCCGTCGATCAGCTCGCCGTCGGTGAACGCCGACGCAGCGGCCGCGACGCCAAGCGGCGCGGACGCCTCAATGCCCCGGCCGCGCAGCTGCGAACCATAGGCGACCTCGATGGCGTGCTGGTCGGGTGACACGGCGATCAGCACCGCGTTGTCCGGCGTCGGCACCTTGGCCAGGATCTCGCGGGCTCGCGCCGCAGTGTCGCCGCCCAGGTCGCCGATGTAAACGGCGAACCGTGCGCCGGCGGCCCGCGACCCGTACGTCAGCGCGTCGTCAAGGGTGACCAGGTCGCTGGTCGGAAACGGGTAGTGCACCGACAGCTCGCCGGGTTCGGTGACCCCGGAGATCCGCCCACTGGTGGTGATCACCGAGCCGCTGGGCAGCTCGGCGGGGTTGATGGTCGCGACCTCACCACTTGCCACTGGCGCCACCTCCCGCGCTGAATTCCGATGCCTCGTGGCCAGAATGGCCCCCGTGACCGTTACCAAGAGCCTCGTCGGTGGCGGCCCACAGGATCGGCGGATGCGTCCACGGCTCCGAGAGCTTGTAGGTCGCCGGATGTGGCCCCTTGCGCGACCAGATCAGCACCACCAACACGATCACCAGCAGCAACGGGATGCCCACGAGGTAAAGGTGCACTTCCATCATGCTCACGACGCAAACCGTATCCCACCGGCGATCAGTAGGTGGCCTAGGCCGCGCCTTCGCCGAGGTATCGCGCCCAGGACGGATCGAGTTCTTTGACCGTCGACAGCAGCCGCCAATGCTGGCCCTTGGGCGAGGTCGGCACCAACCGCAGCGACCAGCCGAGCTCGGTGAGCAACTTGTCGCCTTTTCGGTGGTTGCAGGTTGAGCAGCACGCCACGCAGTTCTCCCAGGAGTGATCGCCGCCGCGGCTGCGGGGCACCACGTGGTCAACGGTGTCGGCCTTGGCTCCGCAGTACGCGCAACAGAAGCGGTCGCGGTGCATCAGCGCGGCCCGGGTCATCGGGACGCGGGCCCGATAGGGCACCCGAACGTAGGACCGCAGCCGGATGACCGACGGCAACGCGATCGATCTGGTCGCCGAGTGAATGACGGGTCCCGATGGATCCTCGTGCACCACGTCGGCTTTGCCGCAGATCAGCATGATGATCGCGCGACGGACCGGCAACGCGGTCAGCGGCTCGTAGGTGGAGTTCAGCAGCAGCACTCGCCGGCGATTCCAGATCGATCCGCCGTCATGCGCAACAGGCGAATGGCTGTCGACCCTGGGAACGCTGTGCAGGCAGGGGCCGGTCACGGGCCCGGTTAGGCCTGCCGCGGCACCAGAACTGCGGTGGCTGCGGCGTCTGTTGCGCTGCGCCATAGATCCTCCGCCGAACAGTCCACCATGATTCGCCAGCGATCGCACGCCAAATCGGCCGGTGTTCGCTGGTCAATACGGTGAACACAGGGTGCCAACTTCCGCGACGACGGGTGACACCCGCCCGGCGGTCCGTCCCGATGCCCCACAATGGAGGCGATGGAACAAGCACAGCAATCCTTTTACGACGCTGTCGGTGGCGCGGAGACCTTCCACGCGATCGTGTCGCGCTTCTACCAACTGGTCGCCGAAGACGAAATCTTGCGCCGGGTCTATCCGCTTGACGACCTCGCGGGCGCGGAGGAACGGCTGCGAATGTTCCTTGAGCAGTACTGGGGTGGCCCACGGACCTACTCCGAGCGTCGTGGCCATCCCCGGTTGCGGATGCGGCACGTCCCGTTTCAGATCGGCCCCTTCGAGCGCGACGCCTGGCTGCGCTGCATGCATACCGCGATCGCGTCCATCGACTCCGACACGCTCGACGATGCACACCGCAAGGAGCTGCTCGAATACCTGGAGATGGCGGCGCATTCCCTGGTGAATTCCGCGTTCTGATGGCCCCCCGACAACGCGAGCCGTGGTGGTCGCGCGCGGTGTTCTATCAGGTGTACCCGCGCTCGTTTGCCGACAGCAACGGCGACGGCGTCGGCGACCTCGACGGGGTGGCGTCTCGGCTGGAGTATCTGGACCAACTGGGCATCGACGCGCTGTGGTTCAGCCCGATCACGGTGTCTCCGATGGCCGATCACGGCTATGACGTCTCGGACCCGCGCGACATCGACCCGTTGTTCGGCGACCTCGCCGCGTTTGAGCGACTGATCGTCGCAGCGCATGAGCGCGGGATCAAGATCACTATGGATTTGGTGCCGAACCACACCAGCTCGCAACATCCCTGGTTTCAAGAGGCGCTGGCCGCCGGCCCCGGTAGCGCCGCGCGGGACCGCTACATCTTCCGCGACGGTCGCGGACCCGGTGGGCGCAAGCCTCCGAACAACTGGCAGTCCGTGTTCGGCGGGCCGTCCTGGACCCGGGTCGTTGAACCCGACGGCAAACCGGGTCAGTGGTATCTGCATCTTTTCGACGTCGAACAGCCAGACCTCAACTGGGACAACCCGGAGGTGTTCGACGATCTCGAAAAGACGCTGCGGTTCTGGCTGGAACGCGGCGTCGACGGCTTCCGCATCGACGTTGCACACGGGATGGCCAAGCCGCCGGGCCTTCCGGACACCGACGTCGAAATGCGGCCACGGATGCTCAGCGATGGTGATCCGCGGTTCAATCACCCGAACGTGCACACGATTCACCGCAACATCCGCACAGTGATCGATGACTACCCTGATGCGGTAACCATCGGCGAGGTCTGGGTTTTCGACAACGCCAGCTGGGCCGAGTACTTACGTGCCGACGAGCTCCACTTGGGTTTCAACTTCCGCATGGTGCGAGCCGAATTCGACATCGCCAAGATCCACGATGCGATCGAGAACACCTTGGCCGCGGCGGCGATTGAAAACGCCACTCCCACATGGACGTTGGAAAACCACGATGTCGAGCGGTGCCCCAGCCGCTACGGCGGGGGCACCGCGGGACTCGATCGAGCCCGGGCGATGGCGATGGTGACGCTCGCCCTGCCGGGCGCGGTGTTCCTTTACAACGGCCAAGAACTGGGGCTGCCCAACGTCGAGTTGCCCGACGGTGCACTGCGCGATCCAACGTGGGAACGCTCGGGGCACACCGTACGCGGCCGCGACGGCTGCCGCATTCCGATTCCCTGGGACGGCGACGCTCCCCCGTTCGGCTTCTCCGCATCGCACGACACCTGGCTACCGATGCCGCCGGACTGGGCCGCTCTGACCGTCGAAAGACAGCTCGGCGAAACCGACTCCACGTTGACGTTCTTCCGGCAAGCGCTCGAATTACACCGTAGCCGTGCCGAATTCACCGGCAACCGGGTCGAGTCGCTTCCTGCACCACGCGGCACGTTGCTATTTGAACGCGGTGATCATGGGCTGCGCTGCGCGCTGAACGCCAGCAAGCGGCCGCTGTCGCTGCCGGACGGCGAGCTGATTTTGACCAGCGCGCCGCTGGTGGATGGCAAGTTGCCGGCGAACGCCGCAGCGTGGCTGGTGTAGACAGAGTCGCCCCTAACCATGACAGCCTTCGCGTGGACAGTCGTCGGAGCCGGGCCCGCGGGAATCGCGGCAGTAGGCAAACTGCTCGATCAGGGCATAGCGCCCGAGAAGATCGCCTGGATCGACCCCGCATTCAGCGCCGGCGACCTGGGCGAAAAGTGGCGGTGGGTTTCGAGTAACACGCAGGTCGAGCTGTTCCTGAGCTACCTAAACGGCTCTTCGGCATTTCGGTTCTCATCGGCGCCTCCGATGCCGCTACGGGAAGTGGATCCGCAAGAGACCTGCGCGCTGACGCTGATCGCCGACCCTTTGGTTTGGATCACTCAACACCTGCGTGAGCGGGTAGAGATTTTCCAAACGACCGCGTCGGCCCTGTTCCTGGACAGAAGGCAGTGGCGAATCGAAACCCACCAGCAGGAACTTGTCTCCAAAAACGTGATCCTCGCGGTCGGTGCCATTCCGAAAAAGCTTTCCTATCCTGATCTGCAAGAGATTCCGCTGGAAGTCGTGCTCGACCCTGAAAAGCTGGCAAAGCAGCCACTGGCCAATGCCACGGTGGCCGTGTTTGGTTCCTCCCATTCGACGATGAGCGCCTTGCCGAACCTTTTGCGCCATCCCGTGAAAAGAGTGATCAACTTCTATCGCAGTCCGCTGAAATACGCTGTCTACTTCGATGATTGGATCCTGTTCGACGACGATGGCTTGAAAGGACAGGCCGCCGACTGGGCGCGAGAAAATATCGACGGCACCTACCCGGACCGACTGGAGAGGTGCTGGGTCTCTGCCCCGGATTTTGCCGAGAAGCTTGCAGCCTGCGACCGCGTGGTTTATACCGTCGGATTTGAGCGCCGAAAGCTGCCTGAAACCAGACAGTTCGGCCAGTTGGAATACGATCCGAGCAACGGCATCCTCGCCCCTGGCCTGTTCGGGAGCGGCATCGCGTTTCCGGGGTATGGAGTGGACCCTTTTGGTTACGGCCAATATCGGGTGGGCCTTAAAAAATTCATGGACCACCTTGAATCCGTTCTGCCCCTGTGGTTCCGGTACGCACCATAACGACCTCGCCCGTCAGCGCAGTACCAGCGCCGGGTCGCCGCGACGCCGGTGCACCGAACCGAACCGCGCGTCGATGCGCAACCAGGCTGGCAGCACACGGACCCGGACGATTTCGTCGGCGTCGACCGCCTCGGATGACTGCGGCAGGAAACCCATTGCAGTCAAAGCGAACACACACCGCATCGGCACACCAACGCTGACATCGCCTGAGCTGACCCGGATCACCTCCTGGTCGAGCAGCGACACCGGTGGACCCTGCGCACTGCCGTGCTCCTTTGCCAGCGCAGCGCCGCGTTGCGCCAAATCCAGCATTAGCCGTGCCGGTACGTCGTCAAGGTGGGTGAACCCTGTGTCCGGCGGCAACGCACCCCGCCACGCGGAATCCATCGGGAAGCCAGGGTTGACGTAGCCGGAGCTGTCGACCTCGGCGAGTCCACGTGCCAATTCGTCTGCGCCAACGGATAAGTCGTCGGGCCGCAGGCTGCCGGCCACCACCCGGCTGGCCAGCACGTCGAAGCCGGTGACCGCCCACGCCGTAAACAATCCTCCCGGACGAGTACGCAGCCGGATGACCGCCGCGGGGTCGAGCCGCGCCGCCCGTTCGACGAAGGCGGACAAATCCGCGACGTGGGCGGCCGTGGATTCTGGACCCAGCCACAGGCCCCGCTCAGCTACCGAAGCCACCGCTGCAGGTATTCCCGATGGTGTGGCGACAAGCGCACCAGCCGCTGCTCGTCGATGTGGACTGCGGCCAGTTGCGATTCGGCGATCACGGCCGGCTTCGACTCCGGATCGGCGTTGACCGAACGCACTTCGTAACCGAGCGTGAAGTCGACCGCTCGCAAGCGTTTTACCCACATGGTGACCTGTAGCGGCGAATCGGTCAGCCGCAGCTGATCTTTGTAGGTGACGCGCACATCGGCGATGAGCAGACCAATGGTGGCGATATCGGCACCGAACGCGTGCGAAAGGAACGGCACGCGAGCCTCTTCCAGGATCGTGACCATGGTCGCGTGGTTGACGTGCTGGTACATGTCGATGTCCGACCAGCGGATCGGGACAGGTGCGACGTATCCCGGGTTCACCCCGACGATCCTCGCCCGCTGGTCCGTGTCATCCGGCGAATCTGGCGTGCCGCCACCGACAGCGTGGCCAGATCCCTCTGCCCGCTCTGGTAGATCTCGGTCAAGGTCCGCCGCGCGCGCTCCACCCGAGACGCGCTGGTGTGCTCCCACTCGCCGATCTTCTCTTCGCCGCTTTCGTCGGGTTCGCCGACGGCGAGCACGTCGAAGCACAATGACCGCAGCGACGCGTAGATGTCGTCACGAATCGCCAAGCGCGCCAACGAGTGCCAGCGGTCGCGGCGGGGAAGGGCGGACACCGCAGTCAGCAGACCGTCGGTGCCGAGGTGGTCCATCAGCGCGAAATAGGTTTCGGCGACCTCCGCGGGGTCGCGGTCGTCGATGTCGGCGATATCGATGATGTCGAGCAAGCTGTAGCGGTACAAACCGGCGGCCACCATGTAGCCGAGATCCTCGGAGGCGCCCTGCGCGACGAACTCACCGGCTTCCTGTTCCACGATCGCTTTGTCGTCGCCGCGCAGCCACTCCGCCATACGCGGCGTCAGCGTTTCCACTTTCTTGGCGAATCGATTGATTTCGGCGCCAACCGCCAACGGCTGCGGCCGGTAGTTGAGCAGCCAGCGCCCGGACCGGTCGATCAGCCGACGGGTATCCAAAGTCATCCGATCAGACACCGCGATCGGCACGTCAGCCGCGCGAATACTGTGCCACAGTCGCTCAATCCCGAAGATGGCGTCGGCGGCCATATAGGTGCGCACCGCATCCACCGGACTGACACCGACGTCCTCGGCGATCCGGTAGTCATAGCTGATGCCGGCGGTGTCCACCAGATCGTTGACCATCACCGTGGTCACGATCTCCCGCCGCAGCTGGTGTGAGCGGATCGCTGGACCGAACCGGTCGCGCAGCGGCGACGGGAAGTATCGCGGCAACCTGCTGGCGAACACTTCCTGATCCGGTAGATCGGTACCCAATAGCTCGTCTTTGAGCGTCAGCTTGACGTGCGCCATCAACGTCGCCAGTTCCGGTGACGTGAGGCCTAGGCCGGCCTCGAGTCGGCGCGCGATCTCCTTCTCGGTGGGCAGCGCTTCGAGCTCGCGGTTCAGCCCGCGCTCGGTCACCAGGTATCTGATCTGGTCGGCGTGCACGGGCAGCAGGCTGGGAGCATTGGCGCGGCTGGTGCCCATCAGGTCGTTCTGGTCGGCGTTATCGGCGAGCACCAATTCCGCGACTTCGTCGGTCATCGACTCGAGTAGTTCGGTGCGCTCACCGGGGTCGATCTTGCCCGCGGTGATCAGAGCGTCGACCAAGATTTTGATGTTGACCTCGTGATCAGAGCAGTCCACGCCGGCCGAATTGTCCATGGCATCGGTATTGATCCGGCCGCCGGACAGTTCGAACTCGACCCGGCCGCGCGCCGTGACTCCGAGGTTGCCGCCCTCGCCAACGACCTTGGCGCGCACCTGATTCGCGTTGACCCGCACTGTGTCGTTGGCACGGTCACCGACATCCGCGTCGGATTCCGCTTCGGCCTTGATATAGGTTCCGATACCGCCGTTGAATAGCAGATCCACCGGCGCCCGCAGGATCGCGCGCATCAGATTGGGGGGCGCCATCTCGGTGGCGTCGTCCTCGATTCCCAGGGCTGCGCGGACCTGGTCGCTGATCGGGATCGTTTTGTGTTCGCGGCTGTACACCCCCCCGCCCTGGCTGATCAAGGATTTGTCGTAGTCGTCCCAGCTGGAGCGAGGCAGATCGAACATCCGCCGCCGTTCTTCCCAGGAGGCGGCCGGATCGGGATCGGGGTCGAGGAAGATGTGGCGGTGGTCGAACGCGGCCAGCAGACGAATGTGCTTGGAAAGCAACATGCCATTGCCGAAGACGTCGCCGCTCATGTCGCCCACGCCGATCACGGTGAAGTCCTCGGTCTGGGTGTCGACCCCCATTTCCCGGAAATGCCGTTTGACCGCTTCCCAGGTGCCTTTGGCGGTGATCCCCATCGCTTTGTGGTCGTAGCCGACCGATCCGCCGGACGCGAACGCGTCACCCAGCCAGAACCCGTAGGACTTCGCGACCTCGTTGGCGATGTCGGAAAACGTTGCGGTCCCTTTGTCCGCGGCCACCACCAGATAGGCGTCGTCATCGTCGCGCCGCACCACCTCGGCGGGTGTGCTGACGTCGCCGGTGGTGTGATCGACGTTGTCGGTGACATCGAGTAATCCGGAGATGAAAAGCTTGTAGCAGGCGATGCCTTCGTTCCGGGTCGCCTCGCGGTCGGCACCGGGGTCACCGGTGGGCAGCGGCGGCTGTTTGACGACGAAGCCGCCCTTGGCGCCGACCGGCACGATGACGGCGTTCTTCACCGCCTGGGCCTTGACCAGACCCAGGATCTCGGTGCGGAAATCTTCCCGTCGGTCCGACCAACGCAAACCGCCGCGCGCCACATAGCCGAAGCGCAGATGCACACCTTCGACCCGGGGCGAGTACACGAAGATCTCGAACTTGGGTCGCGGCAGCGGAAGTTCGTCAACCAACTGGGCATCCAGCTTCAGCGAGAGCACGTTTTGGCTTCGAGCCGAACCTTCGCGGGTCACAAAGTAATTGGTTCGCAGAGTGGCCTGGATCAGCGAGGCGAATGCCCGCAGGACGCGGTCGGTGTCGAGGCTCACCAATGCGTCGATATCGGCGGCGACCGCTGCAGCGGCCGCTTGCGCGTCGCGGCTCTTCGGCGAACCGGAAGGGTCCGGGTCGAACAACGCTTCGAACAGGCTGACCAACGCGCGTGCGGTGCTTGGGTTTTCGTTGACCACTGATTCGATATGCGACTGACTATACGGAAAGCCTGCTTGCCGTAGATATTTCGCGTAGCTACGCAGCAGCACGACCTGATTCCAGGTGAGGTCGGCACGCATCACGAGCTCGTTGAACCGGTCGATCTCGATGCGGCCTTCCCAGATCGCGGTGACGGCATCGGCGAAACGCTTCGCAGTCGCCTCGCGCTGCGGACCTGGCGGCGCCAGCGTGATCGTTGGAAGCGGGGTGATCTTGAACTGGTAGATCCATATCGGTAGTCCGTCAGGCCGGGTGACGGTGAACGGTCGCTCCTCGAGCACCACCACACCCATGGATTGCAGCATCGGCAGCAACTGACTCAAGGACGCCGTTTGCCCGCCCAAATACCAAGTCAGCCGGGCAGTCTCGTCATAGTCATGATCGGAAAGCACGAGCTTGACCGAATCGTCGGCCAACTCTTCGAAGATCGCGATGTCGTTGATCGCATCGACCGGGGTGACGGCCTGTTTGTACGCCTCGGAGAACGTCGCAGCGTAGTGCTCAGCGTCGAGCGCCCCGACGGCGGCGTCCGCCGCCTCGCTGATCAGCCGATCTGACCAGGTGCGCGCGGCTTCGGTCAGTAGCGTCTGGATGCGGACTCGGTTGGTTTCGGATGTGTCGATTTGCTTGGCGCCCTCGGGACGCAGCCGGACCATGAAATGCAAGAGCGCCCAGGGTGATTCGGTCACCCGAGCAGTGAACTCGAGGCTGGTGCCGCCGAACTCGCGGACCAGGATGTCTTCGATTTGCAAGCGCACGGCGGTGGTGTAGCGGTCACGGGGCAGGTAGACCAAACACGAGACGAAGTACTCGAGTTTGTCAGCGCGCAAGAACAGCAGTGCGCGGCGTGCCGATCCGAGATCCACCACAGCTTTGGCCATCGCCAACAGCTGCTCGGCGCTGAGCGCGAAAAGCTCCGAGCGCGGCACGGTCTGGATGACGTCGAGCACCAGCTGTCCCGGGTGCCCGGAGTCGAGGTCGGCCAACGCAAGCGCCTCGCGAACCCTACGCGAAATGATGGGAATCTCCAGGACGTCGGCGTTCATGGCGGCGACCGTGAACAAGCCGATAAGGCGGTGCTCGAAGACGGCGCCGTCGCCGTTCTCGCGGATCGCAAGGACATATGGATAGGCGCCGAAACGCAGGTAGCTGGCAACGTCTGTCTGTGCCAACGCCAGCAGTTCCGTGTCGTCGGTCAGCCGAGGGCGCGAACTTTTGCGCCGACGCAGCACACCAAGGCTGGTGGTCGCTTCATCGCCCGATACGCGTCCGTTGCGCACCGGGCAGCGCTGATAGCCCAGAAGCGTGAAATGCCCGTCAGCCAACCAGCGCAACAGCGTGGCCACATCACCGCTGTCGGGGCCTGGATAGCGCCCGCCCGCGTTGGTTTCCACGTCGTTGGCCAGGTCGTTGAGGATGGCCCACATCGGTGCAGAGTCCGCTGCCACCCGGCACACATCGGCCAGTACGCCCGGCAAGAGCCGTTCGGCTTCCTGCAAAGCCGCGGGGTCAACCGACGGCGAAAGCTGTACGTGGATCCAGGTCTCGTCGATAGCGTCGCCGTCCGAAGTCGTCGGCTCCACGCTGAGCAGATCGCCGGCTGGGTTGCGACGCACCTGAAACACCGGGTTCAAGATCGCGGCATACGCCACCCCGAGCCGATGGAGCAGCACCGTGACCGAGTCCATCAGCATCGCGCCGTTATCGGTGACCACCTGCAGGGCGGGGCCGAACCCGGCTGGATCGTTTAGCGGGTAGATCGCGACTCGGCTTTCCCCCACCGGCCGGTGTGTGCCAAGCCGGTAGTGCGCGGCGAGCAACGCGGGCATCACCGCCGCCGTGACGGTACGGCCGTCGACCGGCCCTCGGTCAGGTGCGGCCTCGTCGTGCGGGCCCTGGTAGGTGTCTGCGTATGCCTTCGAAATCCAGTGAGGAACATCCTCGGGCCTAGCGAACTTCGTCCAGTCCACGACGCCCTGAACGCTGGATCCGCGTTGACCCGTCATGCCGACCGCTCCTGCCTCAGCACGCATCCCAGCGCTGGTAGGCATGACACTAGTCGCGCGTCAGCCTTCGGTGAGTCACCCTGTGCGGACGGGCCGCTTCGACACCGAGCCGTTCGACTTTGTTCTCCTCGTATGCGCCGAAGTTGCCCTCGAACCAGAACCACTTGGCTTCGTTGTCGTCGTCGCCTTCCCACGCCAGGATGTGAGTGCAGGTCCGGTCGAGGAACCAGCGGTCGTGAGAGATCACCACCGCGCAGCCCGGGAATTTCTCCAGCGCGTTCTCCAACGAGCCCAGAGTCTCCACGTCGAGGTCGTTGGTTGGCTCGTCGAGCAGGATCAGGTTGCCGCCCTCCTTGAGGGTGAGCGCCAAGTTGAGCCGGTTGCGTTCACCACCGGACAAAACCCCGGCCGGCTTCTGCTGGTCAGGGCCCTTGAAGCCGAACGCCGAGACGTAGGCCCGCGACGGAATCTCGTTCTGTCCGACCTGGATGTGGTCCAGCCCGTCGGAGACGACTTCCCACACCGTCTTCTTCGGGTCGATACCGGCCCGGGATTGGTCGACGTAGCTCAGCTTGACGGTCTCGCCCACCTTGACGGTTCCGCTGTCCGGTTGCTCGAGCCCCACGATGGTCTTGAACAGCGTGGTCTTGCCGACGCCGTTGGGACCGATGACTCCGACGATGCCGTTCCGCGGCAGCGTGAACGATAGGTCCTTGATCAGCGTCCGACCCTCGAAACCCTTGTCGAGGTGCTCGACCTCGACCACCAGGTTGCCCAGCCGGGGGCCGGTGGGAATCTGGATCTCCTCGAAGTCGAGCTTGCGGGTCTTCTCCGCCTCGGCGGCCATCTCCTCGTAGCGCTGCAGCCGGGCCTTGCCCTTGGCCTGACGGGCTTTGGCGCCTGAGCGCACCCAGGCCAGCTCGTCTTGCAAGCGCTTCTGCAGTTTGGCGTCCTTGCGGCCCTGCACGGCCAGCCGCTCGGCCTTTTTCTCCAGATAGGTCGAGTAGTTGCCCTCGTAGGGGTAGGCCCGGCCGCGGTCGAGCTCCAGGATCCATTGCGCGACGTTGTCCAGGAAGTATCGGTCGTGGGTCACTGCCAGGACCGCCCCTGCGTAAGCGGCCAGGTGCTGCTCGAGCCACTGCACACTCTCGGCGTCCAGGTGGTTGGTCGGCTCGTCGAGCAGCAACAGGTCCGGTTTGGACAGCAGCAGCTTGCACAGCGCTACCCGGCGGCGCTCACCGCCGGAGAGATGCGTCACCGGCTCGTCTGGCGGTGGACAGCGCAGGGCGTCCATCGCCTGCTCGAGCTGCGAGTCGAGGTCCCACGCGTTGGCGTGGTCGAGGTCCTCCTGCAGCCGGCCCATCTCTTCCATCAGCTCGTCGGAGTAGTCGGTGGCCATCAGTTCGGCGACTTCGTTGAAGCGGTCGAGCTTGACTTTGATTTCGCCGAGGCCCTCTTCGACGTTGCCGCGAACGGTTTTCTCCTCGTTCAGCGCCGGCTCCTGTTGCAGGATGCCGACGGTGGCATCGGTGGCCAGGAAGGCTTCGCCGTTGTTCGGCTTGTCCAGCCCGGCCATGATCCGCAAGACGCTCGACTTGCCTGCCCCGTTGGGGCCGACAACACCGATCTTGGCGCCCGGATAGAAGCTCAGCGTGACGTCGTCGAGGATGACTTTGTCGCCGTGCGCCTTGCGGACCTTTTTCATCGTGTAGATGAACTCAGCCATGCAGCAGTGTTACCTCTCTGGTCTTTCGTTGCTCGCCGACCATCCTAGGCAACACCGCTGCGGAGCCGTTTAGGCCGACAGCGGTAACACCGTCTCGGTCGCGGGGGCGGCGTCATCGCCGGCTTCGGCGTCGGTCGCATCGCCCCCCTCGGCCGCTGGTGTGCTCGCGGCATCTGTTCCCACCGAGACCGTCTTTTCGATGCGGGCGTGACAGCGGGATAGATCGGGGCCGACCGAAGTGGCGCGCATCTCCAACGTCGAGCGGCGAACGCCGTCGCGGTCCTCGTATTCGCTGGTGTAGATGTGGCCCACCACGATCACCGGCGAACCTTTGCCCAACGACGCGCCCACCCCGGCGACCAGCCGGCCCCAGCAGTTCACGGTGACGAACAGCGAATTGCCGGCCTCCCAGGTGCCGTCGGCGCCTCGCCGGCGTGAATTGCTGGCTACCCGGAACTTCATCACTTCCTGTGCCCCCGCCTGTCGGCGCTTCGGGTCGTTCACGATGTTTCCGACCACGGTTACCTGCGTTTCGAACATTGTTCTTCCTTTCCGAAAATGGCGGTGCTTGCCGAACGACCCGGGCAATCCCGGTGACGCCACACCGCCGGTGCTGCCTCCAGTCAGCGCAGCCGGACCGACAACCTCGACTGTGCCGACTCGCGAAGCGCGGAACCGGTGGATAGAACCGCGACTGTGGATAAACGGTGATATCGCATGCGCCACGTTTTGCAGCAGCGGGTAATGGTTCAGGGCCGGTGCTGGTGTGACTCGCGGTAGTCCAGTGGCCGGCGAAGCAACCGCACTAGTGCCGCGATGTGTCGCGGCGGGCCAGTTCGGCCAACATCGCGTTGTAGGCCGCCAGCTCGGCGTCGTCGTCGCGGTCGGCCGCGCGATCCAGCCGCTTGGCGGTTCGCTGGTCGCTGCGCGTCCATTGCACAAGCAACGCGATCATCACCACGATCAGCGGTATTTCCCCTGCCGCCCAAGCGATTCCGCCGCCGAGCCGCTGATCGCCCAACAGGTCGGTGTGCCAGCTCAGGTGCAGCGATCGGTAGAAGCTCACGCCGAGCACCTTCTGCATGCTCATCAGGAACACCCCGAAGAATGCATGTAGCGGCAACGATGCGAAGACCACGGCCACCTTGGCCAGCGGCGGGATCGGCCGCGGCGTCGGGTCGACACCGATTACCACCCAATAGAACAGGTAGCCGCTGACCAAAAAGTGCACGTTCATCGCGACATGGCCCATGTGGCTGCCGACCGCCGCGTCGAAAAGGCCCCCCAGATAAAGACCGTAAAACCCCGCGATGAACAACACCGTGGCGACTATCGGATTGGTAAGAAACCTCGAAAGCCTGCTGTGCAGCGCGGCCAGCAACCATTCCCGCATGCCTGGCGGGTCGTCGCGACCGGCGGTCGGCAGTGCCCGCAACGCCAGGCTTACCGGACCGCCCAACACCAGGAGGATGGGGACCAGCATCGACAGCATCATGTGATCGGCCATGTGCATGCTGAACATCGCCGGCATGTATCGGCCCAAACCCGACGAGGTGACGAACAGCAACGCCAGGCAGCCCAGCAGCCAGGACACGGTCCGGCCCGCCGGCCACCGGTCTCCGCGGCGCCGAAGCCGCCGCACGCCGGCCAGGTATAGCCCGGCGAACACCAAGGCGGCCGTGCCGAAAATCAGGTCGAAGCGCCAGTCGAACAGCACCCGCGCCGGGGTGGGTGGTCCGGCGAAGTCGTAGCCGATCTTCACGTCGGGAATCGAGGGGATGCCGGTCGGCAGCGGCGGTGG
>NZ_JBAUZA010000203.1:0-4874 GCF_049585075.1 Mycobacterium sp.
GACAAACCGTGGTTCGCGATCGGCGGTATCGACGCCGACCGGCTGCCGGAGGTGCTGGAGGCCGGCGCCCGCCGCATCGTGGTGGTCCGCGCGATCACCGCCGCGGAAGACCCGCGCGCCGCTGCAGAGCGGCTCAGTTCGGCGCTTGCAGCAGCGAGCTGATCCGGGAACTCAGCTGCGACGGCGCGTGGTCGGGTCTGCCCGCGGTACACCACACGAAAACGCCCGCCTCGATCTCGACCGTGCGCGGCAGACGGCGCCGCCGCTCATCGCCGGCGCTCAACGGCACGATTGCCGGCGCGGTGCGCAGCCGTTGCCAACTGGCGGCGAACCCCGGGTGCAGCGGCAATTCGGCCACCTCGTCTTCGCTGACCCAGCGCATTTCGGCGGTCTCGTGGTTGGGCACGGTTGGCAGCAGTTCGCCCGCGTCAGCGACGACGGTGGTGTAGGTCCAGTGCGTGCCGCTAGCGACGGCAGTGATCACGGTCGCCCGCACCCAAAGCTGCTCGCTGGGCAGGCCAGCCTCCTCATGCGCCTCCCGGACGGCGGCCTGCTCGGCGGTCTCGTGGCTGTCGCGGGCACCGCCCGGCAGACCCCACGTTCCGCCCTGATGACTCCACGGCGCCCGGTGCTGAAGCAACACCGCCGGTGTGCCGTCGGGCCGAGGGGCTCGCAGCAGCAGTCCGGCCGCGCCGTGCCGCCCCCAGAAATGCATGCCGGAGTCGGAGACCACCCATCCGTCACCGTCGCCGCGCACGCGTTCAGGATAAGCAGGCCGCCCGACGACGATGCGGGCCGCGAAGCGGGCCCCGAGGTGGGGCACCCCCAGCCGCGTAGCGGCGAGGGGAGAGGCGGGCAATAAAGCCCGCCCGACGACGGTGCGGCCAGCGCAGCTGGGCGAGGTGGAGAGTCGGGCAAATCACCCTCAGGTCCCAACATCTGGCGAAAACGCTCTTAGAATTTGCTTATAGAGTTTTTGACACGTACGCCTGAAAGATGAGGTCCGAGCAGAGGTGACCGTTGAGTTGGCGCATCCGTCGACCGAGCCGCTGGGTTCGCGGTCGCCGACTGAACCGGCTCACCCCCGTTGGTGGTTCGTAGCGACGACACCGGGGCGCATCCTGACCATCGGTCTCATCCTGGCGATCCTCGGCGGGCTCAGCGCGTTTGCCACTTCGACCACGATCAACCAGCGGCAGCAGGTGTTGACCACGGTGTTGAAGCACACGGAGCCGCTGGCGTTCGCGGCCGGACGGCTGTACACCACGCTGTCGGTGGCCGACGCCGCAGCCGCGACCGCGTTTATTGCGCAGGCGGAACCGCGCACCGTCCGGCAGCGATACGAGCAGGCGATCACCGATGCTGCAGTAGCGGTGACCCGGGCGTCGAGTGGGCTGACCGATGAGCCGCTGGTGCAGTTGCTCGGGCGGATCAACGCCGAACTGTCCGTGTACACCGGGCTGATCGAGATTGCCCGCACCAATAACCGGGCCGGCAACCCCGTCGGGTCGTCGTATCTTTCCGAGGCATCGGCGCTGATGCAGTCGACGATCCTGCCCGATGCGCAGCAGTTATATCGCGAGACGTCAGCACGGGTGGACGCCCAGACCACAGCGTCGACGCAGATCCCGGCTCCGGTGATCCTGATCGTCACCGCCACGGCCGTCTTCGGATCCTTCTCGCACCGCTGGCTGGCTCGACGCACCAAACGACGAATCAACCCTGGTCTTGTCGCAGGTGCCCTCGCGATTCTCGTTATGGTTGTCTGGGTGGGAACCGCGCTAGCGATTTCCACCAGCGGCAGCCGCAGTGCCAAAAACACTGCAGCAGAGTCGCTGAAGACCATCACCGACATGTCCATCAATGCCCAGCAGGCTCGTGCCGACGAAACACTGTCACTGATCCGTCGCGGGGACGAAGAGGTTCGACAGCGGTCCTTCTACGAACGCATCGATGCCATGCACAAGCAGCTCGACGAATATCTCTCTCGCCGCGACGCCGTCGACAAGGGCGACTTGCAGGGGGCTGCTGATCTGCTGACCCAGTGGCGGCGCGCTGACGACCGGATCAACTCCTACATTTCGGTCGGCAATTATCGGGCCGCCACCCAGGTCGCGCTTGGCAGCGGCGAGCAGGACTCGACCCCGGCGTTCGACAAACTCGACCGTGCGCTGGGTAAGGCGATGGAGCAGAGTCGCAACGAATTGCGTGACGACATCCTCTCCGCGCGCGGCGGGCTGGCCGGTGCGACGGTGGGTGGCGTCGTTCTGAGCCTGGGCGCGGCCGTCGCGGTCGCGTTGGGATTGTGGCCCCGGCTGAGCGAGTACCGATGATCACGCGGCGATCGCTCCGGATTCTGTTCGCCGCGCTGGCGATCGCCGCCCTGTTAGCCGGCTGTACCGAGTCGGGCGCCATGGTGGTGAACCCAGTGCCGACCCTGCCGCCGCCCACACCGGCCGGTATGCAGGAGATGCCCCCTAAGCCGCCCCTGTCGCCGGACAAGTCCGCCGACGACTGCAACCCCGCCGCCAGCCTGCGGCCGTTCGACAACCCGGTCGATGCCGACGCGGCCGTCGCGAATATCCGTGCCCGCGGCAGGCTGATCGTCGGTCTGGATATTGGCAGCAACCTGTTCAGCTTCCGCGACCCGATCACCGGTGAAATCACCGGCTTCGACGTGGATATTGCCGGCGAGCTGGCACGCGATATCTTCGGTACCCCGTCGCAAGTCGAGTACCGGATCCTGTCGTCCGACGAGCGCATCACCGCGCTGGAGAAGTCGGAGGTCGACGTCGTCGTCAAGACGATGACCATCACCTGCGAGCGGCGCAAGCAGGTCAACTTCTCCACCGTCTACCTCGACGCCTCCCAGCGCATCCTGGCGCCGCGCGACTCGTCGATCACGAAGCCGTCCGACCTGTCCGGCAAGCGGGTCTGCGTCGCGAGGGGCACCACGTCCCTGCACCGGATCCGGGAGATCGCGCCGCCGCCGATCGTGGTCGAGGTAGTGAACTGGGCCGACTGCCTGGTGACACTGCAGCAGCGCCAAGTCGACGCCGTAAGCACCGATGACTCCATCCTGGCCGGACTGGTGTCCCAGGACCCGTATCTGCACATCGTCGGACCCAACATGGGCACTCAGCCCTACGGCGTCGGGATCAAAATGGACAACACCGGGCTGGTCCGGTTCGTCAACGGCACCCTGGAACGCATCCGCCGCGACGGGACCTGGAACGCCTTGTACCGCAAGTGGTTAACGGTTCTCGGTCCGGCCCCACTCCCGCCGAGCGCGAGGTATGTGGACTGATGACCGAGCAGCCGGTGGATCCCGAACGCCAGGACGCGGACGACAAGGTCGGCCCGGGTACCCAACCTGCCGACGCGATGGTGGATTCGTCAGCGCAGGACCGTCCGGTAACCACGCAGGCGGTCTTCCGGCCCGATTTCGACGATGATGACTCCGAGGCGACGCCGGCGCACATCGTCGACACGGAGCCGCAGGAACGCATGAAGTCGGCACCACGAGCACCGGTCCGGCGGCTTGGCGGCGGGCTAGTCGAGATCCCGCGGGTGCCCGACATCGACCCCATCGAAGCATTGATGCCCAATCCGGTTGTGCCGGAGTCGAAACGGTTCTGCTGGAACTGTGGGCGGCCGGTGGGTCGGGCCAGCGCCGCGGGCACGGCCTCGGCCAAAAAGGCACAGTCGGAGGGCTGGTGCCCTTACTGTGGAAGCCCGTATTCGTTTCTGCCGCAACTAAATCCGGGCGACTTGGTCGCCGGCCAGTACGAAATCAGGGGCTGCATCGCACACGGCGGGCTGGGCTGGGTGTATCTGGCCCTCGACCGCAACGTCAACGATCGTCCGGTGGTACTCAAGGGTTTGGTGCATTCCGGCGATGCCGAGGCCCAGGCGATCGCGATGGCCGAGCGGCGGTTCCTCGCCGAGGTGGTGCATCCCTCGATCGTGCAGATCTTCAATTTCGTCGAGCACACGGACCGGCACGGCGAGCCGGTCGGCTACATCGTGATGGAGTACGTCGGTGGGCAATCGCTCAAGCGCCGCAAAGGCGACAAGCTGCCCGTCGCCGAAGCCATCGCCTACGTGTTGGAAATCTTGCCGGCGCTGAGTTATTTGCATTCCATCGGTTTGGTCTACAACGACCTCAAGCCGGAAAACATCATGCTCACCGAGGAGCAGCTCAAGCTAATCGACCTGGGGGCCGTGTCACGGATCAACTCGTTCGGATACCTTTACGGCACACCGGGTTACCAGGCGCCCGAGATTGTGCGTACCGGCCCGACGATAGCCAGCGACATCTATACCGTCGGCCGCACGCTGGCGGCTCTGACCTTGAAATTGCGCGCCCGCGGCGGGCGCTACGTCGACGGACTGCCCGAGGACGACCCGGTGCTCGCCAAGTACGACTCGTTCGGCCGATTGTTGCGTCGGGCGATCGATCCTGATCCGCGGCGGCGGTTTGTCAGCGCCGAGGAAATGTCGGGGCAGCTGTCCGGTGTTCTGCGTGAGGTGGTCGCGCAGGACACCGGTGTGCGGCGGCCGGGCTTGTCGACGATCTTTTCCCGCAGCCGCGCCACGTTCGGCGAAGACCTGTTGGTAGCACACACCGACGTATACCTTGACGGCCAAGTGCATTCGGAGAAGCTGACGGCCAAGGAGATCGTCACGGCGCTGCAGGTGCCGCTGGTCGATCCGGCCGATGTCGCCGCGCCGCTGTTGGGAGCGACCGTGCTGTCCCAACCGGTGCAGACGTTGGACTCGCTGCGCGCGTTCCGCCACGGCGCAATGGATTCCGACGACATCGACTTGTCTGAATCCGTTGAGCTGCCGCTGATGGAGGTGCGGGCGCTACT
>NZ_JBAUZA010000204.1:0-5368 GCF_049585075.1 Mycobacterium sp.
GCGCCGTCCCAACCGCGCGATGTTAACGGCTAGCGGCGATCCCGGACGCGGCTGCGCCGATTGGCGGTGCTGCCTGGCCATAGCCGCAATCCTACGGGCGGCGCGGGCCCGCCTTGTGTCGCCCGGATCAGGACTAGCGCTGCGCGTAGTCGTGCACGCCGGCCGCAGTCCGCAGCTGGTGGCGGCCGCGGTTGACCGAGCGAAGGGTGCTGTTGAGGTGCTCCTCGAACTCGGCCAGCTTGCTGTCGACGTAGATGTCGCATTCACCGCGCAGTCGGTCGGCTTCGGCGTGCGCCGCGTCGATAAGCCGAGACGCCTCGGCGTTGGCAGATTGCACGACCTCGGTCGCCGATACCAGGCGTTGCTGTTCTTTGATGCCTTCCTGCACGGCCTTCTCGTAGGAGATGTTGCCGTTCTCGACAAGCCGATCGCACTCCGACTTGGCGCGGGCCGTGGTGGCCTCGTACTCGCGTTTGGCCGCCGCCGCGATACGGACCGATTCCTCACGCGCTTCGGAAACCATTCCTTCGCTGTGCTGGCGCGCCTCGCCCACCATCCGGTCGGCCTGCGCTTTTGCGTCGGCCAAGATCCGATCCGCCTCCGCACGGGCGTGGTTGAGCATCGATTCCGACTCCGTGTTCGCCGAGGACATCACGGAGTCGGCATGCGCCTTGGCCTCGTGCAACAGCGAGTCGCGCGCGTCGAGCACGTCTTGAGCGTCATCCAGCTCACCCGGGATCGCGTCCTTGATGTCATCGACCAGCTCGAGGACGTCACCGCGGGGCACCACGCAGCCCGCTGTCATCGGCACACCACGAGCTTCTTCGACAATCGCGCCCAGCTCGTCGAGCGCCTCAAAAACTCGGTACACGGCAACACCCTTCCGGCATCGTTGTTGTTACCAGTGTGCCTGGTGTTGCGCCTGTGACTGGGTTGCTCGGCCCGGTGTGTCGGACATTGAGCGACCGGAACGGTGCCACTTACCTGCACACTTGGCGCCATTATGTCGGGTCGGGCAGATTTGCCGCAATTATGGAGGGGCGCGACGGTGATGTCCGGTTGGCGCTATACCCCCTGGGCGTCTATTGATTGATTCAAGCCTTGGCAGGCGGACGGCCGAATTGGAGGGTCTGGTGGTAACCGAAGCGGTGAGAGCGGTCGAGCATGCATTGGCGCTTGCAGGGTCGATGACGTGGGAGATCTTGTGGGCGCTGATTCTGGGTTTCGCGCTGTCAGCTGTGGTGCAGGCCGTCGTGCGTCGATCCACCATCGTCGCTCTGCTGGGTAACGATCGGCCGCGCACCCTGGCCGTCGCGGCGGCACTGGGCGCAGCGTCTTCGTCGTGCTCGTATGCGGCGGTGGCTCTGGCCCGGTCGTTATTCCGCAAGGGCGCCAACTTCACCGCGGCGATGGCCTTCGAGATCGGCTCGACGAATCTGGTGGTGGAGTTGGGCATCATCCTGGCCCTGCTGATGGGCTGGCAGTTCACTGCGGCGGAGTTCGTCGGCGGCCCACTGATGATCGTGGTGCTGGCTGTGCTGTTCCGGCTTTTCGTGCGCTCGCGACTCGTTGACGCCGCCCGCCAGCAGGCTGAACGGGGGCTGGCGGGGTCGATGGAAGGCCATGCCGCGATGGACATGTCGGTTCAACGCGAGGGTTCGTTTTGGCGGCGGTTGTTGTCCGGGGAGGGCTTCACCTCGGTGTCACATGTGTTCGTCATGGAGTGGACCGCGATTCTTCGTGACCTCATCCTGGGGCTGTTGATCGCGGGCGCTATCGCGGCCTGGGTTCCCGAATCGTTTTGGCAGCACTTCTTTTTTTCTGATCATCCAGTTTGGTCGACGATATGGGGGCCGATCGTCGGCCCCTTCGTGGCGATCATCTCGTTCGTCTGCTCGATCGGCAACGTGCCGCTCGCCGCGGTGCTGTGGAACGGCGGCATCAGTTTCGGCGGTGTCGTCGCGTTTATTTTCGCCGACCTGTTGATCATTCCGATCCTGAACATCTACCGGAAGTACTACGGCACAGCGATGATGCTGACGTTGCTGGGCACGTTTTATGCCGCCATGGTCGCGGCCGGTTACCTTGTCGAATTGATCTTCGGCGCAACGAGTCTCATTCCTGCGCAGCGCAACGCAACGGTGATGCAGTCCGAAATCTCGTGGAACTACACCACCTGGCTCAACATCGTCTTCCTGGTCATCGCGACGGTGCTGGCGATCCGCTTCGTTGCTACCAACGGCATCCCGATGCTGCGCATGATGGGCGGCTCCCCCGACATGGAAAACGAGCATCACGATCACAGTCGCGAGTGCCACTAGCGGGGCTATCCTGGCCCGCGGGCGGCCCAGGTCCGTCATCATCGTATTGAGAACTACGGGTGAAGGGACTCATGACAACGCCCTCCGCGCAGCCACAGCCCGATAACTACCTGCCACCACCGGGCGGTCCGCCGCCGCCGGCCGATATCGGTCGGCTACTGCTGCGCTGCCATGACCGGCCAGGCCTGATCGCGGCGGTCAGCAACTTTCTTGCCCAGGCCGGCGCCAATATCATTTCGCTGGATCAGCACTCCACCGCGCCAGAGGACGGAACATTTCTGCAGCGCGCCATCTTTCACCTGCCCGGCCTCACCGCTGCGATCGACGACCTCGAACACAAATTCGCCACCACCGTGGCCGACAAATTCAATATCAATTACAGGTTCACCGAGGCCGCTAAGCCCAAGCGGGTCGCCATCATGGCCTCGAAGGAGGATCACTGTTTGCTAGATCTGTTGTGGCGCAACCGCCGCGGTGAACTTCCGATATCGATCGTCATGGTGATCGCCAACCATCCCAACCTAGCCGAACATGTACGGCCCTTCGGCGTGCCCTTTGTACATATCCCTGCCAATCGCGACACTCGCGCCGAAGCCGAGCAGCGTCAGCTTCAGTTGCTAGCCGGCAATGTCGATTTGGTGGTGCTGGCTCGCTATATGCAGATACTCAGTCCTGCGTTCCTCGAAGCGGTCGGCTGTCCGCTGATCAACATTCATCACTCGTTTCTTCCCGCCTTCACCGGTGCGGCGCCCTACAAGCGGGCGCGGGAACGCGGGGTCAAACTGGTCGGCGCAACCGCCCACTACGTCACCGAGACCCTCGACGAGGGTCCGATCATCGAGCAAGATGTCGTGCGCGTCAACCACACCCACACCGTTGACGACCTCGTGCGCGTCGGCGCCGACGTCGAGCGGGCGGTGCTTTCCCGCGCCGTGCTGTGGCATTGCCAAGACCGCGTCATCGTGCACGACAATCAGACTGTCGTTTTCTGACTGTTTCGCTCGACGAACGTTGGCCTGCAGGCAAACCCGCTACTTTTGTCGTACGGGCTGCGCCCCGGGGGACGCACACGTCGCCGGGTCTTCGATGGGCCTGTCCCCGGCCCTATAGAGCAGTCGTTTGAGCTGGCGTCGTTCGGCCGGGCTCAGGTGCGCCAATACCTTGTCCTCGGCCGCCTCGAAGGCCGCTTCCGCGCGCTTGAGCAGCGCCTTGCCCTTGCGGGTGAGTTGAGCGGGCAGTGCACGGCCCGACGGAGCCGTTTCCGGTCGGGTCACCGCACCCATATCTTCCAGCTCGTGCAAAACCAGGTTCATCGCCTGCGCCGTGACGTGCGTGTGACGGGCAAGGTCGGCGCCGGTGCGGCCCGGATCTGTCGCAAGAATGCGCAAGCACACGAACTCCGGCAATCCCAGCCCGAGCGGTCGCAACGCCGACGCCGCCTCGGGTCGCAATCGCGCCATCAACCGACGGACCAGAAAGCCCAGCGTTTGATCCTCGATTTCGCTCACTCAGACATGCTGACACGGATCACCCCGTCTGAGGCCCTGATCCCAGCGCGTGGCTGCTCGTCATTGTTGTGCATTCTGACCTGATATCAAGTTTCTTGACACACCTCGACCGGCCGCGTATCAAGTAACTAGATATGCAAATTGGCGGCGGGCCGGGTTGGTTAGTCGCCGTTACCTGAAGGAGAACAAGGTGTTCGGTGGTGGATTTTCTGGTGGACCTGGCTGGGGTGGACCTGGGTTTGGCGGGCACGGTTGGGGTGGACCCGGCTTCGGTGGTCCCGGATTCGGGGGACCTGGCTTCGGCGGCCCCGGCTTTGGTGGACACGGTTTCGGTGGGCATGGTTTCGGTGGGCCCGGTTTCGGTGGGCCCCGCAAGCGAGTAGTGGTCGGCACCGCCGCGCTGCTGCTGGACGGGCCGGCGAACGCCGCGCAGATCGTGCAGCGCGTTTCTGAGGCCACCGACGGCGCTCTCACGCCTCCGGAGCCGATCGTCGAGATTGCAATTGGGCACCTCGCGGGTCGCGGCTTCGTGACGGTCAGCGACGGGGTAGCCACTCTGACCGAGCAGGGCACCAATGTGTTGGCGTGGAAGGGCATTACCAGCGCAGCGATCCACGCGCGGCTCGCTCAGGCCGCGAAGTTCGGCGACGTCATCAAGATTCGTTGGGGACTTGTCGAGCTTGCCGGACTCGCGCGGACCATCGTCTGGTCGGGCACGGATGTGCAGAAGGAGAAGCTGGCCGAGGCGCGTACCAAGGTCTTGACCGCGATCACTGAAGCCAAGCAGTCACTGCACGGTGCGCTTGCCGAGAGCTGACAGAACCAACCACCAGCGCGGCCGTTTCCTCCGCTCGGTCGCGCTGGTGGTTTCTCGCCTACCTTTTCCCGCGTCCGGTCTGTCGCAATTTTTCGGCTAGCCGACGGTTCACCGGCTCCGGCAGCAACTCGGACACATTGCCGCCGAGCATCGCGACCTCTTTAGCCAACGACGACGAGACGAACGAATACCGTGGCGTGGTTGCCACGAAAAAGGTGTCGACGCCGGCGACGTGTTTGTTCATTTGCGCCATCTGCAGTTCGTATTCGAAGTCGGTGCCGGTGCGCAGCCCCTTCACGATGGCCGTCATCCCGCGGGCGGTGACGAAGTCGACGACCAGACCCTCCCCGGCCTCCGCACGCAGATTGGGCAGATGCGTCGTCGACTCGTTGATCATCGCGATCCGCTCGTCGAGGTCGAACATGCCTTTCTTGGCGGGGTTGGCCAGGATCGCCACCACCACTTCGTCAAACTGAGCCGCGGCGCGTTCGAAGACATCGATGTGGCCCAACGTCACCGGATCGAATGACCCCGGGCAGACCGCGCCGCTCATGTCGCGCGACCGCGACGATGCAGAGCGAAGCGATGAGGAGAAGCGGCGCTCATGTCGGAAGACGCTACACGCCCAGCTACAGCCGTTCGGCCAGCTCCAGGCGGGTGTCGCCGTAAACCCGTTGCGCCCAGGGGTGCCAGCTCGGCGGCCAGCTCAGCGCCTGGCTGGT
>NZ_JBAUZA010000205.1:0-6192 GCF_049585075.1 Mycobacterium sp.
GTGCCGTGGTCGCCGCCGCGCTCGCGGCAGTGCGTGCGGCCGCAGTCCCCGGGGTGTCGACGCAAGAGCTTGACGCGATCGCCGAATCGGTGATCCGCGACGCCGGTGCCACCCCGTCGTTCCTCGGCTATCACGGCTTCCCAGCGTCGATCTGCTCATCGGTGAACGACCGCGTGGTGCATGGCATCCCGTCGGCCGGTGAGACACTGGCATCCGGTGACCTGGTGTCCGTCGACTGCGGCGCAATTTTGGACGGCTGGCACGGCGACGCCGCGATCACCTTCGGTGTCGGACCGCTCATCCCCGCCGACGAACTGCTGTCGCAGGCAACCAAGGAGTCGATGGAGGCCGGGATCGCCGCGATGGTTCCCGGCAACCGGCTGACCGACATATCGCACGCCATCGAAACGGCCACCCACGCGGCCGAGGCCCGTTACGGCCGGGAGTTCGGCATCGTCGAGGGCTACGGCGGACACGGCATCGGCAGGCAGATGCACATGGATCCGTTTCTGCCCAACGAGGGAGCGCCCGGGCGGGGTCCGCTGCTGGGGCACGGATCGGTGCTGGCCATCGAGCCGATGCTGACGTTGGGGACACGCAGGACCGTCGTGCTCGACGACCAGTGGACAGTCTCTACCGCCGACGGCTCGCGTGCTGCACACTGGGAGCACACCGTAGCGGCCACCGACGACGGGCCACGCATTCTGACCCTCGGGTGAACCAAGCGGACACCTGAACCGTGTCATCACCGAAAGGCTGGTGATGGACATACCGGACACCGGCGCGGATGCAAACGCCATGAAGCGGCTGTGGGACGAACATGCCGCCGCTTTGTGGCGCTATGCGTGGCGGTTGACCGGTGATTCTGCCCAGGCCGAGGACCTGGTCCAAGAAACCTTGCTGCGGGCATGGCAGCATCCGCACGTCCTCAACAACGGGCAGTCTCCACGCGCTTGGCTTTTCACCGTTGCCAAGAACATGGTCATCGACGACCGGCGTAGCGCGCGGTACCGCAACGAGCTGATGTCGCGGGACGGCTCGGGCCCGCCGGAGCCGGCAGGGCCTGACGAGGTGGGCGGGGCGCTGAACCGGGCGTTGATCGGCGATGCGATGGCGCAGCTGTCGGCCGATCATCGCGCGGTGGTCGGCCGGTCGTACTACCTGGGCTGGACCACTGCCCAGATCGCCGCGGAGCTGGGGATTGCCGAAGGCACGGTTAAGTCGCGGCTGCATTACGCGCTACGAGGACTGCGCCAGGCACTGTTGGAGATGGGGGTGGCGCGATGACGGATCCGCGGGATCCACAGTTGCCCCGCAACGGTCAACCGCACAACCCCGACAGGCTTGACGGCGCGGACTATTACGCGACGTGGGATGCGGCGTATGTGTTGGATGCACTATCGGATGCCGACCGGCGTGAATTCGAGAGGCATCTGGTCGGCTGCAACTCCTGCCGCCAGTCGGTGACCGAGCTGACCGCAGTCTCGCCGCTGCTGTCGTTGCTCGACTACGACCAAGTCATGGCCGGCGACGGCGCGGCCGGGTCGGTCGCCGCCCCGCCTTGCCCTGACCTGCTGACATCGCTGCTGGCGGAGGCGGACCAGCGGTCGGCGGCTGCCGCTGATCGCTCCCAACTGCAACCGTCGCTGCTATCGCCGGTGGTGATCGCCGCACAGACCGTGCTGCCGGTGTTCCGCAGGGGCAACTACGACCCGGTGCACGACGAGCTGACCTCCTTCGACCTACCGGTTGAGGGCAACATCCCGGCCGAGTTGAACGGCTGGTATCTGCGCAACGGGCCGAATGCCCGTGCGGGCGCGGCCCACTGGTGTGTCGGCGACGGAATGGTGCACGGGGTTCGGCTGGAGAACGGTCGTGCAGCGTGGTACCGCAACCGATGGGTGCGCACTGAAAGCTTCGAGCAGCCGGATAACAACGCCCTCTATCGTCCAGACGGCACCCGAAACCTGCACTCCAGCACCGCCAATACCCACGTCGTTCGTCACGCCGGCAAAACGCTTGCGCTGATGGAATTCTCGCTGCCCTATGAAATCACCAACGACCTGGAAACGGTGGGAGTCTACGACTTCAGTGGCAAGTTGACGGATTCGATGACTGCACATCCGAAGGTCTGTCCGACAACCGGCGAATTGCATTTCTTCGGGTGCGGCAACATCTTTGAACCCCACGTTGTCTATCACCGTGCGGACGCCGACGGCCAGTTGACGATCAACCGACCCATCGATGTCCCCGCGTTGACGATGATGCACGACTTCGCGCTGACCGCTGAGCACATCGTATTCCTGGATTTGCCACTGGTATTCGACCTGGGCGTTGCGCAGTCGCCGCAAAACGAACGAGAAATACGGGACCTACCATACCGATGGGACGACAGTTACGCCGCCCGTCTGGGCGTGCTGCGCCGCGACGACCCCTACGGCCCGGTGCGCTGGCTCAACATTGATCCGTGCTACGTCTTCCACATCGCCAATGCCTATGACGTGCCATCGGCGGCTGAGAATTCGATAGTGCTGGAAGTGGTCCGCTATGCCGAAATATGGCGTGACAACAGCGAATTCGGGAACGACGCGGCACTATGGCGCTGGAAGCTCAACCTGGACACCGGGACGGTCGAAGAGAGCCAACTCGACGACCGTGGCGTGGAGTACCCGCGCGCCGACGACCGGCTGGCCAGCACGGCCGCGCGTTATTCCGTGGCGGTCGGCAGCGACGCACTGGTCCGCTATGACCTGCAGCGTGATACGGCATCCGAGCACCGGTTCGGCACCGGCGGCAACCGGGGTGCGCCCAGTGAGGCGGTGTTCGCACCGGCGGCGGGGGAGTCCGACGAACTGGCCGGCTGGTACCTGACGTACGTTTACGACCCGGTAAATGAGGGCAGTGATCTCGTTGTCATCGACGCGTCGGACTTCGAGGGTGAACCGGTGGCCCGCGTCCAGCTGCCGCGCCGGGTGCCGCACGGATTCCATGGCAACTGGATGCCGGATTAAGTGCGATCGTAATTCGACGGCTGTCCAATGAACCCTCAAGACGCCCAGCTCGTATCACTTTGCAGGAGGTGATCGAGTGAGTCGACTGACCAGCGCAGCTGACGCTGAAGCCGATTTGATGAAGGCGCTCTACGACGAGCACGCCGGGGCTTTGTGGCGGTATGCGATGCGGTTGACCAGCGACGCCAGTCGTGCCGAAGACGTGGTCCAGGAGACGCTGCTGCGAGCCTGGCAGCATCCGGAGGTCATCAGCGACACCGAACGTTCGGCGCGTGCATGGTTGTTCACCGTCGCGCGCAACATGATCATCGATGAGCGACGCAGCCCGAAATTCCGCAATGTCGTTGCTTCGCTGGACGAGGCTGGCGCACCCGAGCGGTCGGTTCCCGACGAAGTCGACTCCGCACTCGACCGGCTGCTGATCGCCGACGCGATGGCGCAAATGTCGCCCGAACACCGCGCCGTCGTCGAGCGGTCCTACTACCGGGGCTGGAGCACTGCTCAGATCGCTGCCGATCTTGATATCGCTGAAGGAACCGTGAAATCGCGACTACACTATGCGGTACGCGCATTGCGACTCACTCTGCAAGAGATGGGGGTGACCCGATGACGATGCGACATGCCATCCTGCCGGTCGTGGATACCGCCATCCGGGGAGCCGTCGGCTCCGAATACTCAATGACCACTGCATATGGGGGCACACGATGAGGTTGATCCAGGGCTTCGGTCCTCCAGGCGAGAGCGACGTGCCGGCGGGCGACAGCCACGAGTACGCGACGTGGGATGCAGCCTACGTGCTGGGGTCGTTGTCACCGGCCGACCGGCGGGAGTTCGAGGCGCACCTGAGCGGGTGCCCGTCGTGCAGTCAGGCCGTCGCCGAACTCAGCGGCATGCCGGCCCTGCTGTCCAAGCTCGATAGCGACACGGTCGCCTCGATCAACGACGGCGACCACGCCATCGAGGCCCCTCCGAACCTGCTGCCGTCGCTGCTGTCGGCAGTGCGCCAGCGGCGACGCCGCTCGCGCGTGATGACATGGTCATCGTCGGCCGCCGCCGCTGCGCTGCTGGCGATCGGTGTGTTCGTCGGTGTTCCCGGCCTCACGGGCCATTCCCCGACGCCAACGCCGCCGCAGGCCAGCAGCGTATCGGCGCTGCCGATGGCCCAGGTCGGAACGAAGGCGCTGGCCTCCACGGTGTCGCTGTCCAGCCAACACTGGGGCACCTTCATCGACCTGCAGTGTGTCTGCCTGGCGCCGGTCTACGCCCACCACGACCGGTTGGCGATGGTGGTAGTGAACCGCGATGGCACGCACACCCAGCTGGCGACCTGGGTCGCCGAACCGGGTCATACCGCGACGCCCGCTGGCAGCATCTCGACGCCGGCCGATCAGATTGCGTCGGTGCAAGTGGTGTCCGCCGACAACGGCAAGGTGCTGCTCGAGCGCTCGCTGTAAAGCGCTGTTATCCCCGAGCCATCCAGCTGTGGAACAGGCCGTCCGGGTCGTAGGCGGCGCGTACCTGATCCAGGCGCGCCATGTTCGGGTCGGTGATGAACTTCGCCGGACGTCGGGCCAGATTCTCGTCAGCCAGCGAGATGCCGGTCGCGAGGTGTGACATCGCCGCCATATTCGATGGGGCCCAATTGCGATAGCGTTCGTCGTCGGCCGGATCGTGCCAGGCGGTGTAGAGCGCCAGATAGATCTCGTCCTCCACGCCGTAGACCTTGTCTGTGCGGTCCGCCGACGGTTTCCACCCGGCGAATACAAAGTGCGACGGGTGGGGTGGCATCGTCTCGATGATCTTGCGGATTCCCGGCAGTAGCTCGTCGGCCGAGGCTGACGTGAACATGTTGTCAACGCTGTAGCGATGGCCTTCGGGGTATTTGGTCATCACCGCCGCATACCAATTGGCCAGCGTCGTCGGCATATACGGAAGGCTGACAGTCGCATGGTCGATCACCGGGCAGCTGCCCAGGGCCGCAAGCGCTTTGGTGGCTTCGTCTTCGGAGTCGGCGAAGACCGGCGAGGCGATGGTGATGCCGAGCTTCTCGGACCCAGTTTCCGGTGCGCCGTAGGAGGTCAGGATCTGCATTTCGACTCGGTCGTCGATTTCGCTGCTGATTGTGCGTCCCCAGCTGAACACCTCGTCAGCGACCTCGATCGGGTACATGTACAAACAGGTGCCCAACACAGCCGGGCGTCGGTGCAGCCGCAATGTGAACGAGGTGACCACACCGAAGAAGCCCGGCCCGCTACCCCGAGCGGCCCAGTACAGATCGGCGTGATTCTCGGGATCGCAGTAGATAAGTTCACCATCGGCTGTGACGACTTCCACGCCAAGCACGCTCTCACACGCTGGCCCGACGACCTTGCTGTTCCAGCCGTAGCCACCCTGCAGCAGATAGCCGCCCAGTCGAATGCCTTCACAGTGGCCCGCGGGAAAAAACAGGCCTTGCGAGTCAAGCTCTGTCGCAAAGACGCTGGCGATCTTGCCGGGTCCGACGCGTGCGATCATCCGATCGGCGTCGACGCTGCAGTGATCGAGTCGACTGACGTCGAGCAGCATGCCGCCGTCACGCAGATGGCTGGCGTTCCAGCTATGTCCGCCCGAGCGGACGCCGATGTGATAGCCCTGGGCTCGGGCGTGGCGCACCGCCGCGACGACGTCGTTGGTCTCGCAGGCCTGCATGATGACCGCCGGAAAGCGGTCCGGCAGAAGGCTATTCCACACCGCTGCGCGGCGGGCGATTTCGTATCCGTCCGTGCCGCGGTAGAAGAATCGTTTTTCGTGCAGTAACGCCATTGCAGTCCCCTTAAACCGCTGCGGAACGCTCAACCCGGTCGGCGGTGTGCGACCTGGCCGCCAGGTATGCCGCGACCTGATCGGCCAATGGCGTTGCGGCCAGCCGGATCGCCCGCAGCGGGCCCCTGGGTGGTATGCCATAACCGATCGCGAACATCCCATCGCCGAGGTCTGAGCTAAAACCACCGTGCGGGTCGCCGTGCTCGTCGAGAACCCCGAGGTGCCCGACCAGGCCGTCGAGGTCGGTACTGAATCCGGTTGCGGCAACGATTACCTCAGGTGTGACAGCTGTGCCGTCATCGAGGATCACCCGGCGCGACTCGACAGCCGCCACCGCGGCGACCACCTCGACCCGGCCGGCGCGGACGGCGTCGACGAG
>NZ_JBAUZA010000206.1:0-3368 GCF_049585075.1 Mycobacterium sp.
GAGCTGACCCAGCTGGCGGGGGTGTTCGGCTTCACCGAATGCATTGACCTACTTGGGCATTACACGCTGTTGTGTATCGACGAGTTCGAGTTGGATGATCCGGGAAATACCACGCTGATATCGCGGCTGCTTTCCCAACTTGTCGAGCGAGGCGTGTCGGTGGCCGCGACGTCCAACACGCTGCCCGAGCAGCTGGGGGAGGGCCGTTTTGCGGCGCAGGATTTTCTACGTGAAATCAACACGCTAGCAGCCATTTTCGACGTCGTCCGGATCGACGGGCCCGACTACCGGCACCGCGAGTTGCCGCTAGCGCCTCAGCCGCCCACCGACGAACAAGTCGCGGCGCGCGCCGCCACCGTCTCGGGCGCGACGCTCGACGGCTTCGACGCGCTGTGCACCCATCTGGCCACCATGCACCCGTCGCGATATCTGACGCTGATCGAAGGAGTGTCAGCGGTGTTCCTGACCGGCGTGCACGCCATCGACGACCAGAACGTGGCTCTGCGGCTGGTGGCTCTAACCGACCGGCTTTACGACGCCGGCATCCCGGTGCTGGCCTCGGGGGAGAAGCTGGATCGCGTCTTCAGCCAGGAAATGCTGGCCGGTGGCTTCCGGAAGAAGTATCTGCGGGCCACGTCGCGTTTGCTCGCTCTAACTGCAGCCGTCAACGCTTAGAGCTGCCGCAGCATTACATGGTCGTCTTCGGTATCAGCACCCAATTGAAATGTTCTGACGCCGTTGATGTTGAAGCCGTACTTTTCGTAAAACCGTTGGGCGCGTGAGTTTTTCTGATTGACGCCCAGCCATACGCAGCCGGCGCCCCATTCGACGGCAGCGGTCAGGGCGGCGTCCATCAGTGCGGTGGATATACCCGAGCCGTGATGCTCTGGCAGCACGTACATCTTCGACAGTTCCACGGCTGGTCGAATACGCACGGCTCGCCGCACCTGCGGATCGTCGCCGACACCGCGGATCAGCATGGCGTAACCGACAATCCGATCGTCGCGGCTGGCAGTGAGGATCAGCCGCTGCGGATCGGCCAGATACTCGCTGAAGCGTGCGCCGGACAGGTTGGCGTCGACGAACGCCGCGATATTTGCAGGCGTGACGGACGGGGGACAGGCGAGCGGGAACGTGCGTGCGGCAACCTCAGCCAACTCGTCGATGTCGACGGAATCTGCCCTGGCAATACGAGCTAAAGATTCCACTGCGCTAGGTGATAGCCCGTCTTCTTGTCCAACAGCACGACATTGGAGACCGGATCGCGGTAGGCCTCCCAATACACGCCGCCACGAACGATAGAGCCGGCCGGTGCGTTCGTCAGCGCGGCATCCAGCGCGTCGGGTGCATCGGACGGGCGGGATTTATAGGCATCGCCGAACGGCGTTACCCCGTCGAAGGTGAAATCCGTGGCCATCTGGTACGCCGTCGGCACCCGGACGGCATGGATCGCCACATCGGCGCGCACCACCGCGCTGTTCGGGAAGCTCTTGACCGGGATGCCGACGCGGTTGTATCCGAATCCCGGCGGCGGGTCGACTGGTTGGACGCTGCTGACCGTGATGTCGACGATCATCTTTCCGGTGTCGACGCGCAACGTGTCGCCCAGATGGCCGATTGGCGCGTCGCCGGCCGCTGCGCGCGGGACCACGACCAGAGTGGCGGCGAATACGGTGACCAACACGACTAGGCAACGGCTCATCACCCTCGCATGATGGCATACCGCCAAGCGCGCGGTCAGTCCTTCTGCCCGGCCACCAGAGATTCCAGCACAGCGATCAGATCGGTTTCGACCCGGTCCTTGTCGATGCCCGCCTGGTGCAAGGGACCGCTGCCGTCTTCAAGTTCGAGCAGCGCGAGCAGCATATGCTCAGTGCCAATGTAGTTGTGGCCCAGCCGAAGTGCCTCACGGAAGGTCAGCTCGAGCGCTTTGCGGGCCGGGCCGCTGAACGGGATCAGCTGCGGCGGATCGGCGATGGCCGACGGCACTGTGATCGCTGCCCGAACAGATTCGGGCTGCACCTGCTGCGCGATCAGCAGCTTGGTGGCCAGCGCGTCCGCGTCGTTCAGCAGGCCGAGCAGTAAGTGCTCGGGGGTGATTTCGGCGTTGTGCGCCTCGTGCGCGGCGTTTTGAGCGGCGACGACGGCGTTGCGCGCCCGAGGGGTGAAGCGTTCGAATCCTTGGTTGGGGTCGAGTGACGTGGCCTCGGCCCGCAGGACGAACCGCTTCTGCGCGGCTTGCTTGGTGACGCCCATGCTCTTGCCGATGTCCGTCCAGGACGCTCCCGATCGGCGCGCTTGGTCGACAAAGTGGCCGATCAGGTGGTCGGCGACCTCGCCGAGATGTTCGGCCGCCAAGACGGCATCGCTGAGCTGGTCGAGCACGTCGGTATGCACGTGCTTGATGGCGCTGATCAGCTCGTCGAGTCGGACGGGGTGGGTTATCGGCGTGGGCCTGGAGTCGGAGTCGGTCATGTCGTCAACGTTAGGTTGACGGTGTGAATTCGTCAACTGAGAGTTGACGGCAAAATTAGTGAGCGGTGCTCACTTAGCCTTTGGCGTAGCCCCGGCGCACGGTCCGATCCAGAATGCCCAAAGTGGCCCGCAATGCCAGGTCGGAAATCACCGGAAAAAGGTTGGCTTCACGCCACTTCTCGTCGATCTGGGACCAGTCGTAGAACGATGTGACGAGCGTGCCCTCGCCAGCCCCGTCCGGTTCGAGGCGGTAGCCGTACACATGGCCGATCTGTGGGCGGATCTTGCCCAGAACCGTCCACGAAATCAGCCGGTCCGGCTCGAAGTCGCGAATGTTGACGGTGACGTCGTACTTGCCGAACTCCGGAAAGTCGTTGAGGGCTTCGCGATCCATGTGAACGACGAAGCTGTCGCCGGCCGCGGCAACGGGTCCGCCTTCGGCGTCCTGCAACATTCCCGTTGCGTCGATGGCGACGTGTCCCTGGGGATCGCAGAGCACGGCGAAGATGTCGGATGGAGACGCAGGGATCTTGCGCTGGACTTCGATTTTCTCGACCACCGTCTGATCTTGACAGCATTCCGGAGCGAGTGGGTCCGATACGACAACGGGCACCGAAGTGAGCCATGATGAGCGGATGCGACGTCTACTGGTGCTGTTCGGCGTCGCCGCAACACTGGGATGGGGCGCGCCTGCGCATGCGGACCCCGGCGTTGACGCGAGCTTCCTGGACGCGCTCACCAAAGCCGGCATCACCTTTAGCAACGGACCGAGCGCGATCAACGCCGGCAAGACCGCGTGCGCGATGATGAGCCACGGCCAGCCGGAACTTGACGTCATCCAGCATGTGAGCGAGCAGAACCCGGGAATCAGCACGACCAGCGCCGCCAAATTC
>NZ_JBAUZA010000207.1:0-14339 GCF_049585075.1 Mycobacterium sp.
GCCCAGCAGTCAGCCCGACCTCGGCCGGGGCCAGCGCCTCTCGGCGGCCCCGCAGGAAGTCGGCCAACGCGTCGCGGTCCATTCGGCCATCCTGGCCCACTCGCACCCGGTGTGCCAGGGATCGCCAGTCCCAGGATGCACGGGTCCCTGGTGCCGACCACAGCCGCGGTACACGCTGAACCCGTGAAGACGAATACCTTGGGAACGCTCGGAAAGACGTCGGCGATCGGCCTCGGCCTCATGGGCATGAGCGATGCGTACGGACCTACCGACCGCGCTGAAAGCATCGCTACCATCCATGCCGCACTCGACGCCGGCATCACGCTGCTCGACACCGGTGACTTCTACGGCATGGGCCACAACGAGATGCTGCTGCGCGAGGCCCTCGACGGCCGCGACCGCGAGCAGGTGCAGATCAGCGTCAAGTTCGGTGCTCAGCGCTCACCGGAAGGTGCATTTCTTGGGTTCGACGGGCGCCCGACGGCGGTGAAGACCTCGCTGGCTTACTCGCTGCGTCGACTGGGCACTGACTACATCGACGTCTACCGGCCCGCCCGGCTGGACCCGCAGGTCCCGATCGAAGATACCGTCGGTGCGATCAAGGAGATGATCGATACGGGTTACGTCCGCTATCTCGGGCTGTCCGAAGTCGGCTCGGAGACGATTAGAAGGGCCCAGGCGGTGCACCCGATCAGCGATCTGCAGATTGAGTACTCGCTGATATCCCGCGGCGTCGAAGCCGAAATACTCTCCACTCTGCGCGAATTCGGCATCGGCGTCACCGCCTACGGGGTGCTGTCGCGTGGCTTGATCAGTGGGCACTGGTCGCCCGACAGCGGCGGCCCCGGCGACTTCCGCTCACATCACCCGCGTTTCAGCGGCGACAACCTCGACCGCAATCTCGGCCTCGTCGAGCAGCTACGCGAGGTGGCGGCAGAACTCGGCATCTCAGTGGCGCAGGTCGCGATCGCCTGGGTGACAGCCCAGGGTGATGACATCGTGCCGCTGGTAGGCGCGCGCACTCGCCAGCGGCTGGCCGAGGCGCTGGGCGCTGCAGACGTCGAACTGACCGATGACCAGCTTGTCGCGATCGAACTCGCGGTACCCAAGGGCGCCGCTGCCGGTGACCGGTACGACGCCGCGCAAATGGCGATGCTCGACAGCGAGCGCTGACGGCTGATCGATATAACCGGTTCAACGCATCCTTAGAAACCCGCGGCTAGGCCGTCGCGGCGAGGGTCGCTCACGGCGAGATATCCATCGTCGAGCCGCCAGATCGCCTGGCAGCTGCCGAACTGGTTGTCGTCGTCCGTAGTGACCAACTCATGGCCGCGCCGCTCGAGCTCGTCGAGCGTCGACGGCGGAAAGCCAGCCTCGCAGCACACCTGCAAGCCCTGCACCCACCGAAAGCGTGGACCGTCGCAGGCCGCCTGCGGGTTCTGGCCGTGGTCGACGATGCGGGACACCACCTGCACGTGGCCTTGGGGCTGCATCGGGCCGCCCATCACCCCGAAGCTCATCACCGGCGCGCCGCCCTTAGTCAGAAAGCCGGGGATGATGGTGTGGTACGGCCGTTTGTTCGGCCCGACCTGGTTCGGATGTCCCGGTGTCACAACGAAATCCGCGCCGCGGTTTTGCAACGAGATCCCGGTGCCCGGTACCACCACGCCGGAGCCGAACCCCATGTAGTTCGACTGGATCATCGACACCATCACTCCCGAGGCGTCGGCGGCGGTGAGATACACGGTGCCCCTGCGCGGTGTCCCGGCGGGCATCGGCTTCGCCCGGTCGCGGTCGATCAGCATCGCGCGCTCCCGCAGATAATCCTTGTCCAGCAACCGTTCCGGGCGCACCGCCATGTGGTCAACGTCGCCGACGTAGGCCTGCGCGTCGGCAAAAGCGAGTTTCACCGCTTCGATTTGCAGATGCAGGCTGTCGGCGGAGTCCACTGGAAACGAGGCCATGTCGAACTCTTCGAGGATGCCCAGCGCGATCAACGCGACGATGCCCTGACCGTTGGGCGGAATTTCGTGGACGGTGTACCCGCGGTAGTCGCCGCCCAACGTCCCCACCCAGTCGGCACGATGTGCGGCGAGATCACTGGCCCGCATGGCGCCGCCGTTGGCCGTTGCGTGGGATTCAAGCTTCGCCGCCAGTTCGCCGCGATAGAACGCATCGCCGTTGGTTGCCGCGATCATCTCCAGCGTCGCCGCATGGTCGGCCAGGGCGACGAGTTCGCCGGGCTTCGGCGCCCTACCTCCGGGCATGAATACCTCAGCAAACCCGGGCTGGGACTTGAAGGCCGGGACCATTGCGGCCCATTGCTGTGCGATCGTCGGCGAAACCAGAAACCCGTTGCGGCCGTAGGAGATCGCGGGTTGGAAAAGCCGATCGAACGAAAGCTTGCCGAACTTGGCGTGCAGTTCAACCCACGCCGACACGGCGCCGGGCACGGTCACCGAATTCCAGCCCACCGCGGGAACAGCGTTGCCGCCGAAGTACTCTGGCGTCCACGCCGCCGGGGAACGCCCCGACGCGTTCAATCCGTGCAGCGCTCGGCCATCCCAGACGATCGCGAAGGCGTCCGACCCGATGCCGTTGGAGACCGGTTCCACCACCGTAAGGGCGATCGCGGTGGCGATGGCCGCGTCGACCGCGCTACCGCCATCGGCCAGCATCCGAAGACCCGCCTGGGCGGCCAGCGGCTGTGTTGTGCACACGACGTTGCTTGCCAGCACCGGCTTTCGCGGCCAGGCGTACGGCAGGTCCCAATCGAATGGCTGCACCGGTCAATCGCCTTTCCCGAACTTTTCGGCCACAGCTCGGCGGTCCACCGAACCTTTTGCGGTGTGCGGAAGCTCGTCGGTCAGTGCGATGCCGGCGGGCACCTCGAATGCGGCCAGCCGCTCCCGGGCGAACGCGGTGATTTCGGCAACGGTCGGCGGGGCGTCCTGATCGGGCACCACCGCGGCACCCACCGTCTCCCCGTAAAGCTCATCCGCAACACCGAAGACGGCTGCCTCTAACACCTTCGGATGAGCGGCCAGCACGGTTTCGACTCGCTCCGGCGATATCTTCTCTCCGCCACGGTTGATGAGTTCTTTGATGCGGCCACGCAGCGTCAGCTCTCCGGTCTCCGACAGCGAGCCCAGATCGCCGGTGTGCAGCCATCCGTCGGTGAACGTTTGCTCGGTTGCGCTGGGATTGGCCAGATATCCGCGCACGACAGTGGGGCCGCGGACCCAGATTTCTCCGACGGCATCCGGCGGGCAGGGGCGGCCGTCGTCGCCGACGATCTGCACGTGCACTCCCGTCGACTGGCCGATAAGACCGGCTGTCACCGTCTCGTCCTGGCTAGTGCTTGCGATCTGGTGGGTCGCCTCGGTCATGCCGTAGGCGGACCGCACCGACGCCCCGAACGTCGCCTGCAACGCTTCGGCCGTTTCCGGGTTCAGCGCCGCGCTGCAACTACGGATGAAGCGCAGCCGGGCCCGTTCCGGATCCACGTCAATGCCCTTGCGGCCCAGCAGAATTTGGTGAATCGTCGGCACCGCCGTGAACCAAGTTGCGCGAGCCGCGCGAACGTCGTCATCGAACGTGTGCGCGGAAAACCGCCCGCCAGCGGGAATCAGCACAGTGCCCCCCGAGGCCAGAGTTGACAGCAACGCGGCTATCAGCCCGTGCCCGTGGAACAACGGCATCACCGCGACGGTTGCGTCATCGGCCCCAAGCGCATAGCTGGCGACAACGTTGCCGACTGAGGTCGCGACATTGTGGTGGGTCCACGGAACCATCTTGGGGGCGCCGGTGGTGCCGCCGGTGAACATGATCAGCGCATCGTCTTCTGGCCGCAGTCCGTCCGGTCCGGCGCTCGCGGGGGCAGGCGCCGCCGCGGTGTCGACATATGCGCAGACCGCGTCCCCGTGCATCGTCACCGAGATCGGCCAATGCGGCAGCGCTCCGGTTTCGCCCGCCGCGTCGCCGTCGACCAAGACGACACGCCCGCCGGCGGCGGTGATCCGGGCATGCTGGTCGGCAAGCGGCAGCGCGGGATCCAACGGGACCACGACAAGCTCCGCGCGCGAAGCCGCCAGTAATCCGACAACGAATTCGGCGCTGCTGGGTGCCCGCAGGCCCACCCGGTCGCCGGCTACCAGGCCACCCTGGCTCAGCTGCCCGGCCACATCGTCTACCAATCGCACCAGGTCGCGGTAAGTGATCGGGATGCGGTCGGCGGTGACGACCAGCGCATGCGCCTCCGACTGGCGACTTGCCGTCGCCGCGAGGAGATCGGCGATACGCGGGCTCGAAGCAGTCTTGTGGTCGGTCATGCTTCACACGATGCCGGGACGTCGCGCAGTCGTCCAATATCCGTACGCTAAAGCGCGATGAGCACTGAATCGGCACTTCCCGAGCTGACCGACGGCTTCCACGTGTTCGTCGACGCCCTCAAGCTCAACGGCGTCGAGACCATCTACGGCCTTGTCGGCATCCCGATCACCGATCTCGCGCGCCTCGCGCAGCAATCAGGGATCCGGTTCATCGGTTTCCGCCATGAGACGTCCGCCGGCAACGCCGCTGCCGCCGCCGGGTTCCTCACCCGACGGCCCGGCGTCTGCTTGACTGTCTCGGCGCCCGGTTTTCTCAACGGCCTGGTTGCGCTGGCCAACGCCACGACGAACTGTTTCCCGATGATCCAGATCGCGGGATCCAGCGAGCGGCACCTGGTGGACATGCAACGTGGCGACTACGAGGAACTCGATCAGCTCGCGGCGGCCCGACCGTTCGCGAAGGCGGCGTATCGGATCGGCCGGGTGGAGGACATCGGCCTGGGTATCGCCCGCGCCATCCGCACCGCGACCTCCGGACGGCCAGGCGGTGTCTATCTCGACATTCCGGGCGCCGTGCTCGCACAAGCCATCGATACGCAGACGGCGGCCAACACCATCTGGCGGGTCGTCGACCCCGATCCAGCTCAACTGCCGGCGACCGAGGCGGTCGATCGTGCTTTGCAGTTACTGGCTGCCGCGCAGCGGCCGCTGATCATCCTCGGCAAAGGGGCGGCATATGCCCAGGCCGACAACGTGATTCAGAAGTTCGTGCAAACCAGCGGGATTCCGTATCTGCCGATGTCGATGGCCAAGGGCCTGCTGCCCGACACCCACCCGCAGTCGGTGGCGGCGGCACGCTCGCTGGCGCTGGCCCGCGCAGACGTAGTCATGCTGATCGGAGCCCGGCTGAACTGGCTGCTGGGTCATGGCGCGTCGCCGCCGTGGTCAGCAGATGCGAAATTCATTCAGATCGATGTTGCAGCAGCCGAATTCGACAGCAACCGTCCGATCGCCGCACCGCTGGCCGGCGACATCGGTTCGGTGATGTCGGCGTTGCTCGATCGCATGGACGCTCATCCGATCGTCGCACCGACCGCGTGGACCGGTGAACTCGCAGAGCGTCGCTCGCACAACGACGCGGTGATGCGCAAACGCTTGGCCGAAGATCCGCACCCGATGCGCTTCCACAATGCGTTGCGTGCGGTTCGCGATGTGCTACAACAGCATCCGGAGGTATATCTGGTCAACGAGGGCGCCAACGCGTTGGACGTCGCCCGCAACGTGATCGACATGCCGCTGCCGCGCCACCGGCTCGACAGCGGCACCTGGGGTGTGATGGGCATCGGCATGGGCTACGCCATCGCCGCCGCGGTGGAGACCGGCCAACCGGTGGTGGCAATCGAGGGCGACAGCGCGTTTGGTTTCAGCGGCATGGAATTCGAGACGATCTGCCGCTACCGGCTGCCGATCACCGTCGTCATCCTCAACAACGGCGGCGTCTACCGGGGTGACGAGACTTCCGGCACCGAGCCTGCGCCGACCGTGCTGAGTCGCCATGCTCGCCACGAGTTGATCGCCGAGGCTTTCGGCGGCAAGGGGTATCACGTCACCACCGCCGCCGAACTCCAATCCGCCCTGACCGACGCGCTGGCATCCCACGGGCCAGCGATCGTCGACTGCGAGCTCGACCCGGCCGCGGGTGTGGAGAGCGGGCACCTGACCAGCCTCAACCCGAAAAGCGCAACCAAACCCAGCACCTAGGGGCCGATATCGTCGTCGCTACGGTAGCTGATACGATTGACACTTCAACGTACTTTTGTAAGCCCCCGACCCCCCGAAGGTTGACCCATGCCGAAGCCCGTCATCGTCAGTGCTGTCCGGACCGCCATCGGGACGTCGTTCAAAGGCTCGTTGGTCAACACTCCACCCGAGATCCTCGCCACGACCATCCTGCAAGAAGCAGTCCGACGAGCCGGAGTCGAGACGGCCGATATCGACGATGTGATCTTCGCCGAATCCCACTACGGTGGAGGCGATCTCGCGCGTTACGCGGCGGCGTCCTCAGGCATGGTTTCGGTGCCAGGCCAAGCCGTCAACCGGCATTGTGCGGGCAGCCTCACCGCGGTAGCCAATGCGGCCGCGCAGATCGGTTCTGGCGTGGAGCGTGTGGTCGTCGGCGGCGGAGTGCAGTCGTTGTCGATGACCCCGCTGATGAAGCAACGCATCCCGGGGCCGACCCTGGAGTTCGTAGACCAGTGGCTCCCGCCCACCCATGTCGAGGCACCCGACGCGCCGACCCGCGACATGTCGATCACAGTCGGGTGGAACACCGCCCAGGCTGTCGGGATCAGCCGTGAAGAGATGGATGCGTGGGCGTTGCGGTCGCACCAGCGTGCGATCGCCGCGATCGACAACGGCGCTTTTCTCGATGAGATCGTCCCGCTGAAAATTCAAGGCCCCGATGATGCGCTGGTGGACTTCAGCGTTGACGAACATCCGCGGCGTGAAACCAGCATGGAGAAGCTGGCGTCGCTGAAAGTGCTGCATCCCGAGATCGACGGGTTTTCCATCACCGCCGGCAACAGCAGCGGCACGAACGACGCCGCGGCCGCGCTGACCTTGGTCGACGCTGACTTCGCCCGATCTGCCGGGCTGGGGGTGCTGGGCTCGGTCAAGACGTGGGCCTCGGCCGGCGTCGAACCACGCGACACCGGTCTCGGCGCGGTGCGGGTGATCGGCAAGGTGCTGGACCGGGCGGGTCTGGCCCCCGCCGACGTCACGCTGTGGGAGATCAACGAGGCGTTCGCCTCGGTGCCGATCGCTGCGTGCCGCGAGTATGGGCTCGACGAGGATCGGGTCAACGTCTACGGCAGTGGGTGCAGCTTGGGCCACCCGATCGCGGCCTCGGGTGCGCGGATGCTCACCACGCTGGTGCATGAATTGGGCCGCCGCGGTGGCGGGATCGGTGTGGCAGCGATGTGCGCGGGCGGCGGCCAGGGCGGCGCCGTCATCGTCGAGGTCTAACCGGCTTCCTGACGCGCGGCAATCAGCCGGCTTGCGTGCTCGAGAATGCAGTTCAGGCCGTATTCGAAGTTGATGTCGTCGGCGACGCCGATCCGATGACCTTTCTCGGTCAGTTCGGCGATCAGCGGCATGGTCTCGGCATCGATGACCGACGCTCCGTCACGGCGATCCGGTTGCGCCCCGCCGGACTTGTCTTGCAGCCGTTCCAAAACCGCCGCACCCTGGGTGTGCACCGAGATGCTGGCGTAGGTATCGAAAGCATCCTCGGGCGATAGGCCCGCCTCCACGAGAGTCGCTACCGCTTTTTCCAGCTTTTGGAAGGCGGCCTGCGTTGCCTCGCGGCCGAAGGTGCCGCGGATCAGGATCAGATCGCACAAGATCGGATTGCTGCGGAAGGTCTGGCGCATCTTTTGAGCGTGATTGCGTAGTGAGTCCCGCCAATCCTGGCCCTCGACAAACGGTGTCGCGAAGTCGTACTGGCCCAAGGCCCGATCGGTCATCGCGTTGAGCAGATCGTCTTTCTTGCGGAAGTACCAGTAAATGCTCGTCACGCCGACGTCGAGGTGCTTGGCCAACAGCGGCATGCTCAAACCGTCAACCGATACTTCCGTGGCTACTTCAAACGCGCCATTGATGATTTCGTCGACGCTGATCGATCCGCGTTGACGGCGCTGGCGCTTGTCTGCGACCGTCTGCCTGGCCAATTCGGGTACCTTCCGATAGTTCGAACGCATTATCGTATCAAATATCGTAAGGCTTCTGGTAAAGGCTCACGCGGTTAGCAGCGGCGCCATCCAGGTCAATTCGGCGGGCAGCTGCGAGCTCCAGAACGATGCGTCGTGTCCGCCAGGCGAGAACCCGCCCGCCGGCGGGTTGGGCAGCCCAGCCACGAACTGCTTTGTCGCGCCGTAGAACGGATCGCCATTGCCGCAGTCGACCCTGATCGGGATCGACGCCAACGCAGGCATGCCGAATACCGAATTGGCCGCGAAATCGCCGGGGCCGTCGAATGCGCCCGGCGCGGCTGCCCCGGACGATAGCCACAGCGCGGGGCTCACCGCGCAGATCGCGGCAGTGCGGGGCGCTCCGAGCCGGCCGCCGAGCAACAGTGCGCCGTAGCCGCCCATCGACCAGCCCAGAAAAGCGACCCGCGAGGTGTCGAGGCCCTTGGTGTCCAGCATCGGGATGAGCTCGTTCAACACCATGGCACCCGAATCTTCGCCGGAAGCCCTTTTGTGCCAATAACTTCCGCCTCCGTCGACGGCGACCACCGCGAATGGCGGTAGGCCGGCCGCGACGGCCTGGGCCAATCCTTGTTCGACGCTGCCGTCCATCACGGTGGCGGCGCTACTTCCTTTGCCGTGCAACGCGATCACAGGCCGCAGGGGCTTGGTTTGACCGGGCGGTCGGGCGATCGCCCAATTGGTGGCTATCCCGCCGCGTGCCGTCGACACGAACGAGCCGGTCACCATCGTCGGGGCCGCGGCCGGCGCAGGGACCGGATCCAGCGGCGGGCGCGGCGCCAGCGGAACGTCGGTGCCAGCCATGGTCACCGGCGTCGTCAGCGGGGCTCGAGCAGGCGGCAGCCTATCCAGCGCGTAAGCGCCCAGGGCTCCCATCGCCGCGCCGGCGCCAAAGCGCAACACGGCACGACGACTCAGATCTGGCATGCCCGACATCTTAAAGCGAGGCCACTTCACATCAGATATGGCGTTTGTGTGAAAGGGCTATGCGGCACCAGGCTGACTGGCACCATGTCGTAGGTGACTGCAGCTGTCACTCCCAAGGGAGAACGTCGACGGTACGCGCTGGTCAGCGCCGCCGCCGAGCTGCTGTGCGAAGGCGGATTCGAGGCGGTTCGGCACCGCGCCGTCGCCCGCCGGGCGGGCCTTCCGCTCGCCTCGACCACCTATTACTTCTCTAGTCTCGACGACCTCATCTGCAGCGCGGTCGCCCACATCGGAATGATGGAGGTCGCGCAGCTGCGGGCCGAGGTCGCCGCCCTGTCCCGCCGGCGTCGCGGCCCCGAGACGACCGCTGACCTACTGGTCGACCTGCTGGTCGGCAGTGAGTCCGGCCCGCGTCTTATCGAGCAGCTGATTTCGCGCTATGAGCGCTACATCGCCTGTGCCCGGCAGCCCGCTTTACGCGACATCCAGCGCCGCAACCTGCATCAGCGCGCCGACGCCATCTCCGAGGTGATCGAGCGGTCGGGCCGCTCGGTGCGGCTGGAGTTGGTTGCGGCGCTGATTTACGCGGTCGACGGCGCGGTGTTTTCCGCGTTGGTCGACGATCGCGAGGATCCTCGTATCGTCGCGCGGGCGACGATGATCGACATCATCGACTCGTTGGCGCCGTTCGACCAGCACACCGTCCAGATCTGACGCTAGCGGTCGAGTTGCCGACGGATCTCGGTCAACCCGCGTTGGGCTTCATCGAGCAGTGCGGAAAGCTGCGCGAGCCGCTCACGCAACTCGTCGGTGCCGGGCTGTGCGGCCACACGACGGCGCGGCGCGGGCGCCAAATCCGGGGGCACCGTCGGTGTGATGATGTAGCCGCTCGCAAAGTCGCCATATACGGTCACGTCTTCCGGCCGGTGATACCAATACAGCGCGACATATGCGCACAGCACGGCGTCGACGGGATCCTCGTCTCGATCCAGCTGTGCAGGACGAGTCGCGGCGGCAACCCGTCTGCGTAGCTCCACCCAAGACACGTTGTGGTTCACCCGCAGCCGCGGCGTCGCCTTGTCGAGTCCCTCGATCAGCGTCATCAACTGCAGCAACTCATGTTGACGAACCTCGAACGGGCCCCGCTTGTACTTGAGGGTCTTCTCCAGGCCGAACAACACGATGGTCGCCGGGTGTGGGTATACCTCGATCGCCCGCCGGGGTGAACTCGACAGCGGATCCATGTCGAGGGTGAGTGCCGTCGCGATCCGGGCGCCACGCGGGTCGACGAATTCGGGCTTTGCGGCGTTCGCTGGATGCGCTCCCGCTTCGAACCTGTGGAAGTCGTGATTGAGCGCGGTCTCGCACGGCCGGCAGCCGGTCAGATTCCTCACGATCAGCGGCGCGTCGATGGCCACCAGGCAGTCGTCGCTGACATACGGCGACACCGCGGCCTCGATACTCGCGTCGTCCTGCGCGGCACCCACATATAGAAGCCGGCCGTCGGAATCGATGACCGCGACACCGGTGCTGTTCTTCTCGCCCCAGGCGAGATCGAGCCCAACGAAGTGCATGGGGCTACTGTGCCTGATCCGCCGTCGTAGTGGCGCCGTTAAGCTGTGTGTTTGTGACCATCCCGAATGTGCTGGCCAACCGCTACGCCAGCGCCGAGATGGTGGCGATCTGGTCGCCGGAGGCCAAGGTCGTCGCCGAGCGGCAGCTCTGGTTGGCGGTGCTGCGTGCGCAGGCGGAGCTGGGCGTAGCAGGTGGTCCAGTGATCCCCGAGGCCGCCATCGCCGACTACGAACGGGTGCTCGACGACGTCGACCTGGCCTCTATCGCGGCCCGCGAGCGGGTGCTGCGACACGATGTCAAGGCCCGCATCGAGGAATTCAACGCGCTGGCCGGCCACGAACAAGTGCACAAAGGGATGACCAGCCGCGACCTGACCGAGAACGTCGAGCAGCTGCAGATTCGGCGATCGCTGGAATTGGTGTTCGCCCACGGCGTGGCAGTGGTGGCGCGAATGGCCGAGCGTGCGGTCACCTACCGCGACCTGGTGATGGCCGGACGTAGCCACAACGTCGCGGCACAAGCCACCACGTTGGGCAAACGGTTCGCCTCGGCGGCGCAGGAGACCCTGCTGGCGTTGACCAGACTGCGCGAACTGATCGACCGCTACCCGTTGCGTGGCATCAAAGGTCCGATGGGCACCGCCCAGGACATGCTTGATCTGCTCGGCGGTGACGTGGCCAACCTCGCCGAATTCGAACGACGCATCGCCGACTTCCTCGGATTCACAACAATTTTGACCAGTGTCGGCCAGGTATACCCGCGTTCGATGGACCACGAAGTGGTGTCCGCTCTGGTCCAACTGGGCGCCGGGCCGTCGTCACTGGCGCACACGATCCGGCTGATGGCCGGCCACGACCTCGTCACCGAGGGATTCGCGCCGGGGCAGGTCGGCTCGTCGGCGATGCCGCACAAGATGAACACCCGCAGTTGCGAGCGGGTCAACGGGTTGCAGGTGGTGTTGCGAGGCTACGCGTCGATGGCTGCTGAATTGGCCGGCGCGCAGTGGAACGAGGGCGACGTGTTCTGCTCAGTGGTGCGTCGAGTTGCGTTGCCGGACAGCTTCTTCGCTGTCGACGGGCAGATCGAGACGATGCTGACTGTGCTTGACGAGTTTGGTGCATATCCTGCCGTGATAGCGCGCGAGCTGGACCGCTACCTGCCGTTCCTGGCCACCACCAAGGTTCTGATGGCGGCGGTGCGCGCCGGAATGGGCCGCGAAGCCGCCCACGAGGTGATCAAAGAACACGCGGTGGCCACCGCGCTGGCGATGCGCGAACGTGGTGCCGAGCCCGACCTCCTCGACCGGCTGGCGGCCGATTTGCGACTGCCGCTGGACCGGGCGGCGCTGGACGCCGCGCTGGCCGACAAGCAGGTGTTCATCGGCGCCGCCGGCGACCAGGTCGACGCGGTGGTCGCAGGAGTGGACGCGCTGGTCGGCCGCTACCCGGACGCGGCCAAGTACACCCCGGGCGCGATCCTGTGACTCTCGCCGGCGCCCTCGCGGAAATCGACTTCACCGATCTGGACAACTTCGCCAACGGATTTCCGCACGAGCTGTTCGCTGTCCACCGCCGAGAAGCACCGGTCTACTGGCATCAGCCGACCGAGCACACCCCCGACGGAGAAGGCTTCTGGTCGGTCGCAACCTACGCGGAAACGCTTGCGGTGCTGAAAGATCCGGTGACGTTCTCTTCAGTCACCGGCGGCGGTCGGCCTTTCGGCGGCACACTGTTGCAGGACCTGTCCATCGCGGGCCAAGTGCTCAACATGATGGACGATCCGCGGCATTCGCAGATTCGCCGACTGGTCAGCTCCGGGCTGACGCCACGGATGATCCGCCTCGTCGAGGATGATCTTCGCGCCCGGACCCGTCGGCTGCTAGATGGCGTGGTGCCGGGCGAGGCGTTCGACTTTCTGGTCGACATCGCGGCCGAATTACCGATGCAGATGATCTGCATACTGTTGGGAGTGCCGGAGTCCGAACGGCATTGGTTGTTCGAGGCCATCGAGCCGCAATTCGACTTCGGCGGCTCGCGCAAGGCGTCCCTGTCGCAGCTCTCGGTCGAGGAGGCCGGCTCGCGCATGTACTCCTACGGCCAGGAGTTGATCGCATCCAAACGTGCTGAGCCGACCGACGATATGCTGTCGGTCGTCGCGAATGCGATGCTTGACGACACAACCACATCGGCCATGTCCGATCTTGAGCTGTATCTGTTTTTCAGTCTGCTGTTCAGCGCCGGTGCGGAGACCACCCGAAACGCGGTCGGCGGTGGGTTGCTGGCACTGGCGGAACATCCGGAGCAATTACGCACGCTGCGCGAGGATCTCGACATGCTGCCGACGGCGGTCGAGGAGATCATCAGGTGGACGTCGCCGTCGCCGTCCAAGCGGCGCACCGCCACCCGCACCGCCACGATCGGCGATGCGTCGATCGAGGCCGGCCAGAAGGTCCAGATTTGGGAAGGCTCGGCCAACCGGGACGACAGCGTCTTCGACCGGGCCGACGAGTTCGACATCGCCCGTAAACCCAACCCACACTTAGGTTTCGGTCAGGGTGTGCACTATTGCCTGGGCGCCAATCTGGCTCGGCTGGAACTGCGAGTGCTGTTCGAGGAGCTGTTTTCGCGTTTTGACGCTGTGCGGGTCGTGCGGCCCGTCGAATGGACGCGCAGCAACCGCCATACCGGTATCCGACACATGGTCGTCGAATTACGCTGAGGTTTGTGAATCTTCGGTCCGCCGATATCGAACCGCCGCCGGACGTATTCGCCGCGGTGATGGCGACCGGAATCGTGTCGATCGGCGCGCGTGACCACCACTACTTCACGCTCAGCGACGCACTGGGCGGCCTGGCATCACTCAGCCTTGGTGCACTTGTCGTCGCAGTCATTGCCGCCGCAGCTGCCAGAAGACAAAAGCTGTTCTGGGACTTGGCCGATCCTGACATCGCCCTACGGTTGTTCACATTTGTTGCCGCGTGCGCTGTGCTGGACACCAGGCTGTCGTTCAACCTTGCGATGCTGCGGGTACTCGGCGTGCTTGCGCTATTGGCGTGGCTGGTGCTGATTGTGCTTACCGCTCGCAACATGTCGGCACACCGCTGGTCGGCGCTGCGCGACCACGCCCACGGTGCCTGGGAGCTCGCCAGCGTAGGGACATCCGGGCTAGTGATCGTGATGAGCGAGGTTTCCCGTCACACCGGCCACCGTTGGTGGTTGCTCGCTGCGCTGCCCATCTGGTGGGCGGCGATCGGTATTTACGCGCTGATGACTTGGCTAATCCTGTGGCGCGCAGTTGTTGAACGACGCGACCGAGACGGGTTCGCGCCTGACTCGTGGATCATGATGGGTGCGCTCGCTATTGGGACGCTGGCCGGCGATGAGTTGCATCAACAATTTTCCGGGTCACTGGCCGCAGCCGTGCGGACTATCACGATCGTCACCTGGGTGGCCGCAACGTTGTGGATACCGCCGCTGATCTACTTCGGGCTGCACCGCATCACCCAACGTCCCGATGTCCTGCAGTTCACCGGTGCGTGGTGGTCGCTGGTGTTTCCGCTGGGCATGTACTCGGTGGCCACCGAAGCCATGGCCGCCGAGGTGAGTATGCGGTCGCTGCATACGATTTCGCTGGTTTTCTTCTGGGATGCCTTCGCGGTTTGGCTGATTGTCGTGGTCGCCGGGCTGATGCGGTTGCGCCACGCGCTCGGCCGGCAACGCGGGCCATCCGGCCTTAGCGA
>NZ_JBAUZA010000208.1:0-6564 GCF_049585075.1 Mycobacterium sp.
CGGTGGTGCTGGTCGCCTCGGTGCTGCTGGCAGTGCTGCGGGCACTGCTCGTCTACGGCAACCTGGTGCTGCTGCGCCGGGCCGACGTCCTGCACCTGCGCCACGGTCTGCTGCGGCTGCGTGAACGCACCTACGACATGAGCAGGCTGCGCGGCGGGACGCTGCGGCAGCCGCTGCTGGTGCGTATCTTCGGCGGCGCTGGGCTGGATGCGGTGATGACCGGCGTGCATGGGGCAGGCGAGTCGTCGGTGCTGCTGCCGCCGTGTCCGCGTGCCACGGCCGAATCGGTGTTGACCGGCCTGGTCGGCGACCCGAACGTCGTCACCGGACCGTTGCGCGGTCACGGCCGGCGGGCAGCGTTCCGGCGGTGGACACGCGCCTTGGCGATTCCCGCGCTGGCCGGTATCGGGCTGGCGGTGGCTGCACTGATTTCCGTTGTACCCCTTTGGTTGTGGACGGCATGGGTGGCTGTGACGGCCTGGTGCGCGTTGCTGGCCGCCGACCGGGTGGATGCACTTGGCCACCGCGTCGACAGCCGCTGGCTGGTGATGCGTGCCGGCAGCTTGGAACGCCGCCGCGACTGCCTGGCCACGGCGGGCATCATCGGATGGACTGTGCGGCAGTCGCCGCTGCAACGCCGGGCCGGGGTGGCCACCCTGGTGGCGGCCACCGCGGCCGGCATCAAGCGCTACCCGCTGATCGACGTGCCGGAGAACCAGGTGTGGGCGGTGGCGGCGCAAGCATCGCCGTGGGTGGCCGACAGCATCTGGGCGACCCGTTAGGCGGTCAATCCGCGGACCGCTTCGATGCGGGCAATGAGTTGGTCGGAGCTGGCTGCAGCCACCGGTGGGCCGCCGCAGATGCGCCGCAGCTCGTTGTGAATCCAGCCGTGCGGCTTGCCCGTTCGATGGTGTGCGACCGTGACCAGGGCGTTGAGTTCGCGGCGCAGGTCTCGTAATTGCCCGTGTCGAGTGATCGGTTCGGCCACGGCTGCGCTGTCGCGGCTGCGACGGTCAAGCTGCTCAACTTGACGGCGCAGCAACAACTCTCGCATCTGGTTGGCGTCCAACAGGCCCGGCAGACCCAGGTAGTCGGCTTCTTCGTCGCTGCCCGCGGGAGTGGCGGTGCCGAACGACGAACCGTCGAAAATCACCTGGTCCAATTCCGCGTCGGCGCCCAACGACATGAACCCGTTTTCGATTTCGGAAGGTTGCGTCTGGCGCCGCTGCGCGGCCTCCAGTTCGTCGGTCTCCCGATGCGGCTTCCCGAGAACGTGATTGCGTTGTGCCTCAAGCTCGCTGGCCAACTGCAGCAGCGATGGCACCGACGGCAGAAAGATGCTCGCCGTTTCGCCCGGGCGTCGGGACCGCACGAAGCGGCCGATCGCCTGAGCGAAGTACAGCGGCGTCGACGCGCTGGTGGCATACACGCCCACGGCCAGCCGCGGCACGTCGACACCCTCGGACACCATTCGCACGGCGACCAGCCAGCGGGTGGTGCCTGCGGAGAACTTCGCGATACGGTCTGACGATCGGGGGTCGTCGGAAACGACGACGGTCGGCGCTTCGCCGGTAATCCGTTCCAGCAGAACGGCATAGGCGCGGGCAGCCTTCTGATCCGAGGCGATGATCATGCCGCCGGCATCGGGTACTCCGCCGTCGCGCAACTGCCGCAGCCTGATATCGGCGGCGGAGATCACCGCGGGCATCCACTCACCGGCGGGATCCAGCGCGGTACGCCACGCCCGGGCGGTGTGCTCGGCGTTGGCCGGTTCACCGAGCCGCGCCGCGTACTCCTCGCCAGCACTGTCACGCCACCGCGTCTCACCGGAGTAGGCCAGGAACACCACGGGACGCACGACGCCGTCGGCCAGCGCGTCGGCGTAGCCGTACGCGTGATCGGCCGCCGAGCGCAGCATGCCATTGCCGTCTGGCTCGTAGCGCACGAATGGGATCGCGGCGTCGTCACTGCGAAACGGTGTGCCGGTCAACGCCAGTCGCCGGGTGGCGTCGCCGAAAGCCTCGCGGATGGCCTCACCCCAGCTCTTGGCGTCACCACCGTGATGGATCTCGTCGAAGATCACCAGCGTGCGCCTGCCCTCGGTGCGCACCCGATGCCGGGCGGGATGGCTGGCCACTTGGGCGTAGGTGACGACGATGCCGTGGTACTCCGCCGAGGTGTGCGCTGCGGCGTTGCGGAACTTGGGATCCAGCGCGATGCCGTCGGCGGCGGCCGCCAGCGCCCACTGTGTCTTGAGGTGTTCGGTGGGCACCACCACGGTGATCGTGTCTACGCTGCGATCGGCCAGCAGCTCCGTGGCGATCCGCAGAGCAAACGCCGTCTTCCCCGCGCCGGGGGTAGCCACCAGCAAGAAATCACGCGGCTTGGCGGTTAGGTAGCGCACCAAGGCTCGCCGCTGCCAGCCCCGCAAAGCCCGGGTGCTGGGCGCATCATCTGCCCGCACCCGAAGACTCCTATCTGATCGAGATGCAGTCTAGGGCAAGGACATCGGCGCGCGCATATCCCCAGGACCGTGTCAGGCCTATTGTCAGTTCATGATTACGGGACTGGCTCATAGCGGAGTTTGCGTGCCCGACTGCGACGCGGCGGTGGCGTTCTACCGCGACGTGTTGGGCATGCGGGTGCTTTCGCCGCCCTACGTCATGGCCGACGACGCGATCCGCGAGGACATGGGCGAGTTGGTGTCCGACCCCACCATGAAAGCGGCCATCGTCGGGTTCGACGACGACGGCGACCGGGTCCTCGAGGTGATCGAGTACCTCGGCGTGGCCGGCGGCGATCGTCGAAGCACCACGGCCCTCACCGACTTCGGCTTGTCACACGTCGGGCTGATCTGCGAGGACCTCGACGCCACCCGGGCCGACCTCGAGGCCAAGGGTGTGCGCTTTCTGGTCGACGGGATCGCCGACGTAGCGCGGGTCCGCACGACGTGGTTCGTCGACCCGTGGGGTGTGGTGTTCATTCTCGTCGAGAAAACCAAGCCCCAGCGTCCCTATTTCGCCCAGTGGGACTGAAGCGCTTATACGAAGAAGTTGTCGTGGCGGATAAACCACTCTCGGCGTTCGTCATCGGTCATGTCGGCTAACGCGCTGAAGCCTTCGAAGTAAGCCTCCCGCGGCGCACCCGGAGCGAACAGCATCAAGACTGATGCGGGTTCCTCGGCCTTGTTACGAAAACCGTGGATGCCACCGGGCGGGACGTAGAGGAAGTCGTGTGGGTGACCGTCGATCCACTCGGTACCGTCGTAGAGCTTCATCGTGCCCGACAGCACGAAGAACGCCTCGGACATGGCCCGGTGGAAATGCGGGCCGGGCCCGCCTCCGGCCGGGCCGATGTCCACGCGATACAAGCCGTAGTCGCCTCCGGTGGCCTGCTGGTTGGCCAAGTAGTGGTACTGGACGCCGAAGGTCTCATAGTCCGGCGGTTCGTCGGCGCGCTTCAACCACGCGCTGACTTCCGGTTGGTCGTTGAGGTAACGACGTTCGGGATAGGGCGGCACCACCAGCGACATGAGTAGCTCCGTTGGGGGTCTCGGTTGTGTCTTAGCATCGGTGCTGTGCCGAAGCCGATCGTCGACGAAAACACCCGCGCCGAAAGGCTTCTTGATGCCCAGGATAAGGCGGCGCAACTGTTCGACGAGATCGAGCGCCGCGAAATGATCCGCCCCGGCGTCGGTGAGCACGAGTTGTCCGACGAGATCCGCGACCTGGCCGCGCAGCTGCTCGGCGTGACCGGCCACTGGCATCGGCGGATTGTGCGTGCCGGCGAGAACACCCTGCAGCCTTTCAGTGAGCGTCCACCGGATCGGATGATCGCCGACGGCGACATCGTGTTCCTGGATCTCGGCCCGATCTTCGAGGAGTGGGAAGCCGACTTCGGTCGCACATTCGTGCTCAGCGATGACCCGGACAAGCTGGCTATCCGCGATGCATTACCGCGGGTGTGGCGGGCGGGGCGCGACCGTTTCGAAAGCCATCCTGACATCACCGGCGCTGAGTTGTACGACTACGTCGTCGGGCAGGCCCATGCCGAGGGTTTCGAGTTCGGCAGCCCCATCGCCGGCCACCTGCTGGGCGAGTTTCCGCACAAGAAGATCGTCGGCACCGGCGTCGAGTGGTACATCACGCCGGGCTCGAATAAGCCGATGCGGCGCAAGGATTCCGGCGGCCGGGTCTGCCATTGGATCCTGGAGATCCATCTGACCGACCCAGGCCGTCGCATCGGTGGTTTCTACGAGCAGCTGCTCGACCTGCGCTGAGCCGGATCAGCCGATCGGGTAGACCACCCCGGTCAATTCCTCGGAGACGGCCCAGAGCCGCTTCTGCACGTCGGCGTCGTGGGATTTCTTGCTCGAGCTCACGATCTTCGGATAGCCGCGGGTCTGGCCGATGCCGTCGGGGCCGTAGTACTGCCCACCGAGCACCGCCGGGTCGGTGGCAGCGCGCAGCGTGGGTAGCGCTCCCATGGCGGCGTCCTGAGCGACCTGCGTGAAGAACAGGTCGACGAGTGGCCGCAGCAGAGTGGGCGTGTAACGGCCCAACTCGGTGTTCGAACCGCCGGGGTGGGCGGCCGCGGCGATCGTCGTGCCGTGTGCAGCCATCCGCCGCTGCAGCTCGTAAGTGAAAAGCAAGTTGGCCAGTTTGGCCTGCCCGTAGGCAGCGACCCTGTTGTAGCGGCGCTCCCACTGCAGATCGTCGAAGTGGATGTCGGCGAGGATGCGGTGGCCGACGCTGCTGACCGTCACGATCCGGGAGCCGGCGACCGGCAGCAGCCGGTCCAGCAGCAGACCGGTAAAGGCGAAGTGGCCGAGATGGTTGGTGCCGAACTGAAGCTCGAAGCCGTCCTTGGTGGTCGACTTCGGCGTATACATCACGCCGGCGTTGTTGATCAGCAGGTCAATGTGGTCGTGGTCCGATCGCAATTGGTCCGCCGCAGCGCGGATGGACTCCAGCGAGGTCAGGTCCAGCTCCTGCAGCGCTACGCTGCCGTTCGGGCTGCGCCGACTAATGAGGGTTGCGGCGTCTTTGCCCTTGTCGAGATTTCGCACCGCGAGAACGACATGAGCGCCGTGTTCGGCGAGAGCGGCGGCGGTCTCGTAGCCGAGGCCGGTGTTGGCTCCAGTGATGACGGCGACACGACCGGTCTGGTCGGGAATGTCCGCGGTTGTCCACTTGGCCATCAGAAGCTCCTAAGCTAGTAAGGTAAACGGGGCGAGCGCTCCGGTTGATTCAACTATACGGAACGCACGCCCCGTTTTGTCAACCGATCGGTGGTGAACACATGGCGCAACCCGCACGGCCGCTGCGCGCTGACGCCGCCCGCAACCGCGCCCGGGTGCTGGAAGTCGCCTACGAAACCTTTGCCGCCGAAGGACTTTCGGTGCCGATCGATGAGATCGCCCGGCGCGCCGGTGTCGGCGCTGGCACCGTCTACCGGCATTTCCCGACGAAGGAGGCGCTCTTTCAGGCCGTCATTCAAGACCGGATGCAGCGCCTCACCGACGACGGGCACGCCCTGCTTGAATCCGCTGGACCCGGCGAGGCGCTCTTCGGTTTCCTGCGCTCGATGGTGCTGCAGTGGGGGGCAACCGACCGCGGCCTGGTCGACGCGCTGGCCGGGTTAGGCATCGATATCGCATGCGTCGCGCCCGACGCTGAGGATGCCTTTCTGGCGGTGCTTGGCGAGCTGCTGCGCGCCGCGCAGGACGCGGGCACCGCACGGAAAGACATCGGCGTCCGCGAAGTCAAGTCGATCCTGGTCGGATGCCAGGCGATGGAGTCGTACAACGCGGCGTTGGCCGAGCGGGTGACCGACGTCGTCATCGACGGTTTACGCGCGTCGCGATAAGCCCGGGCCGTCCTTGCACTCGGCATAGGCGAGTGCTAAGAATGACGTTGGCACTCGCGACCGGCGAGTGCTAGGTCGGGACGGTGAGACCCAGCCCACGACAGCTGCGGTCGTCCGTCGCGGGCACTGCGCCCGGCCAGAACTTGTCATCCCCAATCGGAGGAATCACTTCGCAATGGCCAAGACAATTGCGTACGACGAAGAGGCCCGTCGCGGCCTCGAGCGGGGCCTCAACGCCCTCGCCGACGCGGTAAAGGTGACGTTGGGTCCCAAGGGCCGCAACGTCGTCCTGGAGAAGAAGTGGGGTGCTCCCACGATCACCAACGATGGTGTGTCCATCGCCAAGGAGATCGAGCTCGAGGACCCGTGGGAGAAGATCGGCGCCGAGCTGGTCAAAGAGGTCGCCAAGAAGACCGACGACGTCGCCGGTGACGGCACCACGACGGCCACCGTGCTAGCCCAGGCGCTGGTCAAGGAGGGCCTGCGCAACGTAGCTGCCGGTGCCAACCCGCTGGGTCTGAAGCGCGGCATCGAGAAGGCCGTCGAGAAGATCACCGAGACCCTGCTCAAGGGCGCCAAGGACGTCGAGACCAAGGAGCAGATCGCTGCCACGGCCGCGATCTCCGCGGGCGACCAGTCGATCGGCGACCTGATCGCCGAGGCGATGGACAAGGTCGGCAACGAGGGCGTCATCAC
>NZ_JBAUZA010000209.1:0-1929 GCF_049585075.1 Mycobacterium sp.
CACCCTGACCGCTGCCGGGTGCGGCGGCGAATCCGGGTCCCGGTCCGCCCGGCTGCCCGCCCGGCGGTAACGCTTCTGGACCGGGAGCAACGGCCATCGCCGCGGGCGGCGGGACCGGCCCGGGCGCGGCCAGCTCGGTGCGCTGGTTGGGGCTCAGCGTGAGGTACTGCGACTTGACGATGGCGATCTGCAGCTGCAGCTGGCTCTGTTTGGACTGCAGCTTGGCGCGCACCGCAGCGGCCTGCTCGGCTGCGGTCTTGGCGTCGGCGGCAGATTTGGCGGATGCCTGTTCGGCTTGGGTGGCCTGCTCGCGGCTGGTGCGGTAGTTGGCCATCTGCTCACGCATTGCGGTGGACATCACCCGCTGCACGGCCAATTTGCCGATCAGCTGCTGTGGCGACTCGGCGGTCATGATGGCATTCAGGCCGTCGGTTCGGCCACCCATATACGAGGCTGCCGCAAACTTGTCGATGCCAGCCTGAAATGTTGCCAACCGCGACTTCGCGGCGTCGGCGGCGGCCAGGTCGTCGGTGTGCTTCTTGTCGGCGGCATGCTGCGCAGCCAGCTTGTTGTTGAGGTCGAGCTGGGCGCTGTGCATTGCCTCGGTGGTTTGCTCAGCTTGCCGGGACAGCTCACTAAGTTTTGCCATGGAGTCATTGGCTGGGTCGGCCAGCACATTGCTGGCGGCAACTCCCGTCAGGGCGGCGGAGCCAGCTAGCGCTGCGATAGCAAAGCGCTTAGCCGCGCGCAAACACGCGTTCCTACCGATATGCCCCAACCCCAAGACTTTGCATCCTTAAAACCCGTCGGCTCTGCGGCCGAGTCTGCTCTAGGTCTCAGATAGGTTACGAAACGGCATCGAGCTTGTCCAACTCTGGATGATTAAGAAAACAGCAAGATTTCAACGTAACGCCGTTAGGCTACCCCGGGTCGCTGACGGTGAATGGGAACCAGCCGCAGCCTTGGGGCCATGCCCGCGTCGGCGAGCACCTCCAGGGCGGCACGCTCGTCCTCCAGCAAAGTTTCCGGTACCCCGAGTATCACGCTGACGACGCAGTCACGACATCCCGGACCGCGTACTGCGCAGTCATCACAATCGATGACCACTGGTTCCCCTGACTCGGGCGGGTCTTCCGCCGCCCGGTCGGGCTCGGTATTGTGCGCCATCTCGTGGGTCCTCTCGGTCTTTGGGTGGCCTTGCCGCCACGCTAACCGCCGGCACCGACAGATCTCGCCGCCTCCTTTCCGCTTGACCCCCCGGCTCCTCCTCGGACCGCTGCGCGGCCGGCATCCGTGCGCAATCCCCGAGCTGTCGGTGCGTCTGCCTAACGTCACGGCCATGGGCACGCCCGCCGGCGACCAGCTGAGCCTCCCCGACCTCGACGGGGCTGCCGAAATGGCGCTCCGCGAGACCACATTCGTGGTCGTGGACCTGGAGACCACCGGCGGGCGGATGACTGCTGGTGAGGGAACCGCCGCCGACGCAATCACCGAGATCGGGGCGGTCAAAGTGCGCGGCGGTGTGGTGCTGGGCGAGTTTGCCACCCTGGTCGACCCGCAGCGCAGCATCCCGCCGCAGATCGTGCACCTGACCGGCATCACCACGGCGATGGTGTGCGATGCCCCGACGATCGGTGCCGTGTTGCCGATGTTTTTCGAGTTCGCCCGCGGTGCGGTGCTGGTAGCCCACAACGCCAGGTTCGACGTGGGGTTTTTGCGCGCCGCGGCCGAACAGTGCGGCATCGTATGGCGCCGGCCTCAGGTGCTGTGCACCGTCCAGCTGGCCCGCAGGGTGCTGACCCGCGAGGAAGCTCCCAGCGTGCGACTGGCGGCGCTGGCGCGGCTGTTCGCCGTCGCCAGCGAGCCCACCCACCGGGCGCTCGACGACGCGCGGGCCACCGTCGATGTGTTGCATGCGCTCATCGAGCG
>NZ_JBAUZA010000210.1:0-1932 GCF_049585075.1 Mycobacterium sp.
ACCTTGCAGCAGGACCGCTGAGAGGGCATTCGGGTTCGCACGTGCGCAAGTGGAAGCGGGTTCAGACCGCCGACGGTCCCCGTTTTCGGTCCGCTCTGGACTCGCATGAGGCGGCCTTGCTCAAGAATCTGGTCGACTCGATGATCGGACTGCTCGACGAACGCGAATCATCATCGCCGACAGACGAACTCGAGCAAATCACCGGCATGAAGACCGGCAACTCGAAGCCGCCCGACAACGCGACGCTGCAGCGGCTGTTGCCGGACTTCTCCAAACCGGACCCCTCGGGTGAGGAAGCCACCGGCAGCCTGAATGCCGCTCTGCGCAGTCTGCACGAGCCGGAGATCATCGCGGCCAAACGCGTTGCAGCAGAACAGCTATTGGCTACGGTGCCCGAGGACGGCGGTCGATTCGAGCTGACCGAAGCTGACGCGAACGCCTGGGTCGCAGCCGTCAATGACATCCGGCTGGCGCTGGGCACCATGCTCGATATCCGCCCCGATGGCCCCGATCGGCTGCCCGACGACCATCCGTTGGCGTCACACCTCGACGTGTATCAGTGGCTGACCTTCCTGCAGGAGTACCTGGTCCTGGCGCTGATGGGGTCGCAATGAACTCGATCACCGACGTCGGGGGGATCCTCGTCGGCCACCACCATCGGCTGGACCCCGACGCGACGATGGGTGCCGGTTGGGCGCGCGGCGTCACGGTCGTCTTGCCGCCGCCGGGCACCGTGGGCGCCGTCGATTGCCGAGGCGGTGCGCCCGGCAGCCGGGAAACCGATCTGCTGGATCCGGTCAACAGCGTCCGCTACGTGGACGCGGTGCTGATCGCCGGGGGCAGCGCCTACGGATTAGCGGCCGCGGACGGAATCATGAGCTGGCTGGAGGAGCACGACCGCGGCGTCGTGATGGCCGGCGGAGTGGTACCGATCGTGCCGGGCGCGGTGATCTTCGATTTGGACGTGGGCGCCTGGAGCCACCGGCCGACGGCCGAGTTCGGCTACGCAGCCTGTCAGGCAGCCGGCGCCGATGTCGCGGTGGGCACGGTCGGTGCCGGGGTGGGGGCCTGCGCTGGTGTGCTGAAGGGCGGTGTCGGGACCGCGTCGACGACGCTGCCATCGGGGGTGACAGTCGGGGCACTGGTCGCGGTGAACTCCGCGGGCAATGTCGTCGACCAGGCGACCGGCCTACCGTGGCTGAGCTACTTGGCCGACGAATTGGGTCTTGCCGCTCCGCCCGACGAACAAATCGCCGCACTCGCGGAGCTCGAATCACCGCTGAGCTCGCTGAATACCGCGGTCGCGGTCGTCGCCACCGATGCCGCGCTGAGCCCAGCCGCCTGCCGACAGGTGGCCAGCACCGCGCACGACGGGCTCGCCCGAAGCATCCGGCCGGCGCACACCCCGGTGGACGGCGACATGGTGTTCGCCCTGGCCACCGGCGCCGTCGAGGTGGCACCGCCGGCTGATACGCCCGCCGCGTTCTCGCCAGAGACGGCACTGGTCACCGCTGTGGGCACCGCGGCGGCTGACTGCCTGGCCCGCGCGGTGCTGATCGGTGTGATCGCCGCAGAGTCGGTGGCCGGAATACCGACTTACCGGGACCTGCTGCCCGGAGCGTTTCAGCGGGTGCAAGGCAATCGGTGAGATGCTATGGGCGTGAGGACACCGGCACGGCAACCGGCGCAACAACCGAAGAAGCGCTCCGTTTGGGTGGTCGGCGGAGCCACCATCATCAGCTTTGTGGCGCTGCTGTATGTCATCGAGCTGTTCGACCAGCTCGACGGGCACCGGTGGGATCTCAACGGCATCCGGCCGTTAGAGGCCGATGGTTTGTGGGGCGTTCTGTTCGCTCCGCTGCTGCACGCGAACTGGGCGCATCTGATCGCGAACACGGGGCCCGCGCTGGTGCTGGGTTTTCTGGTCACGCT
>NZ_JBAUZA010000211.1:0-4209 GCF_049585075.1 Mycobacterium sp.
CACCCTGGCCCGGCCGGTATCGGCGAGCTGCCTCTCGACTTCGACGGTGTAGGCCGGATCGGCAGCGGCCAGCACGGCTTTGGTGAAGGCGTTCTGCCCCGGACCGCCCAAGGCGATCCGGGTGTCCGGCAGGTTCGAGTCGACGCCGAGGTGGCCGTAGCGCGGCTTGTCGGCGCTGCTGCAGGTCGCCGTGACCCCGGCGCGCACCAGCGCGACCATCAGATCGCGGGCCAGCAGGCCGCCCATCGGCTCGGTTGGCGCGACAACCTCAGCCACCGACACCGCGCGTATGCCGTCTCCAACACGCACCCGGGCCGCCGAGGACAGCCCGAACCAGCCGTAGGCCGGGTTATCCAGGGTCCACGGGTAGTCGGCGGTGTCCACCGATCGAGAACCGTTATGCAGCAACGCGAAACCACGCCCGACGACGGCGTCGCCGACCTCGCTGACCGGCATGGCGCCCGGAACCGGGCACGGCCAGCGCAGTCGCAGCAGCTGGTCGGCGTCGGTGAAGTCGTCGATCGTGGTGGTGCAGTCAAGCCGGTCGACGCCGTCCCACAGCGTCAAAGTTTGTGTGTAGCGTAGTAATTCGCCAATCCGGCCGGCCACCACCAGCCGCTGACCCAGCGCGCTGTGGTAGGCCCGCACTTCCGCCGAGCTTTCCGACGAGCTGACCACCGGCCCGTTGGGCAGCAGGTGCCACGGGCCCTCGCCGCCGGTCGGGTGCGCCGGGTATTCCTGATAGACAGCCAGCTCGTTGCCGACCCGGCCCTCGGCGATCAGCTGTCGGCCGTCGCGCATCAGCGACGACACCCCGCCACCGCGGGCCGGGTCGACAACCAGACGGTAATGCTCGTTCGCAATCTGCTTGCCACGCACCGGCTTCCACGCTGCCGACGTGTCAGCGGCGACCAGCCGATAGGCCCGCCAACCCAGCGACGGCACGTCGCGCGCCAGCCAGCTGACCGACCGGCCGTCGTGCTCGATGAGCGCGGGCAGCTCGGCGCCGTCGTGATCGAGCACGCGTACCCCGGCACCCAGCGAATCCTGAAGCCGAGCGGTAACGACATCGGTCCTGTTGTGCGCCAACGGATTCCAGACGATCACGTCGCCGTCGACGGCACTGGACAGCAGTGCCAGCGAGTTGTCCCGGGCCGCGCGGCCGAGTTCCCACGCGTCGCGCCAGCCGGTCAGCAGATCGAGGTAGACCTGGTCGGACTCCGAGCCGGTGATGGCGTCGTGGTGTGCGCCGTAGACCAGCTGCACCCACGCCTTGGCCAGCGCGGCCTGCGGATACTCGGCGCCGGCGAGCAGCCCCGCGAACACCGCGAACTTCTCGGCGTCCAAGACGGCGTTCTCGGCGGCCCGGTTGGCCTGTTTGGTGTCGATGTACGACACGTCCTTGCCGGTGTAGATCGGGTTCATGTCGCGGGTTTGCGGCGACGGTGCCAGCGCGTGGGCGTCCAATTCGGCTCGCACCGCGGCGAAGAACTCACTGGGCAATGCGCAGACGAACCGCGGCCAGGTGTAGCGCGAACCCCAGTCCCGGTGAATGTCGGTGACCCACTTGTTCGGTGGGGTGTAATCGGTGCCGACCGGTAGCAGCACGTTGCGGGTGAGCGCGACCTTGCGAAGTTCCTCGAACAGCCGGTAGGTGGCCTGTTCGGCCTCCGCCAGCGACGGGGCGTCGTCCATCCCCCAGCCGGCCCCGTAATGCGCGGGCATGTAGTGGGTGAGCAGGCCGCGCCCCGACGGCGCGATCCATTCGAACTCGCTGCAGAACTGCATACCCGCCACGCCGCCCTCGCTGTGCATCGGACCCCACTGGTGGTGCGGTCCACGGGCCCACGAACTCGAGGTCAGCCCGGCGTCGGCGGCCATCCCCGGAAACTGCGGATCGTGGCCGAACACGTCGAGCTGCCAGGCGGTGGCCGGGTTACCGCCAACCACGTCGCGCTGAAAGCCCATGCCGTGAACCAGATTTCGGATCGTCGTCTCCGGGCTGGTGAGGTTGGTGTTGGGCTCGTTGTAGGTGCCGCCCATGATCTCCACCCGGCCCTGCGCGATCAGGCGGCGCAGATCGGCGCGGTCCTCGGGATAGGTGTCCCAGTACGGCTTCAGGTAGTCGACTTCGGCAAGCACGAATTTGTACTCGGGTTCCCGCCGGGCCATCTCCAGATGCGCGTGCACCAGCTCAAACCCGTTGCGGCACCTGCCCGGCGGGTCTTGTCGCCACATACTGGTGTAGGCGCCCTGGGTGTTCCACCAGACCGGGTCGTAGTGGAAGTGGCTGATCATGAACATCGTCCAGCCGGGTTCGGCGACGGTGAACGCGAACGGTGTCACACCGCCCTCGACGTGCAGCTGCGCGGCGCGCCGCTGACCGACGACCGGGTGCTGGACGGCCACCGGCACCTCGACCAGGTCATCACCGGCGCGCGCCAAGGTCTCCCCCGCAAGGCCGTCGCCGTCGACCCGGATCAGCGTCGGCTCGGTGCCGCCGCTGACAGTCACCCTTGCCACCTGCAGCGGCGCGTCCGGCGGCCCGACGAAAAGCTCCGTCGACTCCGCCGAAATCACCTGCACCCCCGCACCCTACGACGCTGGACGGGCGCGGCGCGCCGTCACTGACGCGACACGTCGATGATCAACGGCCGGTGATCCGAGATCGGCAGCGTCGGCGCCGAACACGCCTCGACGACCAGGCCGGCGTCGTCGGTCAAAATGTGGTCGAGCTGACGGTTGGGGTGATCGATCGGAAACGTCAACGCGGTGGCGAGCGGCCGCATTCTGGTCCAGCGCTGCGGCGTTGGTGGGGTCATATTGAGATCGCCCATCAGCACCCGCGGTCCCGGAAAGCCACGCAGGTCGCGGGTCAGCCGTCGCAGCTGCACACGGTTCCATCCCGGGACGAACGACAAATGAGTGTTGGCCACCGTCACCGGGCCGACGTCGGTGTCGAACCGGGCCAGCACTGCGGTGCGGGGCTCTTCGTCGACGACGTGTACTCGGCCGGCGCCGGGCAGATACATCGGGAACTTCATCGGAATGCGCGGCAGCCGCACCACCTGCCAGGTGAGGGCTTCAAACCGGGACAGCAGCGCAATGCCGTAGCTCCCGACGCCCGGCTGCTCGCGGCCGGTGGCAGCCATCCAGGTGGCGCCCGGAGTGCCGGAGATCGCGGCGACGAATCGGTGGCTGACCGCGCCCATCGCCTCGGCCGCGACCGCGGTCAGATCGGCCATCGCCGAACGGGGCTGATCGCAGTCGACCTCCTGCAGCGCCAGCACATCGGCGTCCAGTCGCCGCACGCAGTCCGCGAGCCGGTCGACATCGACCTCTTCGTCGTCGATGTCGCGCCCGTGCAGGATGTTGAAGGTGGCCATCCGCATGGGTACTACCTACCCACGATGACGGCCAACGGATCATCGGCGTTTGCGACGATCGGCTTGGTATTACCGCCTGAGCGGCGAAGCCGCACGTCGCAGCCGTGCGCTCACCGCCCTTGCGGCGGCGATCAGCTCCGGCGGTTCCAGTACCTCGAACGCGGCGCCCGTCATGGCGAAGTACAGCACCATCCGTTCCGGGTCGTCTCCGCCCGCGGTAACCACGCAGGCATTGTCGCCATCGGGTTCCACACTTGCGGAAGCAGGCGAAAAATACTGGGCCACAGCCTCTTCCGGCATGCTATAGCGCACTCGTGCCAGGTAGCGGTACGGCGAGGCGCTGATCGCCCTCCGCACATATGAGGCGGCGTCCGGTGCCGGGCGCGGTGTGAACGTGGAGCCGCGTGCGCGCACCGCGGTCATCCGGTCGAGCCGCAGACTGCGCCAGTCGGTGCGGTCGCGGTCGTAGGCGAGCAGATACCAGCGCCGGCCGGTGGTCACCAACTGGTAGGGCTCCAGCCGTCGCTGGGTATTTGTGCCGACGCGGTCGGTGTAGTCAGTCTCGACTTGCTCGTGGTCGCGACACGCCCGGGCCAGCGTCATCAATACCTCCGGCGCCACCGGCGACTCCGCCTCGGGTGAAAGCGTGACCGTCGCCTCATGCACCGCCGAGACCTGCGAGCGCAGCCGCGCCGGCATCACTTGGTCGAGCTTGCTCAACATCCGCACCGCCGATTCCGCCACGCCGGCCACGCTGCCGCCGGCGGCCAGCCGTAGACACACCGCCATCGCCACCGCCTCGTCCGCATCGAGCAGCAACGGC
>NZ_JBAUZA010000212.1:0-2609 GCF_049585075.1 Mycobacterium sp.
TCGGCGGGCCGTGCGGGGCATCGGCGATGGTGTGCCACAGCGAGGTGTACCACGGATCTCCTGCAGCCGCGGGCGTCGGCTGGGTGCCCGGCTCTGCAGGCACGGCCGCCGACGGGGGAAGTTGGACCTGATACGGGATGTCACCAGGCTTTACGAACCCCAGACGCTCGCGGGCTTGGGCCGCAATGTAAGCCGGGTCCGCGAGCTTGACCTTGTGCTGCTCGAGATCGGCGATCTGTTGCCGCAGAGCAGCTTCGGAGGCAGCCAGCTGTTTCATCTCGGTGCGCTGGGCGAAATAGGTGCGGACCGGGCCGGCGATGGTGAGCGTGAGCACGCAGACCACCGCGGCCAGGATCGCCGCTCGCCGTGCGGTCAGTCCAAGTCGTTGCTCGGACCGTTGCTCGGCCGATTCGACGATCGCGCGTTTGATCGGTTCGACCTGCTCCGGCATGGCCCGAGATGCGTTCGGGCCCGGACGGGCTGCCGGCGCCTTGCGCGGCCGGCCCTGTTTCGAATCGCCGGCCCGGCCCGGTCGCGACGCCGGTGAGCGCCGCTTCGGGTCTGGCCGTTTCGATTCGGGCATGATTGCTTCCGGCTAGCCGGCTTCCGGCGCGTACCGCGGGAAAGCCAGGTCAGCGGCGTAGCGGGCGGCGTCGCCGAGCGCCTCTTCGATCCGAAGCAGTTGATTGTATTTCGCCACGCGTTCGCTGCGGGCCGGTGCGCCGGTCTTGATCTGCCCGCTCCCGACGGCCACGGCCAGATCGGCGATCGTGGTGTCCTCGGTCTCGCCGCTGCGGTGGCTCATCATCGTCCGGTAGCCACTGTGGTGTGCGAGCGCGACCGCATCGAGTGTCTCGGTCAACGTGCCGATCTGATTGACCTTGACCAGCAACGCATTTGCCGCGCCCTTTTCGATGCCTTCTTCGAGGCGCTCGGGATTAGTGACGAACAGATCGTCGCCGACAATCTGCACCCGGTCGCCGATCGCCGTCGTCAAAGCTACCCAGCCGTCCCAATCATCTTCGGCCAGTGGATCTTCGATGGACACCAATGGGTAGGAGTCGAGCAGCTCAGCGTAAAACTGCGTCATCTCATCGGCGCTACAGGTCTTCTTCTCGAACGCGTAGCCGGTGCCGTCGGTGTAGAACTCGGTCGCTGCCGCGTCGAGCGCCAATGCCACGTCGGCGCCGAGCTTGAAACCCGCCGACTCGATGGCCTGGCTGATCACGTCCAGCGCCGCCTTGGTTCCCGGCACGTCGGGGGCGAATCCGCCTTCGTCACCTAGTCCGGTGGACAGCCCCTGCCTCTTCAGCGCCGCCTTCAGGGCGTGGTAGACCTCGGTGCCCCAGCGCAGCGCCTCGTAGAAGCTGGGCGCCCCGATCGGGGCCACCATGAACTCCTGGATGTCAACGGCGGTGTCGGCGTGCGCGCCCCCGTTGAGGATGTTCATCATCGGCACCGGCAGGATGTGCGCGTTGGGGCCGCCCAGATAGCGGAACAGCGGCAGCTCGGCGGAATCGGCGGCTGCCTTGCTGACCGCCAGCGATACTCCGAGGATGGCGTTGGCGCCCAACCGGGACTTGTCCGGGGTGCCGTCCAGGTCAAGCAGCGCCTGATCGACCAGCCGTTGATCGTCGGCATTGAGGCCGATGACGGCGGGAGCGATTTCGTCGAGAACGGCATGGACGGCCTTCTTCACGCCCTTGCCGCCGTAGCGGTCGCCGCCGTCTCGCAGCTCGACGGCCTCATGCTCGCCGGTCGACGCACCGGAAGGCACCGCGGCCCGCGCGAATGTCCCGTCGATGAGGGCCACCTCGACCTCGACCGTCGGATTTCCGCGCGAATCCAGGATCTCGCGGGCTCCGACCTGCTCGATAATCGGCACTGGGTTCTCCTTGCGTCGTCAGGATCTTCGGATTGCCACCAGTAGCCTAGAGCCTGCTCAGAGCGGGTGACCCGCAGCATAGGCGGTAGCCCAGTCGCGCACGGCACGGGCATACACGTCGGAGTAGTTGTACGCGCGCAGCGCCTCCATCCACCCTCGCGGCGTGCCGAGATCCTTTCCCCGCCAACACAGATAACCCGCGGCCGACAACGCGGAATCATCGATGTTGTCAACGCTGACCTCGCCGTCGTTGTTGGCATCCACCCCGTATTCACGCCACGTTTCGGGGATGAACTGCATTGGTCCCATGGCCCGCACGGCGTTGGAGCCGTCGTCCATGCCGCCCGCTTCGCTGTCGATGATGCGCAAGGTGCCGTTGGTCCCGTCGAGCACCACACCCCTGATCGGGGGATGCACGTCTCCGTTGGGAGACAGGTTCGCGTTGTGGTAGGTGCCGTGGTGGCTCTCGACCTGACCGATACCGGCCAACGTCGTCCAGGCGATGTGGCAGCCCGGGTTTTCCACCGCGGCCACCCGCGCGGCGTAGCCGTAGGCCTCCAGCGCGGTGACCGGGATTTTCAGCGCCGGCGCATGTGCGCTCGCCCACCCGTGCAGCTGATCGGCAGGCCGGCCTGTGGCGTGGGTGTCGATCGGCGGTACCGCGACGCCTGGAGGCGGCGGTACGCCTTTGGGGATGTAGGGACCCAGCTGCCAGCTACAACTT
>NZ_JBAUZA010000213.1:0-2440 GCF_049585075.1 Mycobacterium sp.
GGGGAAACCCTGGGCCGCGGTTTACGTTCGTCGCCGGGCTACACCCAGTACGCCACCCGGGCGCGGTATTGGCGCATCGCGAAAGCCGCGAACAGCCAACCGATTACGGTCAGCCCGATCACCACCGCCCAGTGCCGTAGCTCCTGGTGCGAGCCCAGCAGCGGCGCGCGCACGATATCCAGGTAATGCAGCAGCGGATTCAGCTCGACGATCTTCGACCAGCGTCCGGCGCCCTGCTGCCGCAGCGTGTCGTCGTTCCAGATGATCGGCGTCATGAAGAACAGCAACTGCACGACGGAAAACAGCAGCGGGCCGATGTCGCGGAAACGGGTCGCCAGGATGCCGAAGCACAGCGACACCCACACGCAGTTGAGCACGATCAGCCCCAGCGCCGGGATCACCGAAAAGTCGGCCCACGACCACGGTTTCGGGTAGATGATCGCGATGACGATGTAGATGACGATGTTGTGCGCGAACAACAGTATCTGCCGCCACACCAGCCGATAGACATGCACGGAAAGCGGCGTCGGCAATTGCTTGATCAATCCCTCGTTGGCGACGAACACCTCGGCGCCCTCCAGGATCGAGGCGTTGATCAGATTCCAGATGATCAGGCCGAGGGTGACGTAGGGCAGATGCAGCTCGAGTTGGAGATGGAACAGCTTGGAGTACAGGCCGCCCATCGCGACGGCGGTGGTTCCGGTGGCGATGGTGATCCAGAACGGCCCGAGCACCGAGCGGCGGTACCGCTGTTTGATGTCCTGCCAGCCAAGGTGCAGCCACAGCTCGCGGCGACGGTATCCGTCGACCAGATCACCCCAGGCGCGGGCCAGCGTCTTGGACTGCGCAGTGCCATCGATGACCGTCATGAGGGTCGCCCGAACCTTTCCCGTCGTCCCAACCGTCGCAGCCGCAGCCACTCCACCAGACCCTTCGGGTCGCGCCGAGACACCAGGAAAAACCAACCGAATCGCAGCCATTCCTGGACCAGCAGCTTGCGCAGACCCGGCTGCGACAGCAGGTAGCCGCGGTTGCGGTAGGTGAAGTACCGCTTGGTCGGATCGTCGGGATATTGGGTGTGCATACGCCCGGCAAGGATCGGCTTGAATTCGGCTGACCCACAAGGGTGCAAATAGACGGCGTTCAAACAGGTTCCGAACGCCAAGCCGGACCGGACCAGCCGACGGTGCATCTCCACTTCGTCGCCGCGGACGAACAGCCGCAGGTCGGGCACGCCGATCGACTCGAACGCCGAAGCTGCGAACAGCGCCCCGTTGAACAGCGATGCGATACCCGGCAGCAGGTCTTGATCCGGTGCGGTAGGCAACTCGCTGACCAACCTGCGCCAGACCAGGCCGCGGCGCAGCGGGAACGCCAGCCGTTGCGGGTCGTCGGCGTTGCACACCATCGGCGACACCTCGGCCAGCCGGTGTTTATCGGCACAGGCCATCAGTGTCGCCAGTACCTCGGTGTCTTGCGGGCGGCCGTCGTCGTCGGCCAGCCACACCCAGTCGGCGCCGGCGGCCAGCGCATGAAGTATGCCAAGCGCGAAACCGCCTGCGCCGCCGAGATTTCGGCGTGACGGCAGATATGTCGTCGGGATGTGTTGCGCGCCAGCAAGTTCGCGGACACGGTCGTCGCAGTCGTTGTCGACCACGATCAGCTGGTCGGGCAGCCGGCTCTGGGTCGTCAATGCATCAAGCGACTTGGCCAGTTCGTCGGGGCGCCGGTGGGTCACCACCACGGCGCACACCATCTCACTCATGCGGGGTTGCCGTCTCGGCGAGCACCTCACGCACATGGCGCGCGGCGTCCTCACCTTCGTAGGCACGCACGACGTCCTCGATGCCGCCCGTCATCTTGATCACGCCGTGGTCGATCCACATCGCGGTCTTGCACAGCCGGGCCAGGAATTCGTTGGAATGGCTGGCGAACACCAGGATTCCGGAGCGCTCCACCAGGCCCTGCAATCGCGACTGGGCCTTCTTCATGAAATCGGCGTCGACGGCGCCCAGGCCTTCATCGAGCAGCAGGATCTCTGGGTCGATGCTGGTGACCACGCCCATCGCCAACCGGACCCGCATCCCGGTCGAATAGGTGCGCAGCGGCATCGCCAGGTAGTCGCCCAGCTCGGTGAACTCGGCGATCTCGTCGACCTTGGCCAGCATCTGCCGCCGCGTTTGTCCGAGGAACAGGCCGCGGATGATGATGTTTTCGTAGCCGGAGATCTCGGGGTCCATCCCGACACCGAGATCGAAGATCGGTGCCACCCGACCGCTCACTGTGGCGGAGCCGCGGGTCGGCTCGTAAATGCCCGAAAGTAGCCGCAGCAGAGTCGATTTCCCCGCCCCGTTGGGGCCTACTAGACCCACACGGTCGCCCGGACTCAGCGACATGGTGATGTCCCGCAATGCTTCGATGACCACCACGTTGGAGTTGT
>NZ_JBAUZA010000214.1:0-12865 GCF_049585075.1 Mycobacterium sp.
GGTCAGGACTACCATGATGGGCGTCGCGTGAATGTCGGTTACCAACATTTGGAGCCACTCCAACGTGGTCGGATCGATCCAGTGCAGATCTTCCATGATGAAGACCACGGGCTGTTGTGCCGCTCTACGGAAGGGAATGGTGGCCAGCGCGCGCATGGTTTGCTGCTTTTCCTGCTCGGGCGTCGAGTTGGCGGACGCATACTGAGTGTCTAACGGGATGGCCAATAGGTTCGAGAACAGCGGGATCGTCTCGGTCAGTGGCAGCCCGCTCTCGACCAAGAAGCCTTCCAATTTGGAGCGCTTTTGCGCCACCGAGTCTTGGCGCTCGAATCGGAGAACCACCCTCTCCAGCAGATCGATTAAGGGGTAAAGGGCCGTATGTTGGTAGAACGGCGAGCATTGGCACTGGGTGAACCACGCCCGATCTCCAGCGGCGTGTTCTGTGAGTGCTCGAACCAGACGGGATTTACCGATCCCTGCCTCGCCTCTGACAAGGACGACCTGCCCGCGGCCGTCCACGACCTGACCCCAGCTCTTCTCTAGCCGCCGCAGTTCGGCCGCACGTCCCACGAGTGGAGTGAGACCAGCGCTGCCGAGGGCGTCCAAGCGCGTCCGCGCTGTGCTTTCGTATAGGACCCGGTACGCCGCGAGCGGGGCGGCCACCCCTTTGAGCGAAGGAGTACCCAGCGACTCGCAGGCGAACAGTCCACCGAGCAACTGGTATGTCAGTGGCCCAATGACAAGAGTGTCGGGGCCAGCCGCACCCTGCAGTCGCGCCGCGATGTTTGGGGTGTCTCCGAGCACCATGTCGTCGTGACCCGTTCCGTGCATCAATTCGCCGATTACCACCAGCCCGGTATGGCAGCCCAACCGCACAGACAAAGACACTCCATGTTTTTTGGAAATGACGGTATTCAGCCCTTTCACCGCCTCAATGATGCCCAGCCCCTCGCGGACGGCTCGCTGGGCATCGTCTTCATGCGCGCGTGGAAAGCCGAAGTAGACGAGCAGGCCATCGCCGAGGTAGTTGCCGACGTGACCATCGAAGCGAGCAATTACTTTTTCGCAGGCCTCGTAATAGGCCTTCATGACTTCGCGCCACTCTTCGGGGTCGAACTGGCTGGCCAGCGGCGTTGAGTCCACGAGGTCGCAGAACATGACGGTGAGTTGTCGCCGTTCGGCATCTGAATGGGCACCGGGCGTCCAAACCAGCCCCTGCCCGTCCTCAGTGACGACATCGGAGTGCGCGTACAGGAGCTCTTCCCGCAGTGCCTCGAGTTGGTTGTCGTCCAATTCGAGATGCGCCTGGAGCGCTCGGTAGGACACCCGTCGTCGGCTGCGCAGGAGTTCAACCGCCTGGTCGAACACGACGTAGAAATCCATCAGCGTGATTCACCTCGCTAGATCAATGCTGCAGGAAAATCATCGACGTTTAGCAGGATTCGCGAACCCAACGAACGTTTGTAAGGATTAGCGGCCGGGCAAGCGTTGCCGCAAACGCCCGGCGATGGTGAGCCGAACGCGGACCGCTGCGCGATGGTTTGCCTGCGGGGGTGGTACATCCTGCACCACCTAGACCGCGGTGGTGGAGAAACCGAAAGAAGATCTACGTAAGCAGTACGGGCGGTCGCCGTAGATCCGAGAGCCGTAGACGTGGCGATCTCTGCGCTAAATGTCCTGTTTTCGCCTGTTCAATCCCTCGGAACGCCAGTCGCGGAGCATGAATCGACTGAGGGTCGGCGTTCTGGCTAGAAAGCCGCACTAAACGGAGAGTTAGGGGAACAGCGCGAAAACTCACCCACCCGAGGGCTGAGGAGGTCGGTGGGTGGCGAACCAGTCGAGCAATAGGTCGCTAACTGCACCTGGAGCATCGTCGAGCATCCAGTGCGAGACGCCGCGCAGGATTTCGAATCGGTATTCGCTTCTGACGTAGTCACCGCACGCACGGGCACCGGCGCCCATGATGGTGCTGTCCTGGTCGGCCCACACGTACATCGTCGGCACCGACCTGATGATGTTTTGGCTCCACCCGCGCACGTCGGCAAGCAGCATCGCGCGGTACCAATTGAGGGCACAAGTGAGCCTGCCCTGCTCGGTCATCGCCCGTGCGTCGCGGTCGGCGGCCTCACACGTTTGTCCCTTGCACTGCAGAAGACGCGACAGACCAGACCCGCTGCTGTCCTTGCCGAGCAGCAAATGCTCGGACACGCCGGGCAACAGAAAGAAGTAGATGTACCAGGAAGCGAGTGCCTGGCGGCTCCGCACGAAGGACTTGAGCCAAGCGGTGCCGTGTGGCACCGAAAACGGCGTCGCCGTGATAAGGCGTTGTGGCATGTCCAATGCCGCCTGCCACACCACCGCGGCACCAAAGTCGTGCCCGACAAGGTGGACCCTCTCGGCGCCAACCGCATCGATCAGCGCCCGCACATCCTCCATGGATTCCGTGAACCGATAATCGCGCAGCCGCGTCGGAAGGGCACCCAAGGAATAGCCGCGTTGGTTCGGAGCCAGACACCGATACCCCTTCGCCGTGAGGCGCCGTATCACCGCGTTCCAGCTCGTGTTCAACTGAGGAAAGCCGTGTAGCAGGATCACAATTGGCCCATCTTCAGGCCCAGCATCGATGACGTCAAAGACAAAGTCGCCACGGCGGAACTGATCCATTGGCCTAGTATCACCGGCAGCGGCAATCCCTGAGTAAAGACCAGCCAACTGGCAGCACTCACAGTGTCGCCGCGGCGGCGGTAGTCTGCGGAGCCGGGCTGATGATGTCAAATGAATGAGAGCTGGCCGCACGCCACCCTCGACCCGTGCGGAGACTGGTTTCCATCACCTCGGCTGACGTGTCTACCCCGTTCCACCTGGAAGTGGTACATCTTGCACCACCGAGACGGCGATTGTCGAGAAGCCCGCCGACGAGGACGAGCACTCCGGTCACCACCACGGCCACGCTCACTAGAAGCACCTGATGCAAAAGCCCTCGCGCGCCTGGCGTGTCGAGGGCTTTTGCGTGTGGTCGCGAATCAGGCACTATTGCGGGCCGGACAACACGCCTTAAGTGATGCAGTTCTGAGGTAACGGTCATGGGTTTACGCCAGCGGGTGTTGGCGACGGTCGCCGGGCAGCTCGGCCGGCCACATGGTCTGGTAGGTCGCGGTGTCGCGGTACTGCTCAACCGCGGCAATCGTCAGGCGGTGGCCGGCGCCGCGGATGCGACGGAAGCAACGGCCGGGCAGACGGTGGCTGACATCGGTTTCGGTGGTGGCCTAGGGCTGGAACTGCTTCTGCACCGGGTCGGCCAGCAGGGGACCGTCTACGGCGTGGAGGTCGCCGACGACATGCTCGCGCGCGCCCGGGCGCGCTTCGCCACGGAGATTGCGGCCGGCTCTCTCAGGCTTGTTAATGGTTCCCTGGCCGCGTTGCCGCTCGACGACAAGTCGCTGGATGCGGCGATGACGGTCAACACCGTGTACTTCATTACCAACCTTGACGCAGCATGCACCGAACTGGCACGCGTCCTGCGACCCGGGGGCCGGGCGGTTTTGGGCATCGGTGATCCTGACGCGATGGCCCGCTTGCCATTCACAGCGTATGGGTTCAAGCTCCGCCCGGTCGTGGAGGTAGTTGCCGCTTTGCGGAAGGCGGGATTCGAGGATGTCGAGCAGCGCCGCCTCGCCGATGTGGCGATCCCACACCATTTGCTCATTGCCCGCATCGCCGGCTAGACCGCGGCGGCGCTGGCGTCACTACTCGACCACGGTCACCATCACGGCCACGCTCACTAGAAACGCACGATATGAAGCACCCCCGGCTCAACGGCCGGGGGTGTTTCGTTTGTGCTGCGTTTTACGCCGCTGGACCGGCTAGCATTGGGGCCCGCACATCGGGGGCCTCGATAAGGAGCAAGACGCGATGAGGGTTTCCCAGATGATGCTCGTCGGCCCATTGGCAGCAACGATCCTGGCCGCGTCGGTGGCCGGCTGCAGTAGCACTCCCTCGTCATCGACGACGAAGTCGGGATCGGCCACCTCAGCTACCACAACCGGGAGCTCAAGTCCCAATTCTTCGGCGCCGGCACAGCCGAGCGGCTACACCGCGCTGTTGATCCAGGCGACAGATATCGATGCGCCGATGCCCTTCGTCGCTGGCTCGCCGACAAACAACCCCAATGGCCAACCGGGCGCCTCGGTTACCTTCAGTAGCCAACCCCACCCCGAAGATCAGAGCGGCGTCACCGTCAAAGACGTCCATATCATCGACACCATCCAAGTCCTGCCGGATCCGGCCGCCGCCACGAGCGCGCTGAACACCGCAAAGACGGGTCAGGGTCTGGTGAAAGACCCGAAAACGGATTCGTCCAATGTTGGCACCGGCGGAACCATGTTGTCGGGTACGTCACCGGACGGTTCAAAGGAGGTGACGGTGCTGATGTTCACCGAGGGCCGCGGTTTCGTCACGCTGGAGTTTGTTGGCGGGTCGGACTCGCCCCCGCCGCCGCCAGACTTCGTCACCGACGTCGGTCAGAAGCAAGACGCGGCCGTCAAGAAGTGGCTCGGCGGCTGACCGAGTTCATGCCATAGTCGCTGGACCAAGGCTGAGCCCCACGGCAGTAAGTTCGAAACACCCCCGGTCAACCGCCCGGGGGTGTTTCGTTTTGCCATGGAGCGCATCTGGCAGTGGGCGTGGGATCGGTACAAATCCAGGTATTCGTGGGCATGCTGGGCGCTCACTCTCCCCCTTGCACTTCCGGTTTATCTCGCCTGGTCGATGGGCATTGTCGCTTTCGAGAGGTCTGATCGCTACATCCACGCGGCCGTAGTGACCACGGTCGCCGTGCTCGTGTACCTCTATGTGCTGGCTGCTCCCGGCGGAAGGGATGCGCGCCTCATTGAGCGGTGGGCCGCTGATGAAGACGTTGATCGAGAGAGCGCACTGCGCGCCACCTACAGCTATGGCCGGAGCCTGATTACGAAGGGGGTGCTCTTCACCTTTGTTTGGGTCGCGGCGCTGTTCGTTGGTATCGGGGTAATCGCCGGAGCGAGCGGGTCGCGGCTCATCCAGTACGCGATTATGGGCGCCGTCGCCGGAACTGCAGGCCAGCTGATCACTGTGCACAGCTACGTCGAATCAACCCTGCGGCCCGCCAGGGCTGCGATCGCCGCGGATACGGAGATCGGCGATTCCCTGCCTCGCTCTCGCCCGGCGTTCGGCACGTGGACCAACGTGGCCATGCTTGCGGTTGGGTTCGCGTTTGCGGTCGCGGGCGCAATTCTGGGAGCCGTGTTAGGCGCGGCCAGGCACGGCCCTTGGCTCACGATGGTGATCGGTGGTGTACTGGTGCTCGTCGTCGGGCCGTCGGTTTGGGCCGCGTACTCGCCACTCCTGCAACCCATTCGCGATCTCGCCGCAGGAACTGAGCGTGTTGCAGCCGGGGATTTCACCCAACGCCTGCCGGTGGTGCAAGACGACGACCTCGGCGCGCTGGCGGCGTCATTCAACCGCATGCAAGCGGGTCTGACCGAGCGGCAACGACTTCAGGCCGCGTTCGGAACCTATGTCGACCCGGCCCTGGCGGCGCGGCTGCTCGAGCAGGGTGACGATGTCTTCACCGGCGAGCGCCGTGAGGTGACGGTGATGTTCGTCGACATCCGGGACTTCACTCCGTTCGCGGAGGCGAATACCGCCGAGGACACGGTCGCTCGCCTCAATGCGCTATTCGAGATCGTTGTGCCGGCCGTCGTCGATGTCGGTGGGCACGTCAACAAGTTCCTCGGCGACGGTGCGCTGGCGGTCTTCGGTGCCCCGAACGACCTCGCCGATCATGCCGACGCCGCAGTAAGCGCCGCGGTGGTGATTCACCGTCTGGTCGCCGAGCGATTCGGGGGCGAGCTCCGGATTGGCATTGGGATCAACACCGGCAAGGTGATTGCCGGGACCATCGGCGGCGGCGGCAAGCTCGAGTTCACCTTGATCGGTGATGCTGTCAACGTCGCCGCCCGCGTCGAGCAGCTCACCAAAACCACCGGTGACGCGATCCTTCTCACGCACCACACTGTCGACGCCCTGCCTGTTCGACCATCCGGACTGTCCGACCGCGGATCACACGCCCTGAAGGGAAAGTCAGCCGAGGTGCAGGTCTTCGGCCTCGACTTAGCGGTGGATCGCCTCGGCTGAAATGGCTTACCAACAGGTGTAGCCGCCGTCGATGACGATGTCGGAACCGGTCATATAACTCGACGCGTCGCTGGCGAGATACAGGTATATGCCGACGAGTTCCTCCGGCCGGCCCAAACGTCCGAGTGGGATCTTCGGTTCCCACAACGCGTGGTACTCGGCGTAGGGCTGCACGAGTTCGGTAAGGATGTAGCCCGGGCTGACGCTGTTGACCCGGATGTTGTGCGGTGCGAACTCCACGGCCATTGCCTTGGTCAGCTGGATGACGGCTGCCTTCGAGGCGCAGTAGTGGCCTACTGGCTGCGGGGTATTGATGATGTGGCCCGACATCGACGCCGTGGTGATGATGGTTCCGGCGCGTTGCTGGGCGACCATGGCCTTCGCCGCGGCCTGTGCGGTGAGGAAGACACCGGTGACGTTGGTGTTCTGGATGCGCTGGAAGTCCTCCAGTGGCATGTCCAGCAGACTGTCGAAGGCGATGATCCCGGCGTTGCAGACCGCGATGTCGATCCCGCCCAACTCGTCGTTGACTCGGTTCAGCATGGTGGCCACCAACTCTGGCTGGGTGACATCGCAGGGGATGGGTATCGCCGTCCCGCCGCCGGCGGTGATTTCTGCGGCCACTTCCTCTAGCGGCTCATGATGTCGGCCTGCGAGCGTCACTGCAGCCCCGGCTTGCGCGTAAGCCAGCGCCACTTGCTTGCCGATACCGCTCGAGGCGCCAGTCACCAGAGCTTTCTTGCCATGCAGCTCAAATAGACTCGCTACGTTCACTTCCGCACCCTTCGCCCTGGTCCACGGGAACTGTATCGCTGCCGATTCGCAGGCAGGGGTCAGTGCGGACTCCTCGGGGAATAGTATTGAACAAAATAGTATTGTTCAATACAGTTATGAATGAAACGAATACAGACGGTAGGTAGGCGATCATGGACGTATACGAGGCAATCACCAGTCGACGAGCGGTGCGCGGATTCACCGACCAGCCCGTGTCGAAGGAGGTGCTGGAGCGCGTCCTGTCCGCCGCAGCGTGGACGCCGTCCGGATCGAACGTTCAGCCGTGGAACACCTATGTGCTGACCGGCGCGCTGCTGACCGAGCTCAAAACGCGCGCCGTCGAGCGCGTGGCGCACGGTGACCCGTGGGACATGCGGGAGTACCAGATGTACCCGCCCGAGATGAAGTCGCCGTATGGCGACCGCCGATCCGCCTTCGGCAAGGAGCGCTACAGCGCACTCGGCATTGCACGCGAGGACTGGGAGGCGCGTCAGCGGGCGGCCATTGCGAACTGGAACTGTTTCGGCGCGCCCGCGGCTCTGTTCTGCTACATCGATCGCGACCTCGGCCGGCCTCAATGGGCCGATGTCGGAATGTATTTGCAGTCCGTCATGCTGCTACTCCGCGCCGAGGGGCTGCATAGCTGCCCGCAGATGGCATGGTCGCAGGTTCGAGAGACCGTTGCGGAGGTCTTGTCGCCTCCGGACGGGCTGATTCTCTTCTGCGGCATGTCAATCGGGTACGAGGACCCCGCGGTGAATTACGTCCGCACCGGCCGGGCACCGCTCGACCAGACGGTCACGTTCGTCGACGGCTAGGTGTTCACGTCATGACCGCCAAAGCTCGTCGGCAACCGATCACCCCGCGAGCAACCGATCGTCCCGGGGATGCTTCGCCTTTCGCTCTCGGGTTGCTTCTGCGGCGCGCGCACTGGCACGCGGCGGCTGTGATGTCGGATGCGCTTCGGCCGCTCGGCATCGAGTTGCGACATTTCGCCGTGCTGCTTGTCCTGGTCCACCGCGGGCCCACCGAGCAGCGTGACTTGGTGCAGGCAACCGGCTCGGACAAGGCGGGGATCATGCGGGTCGTCGACGATTTGGAGCGCAAGGGGCTGGCCGTGCGAAAGTCCGTTCCGGGGGATCGTCGGGTGCGCGCGGTGGAGATCACCCGCAAGGGCGTTGAACTGTTCGACGCCGCGCACGTAGCCGCGCAGCCAATCGCCGAGCGCCTGGTTTCCGTGATGGGGCCCGGCGAAGCCGAACAACTGACGGAGCTGCTCACCCGATTCACCTCGCAGGCCGAGGAGTAGGCGCCCGGCCGGCCAAGCAATCAGCTTGTCGTCGGAGGTATTTCGGTCTCAGATCCTGCATGGCAAAGGCGCCCGGTAGGGTGCACCTACCTGGAATCTCGACATCCGACATTGAAGTCGTCCAACTGATTCACCCGGGAGCACAGCGGCGCTCCCGCCGATAACGATAGGGACGACGCATGAGCATGGCTTACCTGGCGCAACCGGAACAACAGCAGCAATTGGAATGGCTCGACGGCGGGACGTTGGCGATCTTGCTCGATGGCAAGGCCACAGATGGCCAGTTGATGGTCGGACGCTTCGATGTCAGCGAGGGCGAAGCGCCCCCGTATCACAAACACACGCGTGAGGATGAGGTCTTCATGCTGATCAAGGGGACCGCGTTGCTCTGGTACGACGACGACGAGATGGAGCTATCGGAAGGCGGTATCGTCTTCTTGCCCAAGAACATTCCGCACGCATACCGCATCACATCCAAGAAAGCGGATCTGCTCATGATCAACACCCCCGCGGGAATCGAAGGCATGTTCCGCTACGCCGGTCGTGACAAAGCAACGCCGCGTCCGGAGGGTTTCGAAATCTCTCCCGCGCGGATGGCCGAGGGCGCGGACAAGTTCGGACAGGTCATTCTTGGCCCGCCGCGCTGACCTTGCGCGGCACCGTCGGCCCCCGGCCAAGCGATCAGACCTTGGAACCCAGCCCGGCGATCAGGTTGATCGTGACCGCTAAGACGACCGCGCCGAGGAGATAGGACAGCAGCGCATGGCGCAACACCGTCGCCCTGATTGCCGTCAATCCGATCTCGGTGTCTGACACCTGATAGGTCATGCCTACGGTGAAGGCCACATATGCGAAGTCCCGAAACCGGGGTGGCTCCGGGTCGTGGAAGTTGATTCCACCCGGCTTGTCCGAGTAGTAGAGCCGCGCGTAGTGCACGGTGAACAGTGTGTGCACGGCAAACCAGGATGCCGCTACGGTCAAGATGCCGACCACGGCGGCCTCCACGGCGCCGGGTCCCGACCGCGATGCCGCGGCGACCACGTAACCGACGCCGCCCAGGCTCGCGATGCTTGCCGACACGATCACCGCGTCGGCTACCCACCGGGTGGGGTCCTCCTTGGTCACATATTTGCAGGTTTCATCTGCATCCATTCCGCCCAGGATGAGCCGCGTCCACACCACATAGACACCGGCGGTGACGATCCAGCCCGCCAGCGCGAATCGCCAGCCGACGGTGTTGCCCACCGCGACAGCAACGGCAACTCCGAGCACGGCGGCAATCACTATTCGAACCGCGACCGTTTCGCGGGACAACATAACGAGGGATTTCACAATCCCGACCTAAGCACCCGCGCACGCCATTCCCCTGTCAACGGGCAAACAGTTGCACAGATATTTTTCATCGGCGGGTCGCGCCGCGTCGGGATTGGCGCTTGCCTCGGAACCTATGGCGTTTGACCCTGAGCGCGAAGGGCTTTGGCATTCCTGGTGTTTCGCCGGCCTGAATCAACTACCGGGAGGGAGATTAGAACCCGTCACGGTCGTTGTCGGCGTGGACGTGAAGGTCGGGCTCGTGACGGTGACGGTGCTCGTGCTCGTGGACGGCGGCGGCACCTCAACCGTGGTGGTGATCGTGGGGACGGTAGTCGTTGTAGTCGTGGTGGAGGTCGCCGTGGCAGCCGCGGCAATCACGCCGCAGGCCACCCGCTTGCCCGAATCACCAGTGGCGTTAGTGCCCAGGTTGTCCGCGGTTTGGTGGAGGACAAGCGCGGTACCCGTGCTGCTTCTCAGGTCTGCGGCGGTGAACAGGCTACTGGTGGTTACGAGTTTCGCCGAACCGTCGGAGCGCACTTGCAATGCGGTCAGGTCGCCGCTGGCCGGCGAACCAGTGTGGTCCGGCGCCTGGTAGACGGCTCCAGCGGAGGCGAAGTCCCCCGTCGACCCGCCCGTCGGCGACGCCGAATTGGCCTCGCATCTGCCTACCGAGTGAATTTGCAGCCCATGGAAACCGGGACTCAGGACCTGATTGGGACCGGCTTCCACGGTCACCGTCGCATAGCCATTCGCGAAATCGAAGGTGGCGTTGGCGACCACAGACCCATCCGCGCCCTTCAACTGTGTGGTCATCCGCTCTGTGCCGGGCGACTGTGACGTTGACGTACTAGGCTGGCTGCTCTGCTGATTGGTGCATGCGCCTAACGGCGCGACGGCCGCGGCGAGCATCGCGACCGCAAAGGCTACGCCGGATTTCATCCGCTGGTGCTACCCAAATTTGGCGAGGTCGAAACCGCTGAATCGCGGTCGTGGGGGTCAACCGGTCCGTGCCTCGCGGCCGGAGTCGATGTGGAGGCCTTGCCCTTCTGGTTGGGCGTCCTGGCCGTCGCGGGGGCCGTCCTCGTCGGTCGCGGGTTGGCGAGGGGGCAACCCCTTGCGCAACGTGCCCAGCAATTCCCGATACGGACCGACCAGGTAGACGGTGTCGTCGGCCCGAAGCCGCTCGTTGCGGCTTGGACGCAGTTGGACCGGTGTGCCCTGCCGGCAGACCGCGATGACCCGGATTTGAGTGGACACTTCGAACATCTGCAGCCCATCGAGTTCGCTGCCCGGCGCCACCCGCATCGCGCCGACCATGAACGAACTCTGACCGACCGAAAACGTCCCCAGCACCTCCAGGCCACTCGCGGCGCCAATGAACCAGGGCGCGGCCAGTTCGACGGTGGACCGGACGTGGTCAAAACCGAACCGCTGAGCAATCGCGAAGCCCAACGCGCGGTCATAGACACGCAGCACGAGCGGAACGCCGCCCCGCCGGTTGATCTCGGGCAGCACCCGCGGTCCCAGCATCTCGGCCAAGATGATCCCGGTCTCGATGTTGATCATGTCGTCGCGGGTCACCACCGCCACCGCACGGGCACGGTCCACCCGCGCCGATTCCAGCGTCTGGATCAGCGTCGCGTCCCCGAAGATGACCGGCACGTCGAGTTCGCGCGCCATGGACAGGAAGCGGTTTTCCTCGTCGCGTTCGATCACCGCCACGTCGTGTCCGGCGGCGACCAGATCGCTGACCACGCGGATCCCGAGCTCGCTGAGCCCGACGACGATGATGTGGTTGCGCAGATGGCGCACTCGCGGGCGCGCGGTCGCGTTGACGAAGCGCTGCGACAACAGCACGTCGGAGATGAACGCGACGAGCAAAGCGATGGTGGTCGCTCCGCCGAACATCAACATGGCCGCAAACAGGCGTAGCCAGGTGACTTGATGGCCAAAGCTGAAGTCACCGTAGCCTGTGGTCGTGATCGTCTCGACAGTGAAGTACAACGCGTCGATCCACGACATCCGCGGCCGCTGATAGTTGAAGTGCAACACCGACATTGAGGTGATGACCAGAAAGCCCGCGGCCGTCAACGCCGGATAAAACGCCGGGTTGAAATCATTGAGCACCACCCGGATCGCGTCGAGCACCCGCCGCAACCGAGGCCGTCGTGCGCGTGTTCCCCTGGGCACCCGAACCTTGACGCCGCGATCGGCCGCCTCGTCGGCGGTCCCGATCATCACCGTCCAGTCACCGGCGTGCACCTGATGATCCCGACTCGGACAAGCCACCACGTCGCCGGGATTAGGGGAATTATCGCCATGAATGACCGCTACCGGCGCCAAGTCGCCGTAGAGTTCGCGCAGCGTCGCGTCGCGGGGGGCTTCGCTGCCGGAGGCCACGAATTTGATGCCGGCGGCCTCGAACGGGTGCGCGGTGTGCGTCAGGCAGGCTTCGACGACCGACGACGCGGAGAGTTCGGCGACGTTGAAGATACCGCCGGGCCCATTGTCGTCGGCTACCGCTTCGCGCAGCACGTCGTTGGTCAGCCGGGCAACCACCCGCAGGTCTGGGTTGGCTCTCCTTGCCAGCAAGGCGATTTCGAGATTGAGCGCGTCGTCATCCCCAGCGCAGACTACGGCGATCGCACGCATGACTTCGGCGCGAACGAGCTCGCGAGCGACGCCGATGTCAGCAAGCTTTGCCTTGTCCAGCTTGACAACACGCGCGCCGGCCCGTTTCAGCTCGTCGACAATCGTGGTGGCTAGCGCATCGTCACCGCTGACAATGATGTGATGATGCATACTCTCATCCGCTACTCGGGAATACCTGACCGCGATCGAGTCCAAGACTCAGCGCAGGGAGACACAGGCTTTGCCGATGCCGTTACTGGTGAAGGTTACACCACGGCTTTGAGTCGTCCGGCCGCAACACCCAACTTTGCTGGCGGCAAAATCCCGTCGTCGCGTCACCGCGGCCCGGCGGTGGCCGCGGCCAGGGCGACTAGAGGTTAAAGCTATTCCTGCACAGGATCATTCGCTCATGACGCTCACGCCTCGAACCGATAGCCCATGCCGGCCTCGGTCAGCAGATGGTTCGGATGCGATGGATCGTCCTCGAGCTTGCGTCTCAGCTGCGCGAGAAAGACACGCAGATAATGAGTTTCCTTCGCATACTTCGGTCCCCAGACCTCTCGGAGTAACTCCTCGCGCCCGACCAACTTGCCGCGATTGCGCACCAGCATTTCCAGCATGCCCCATTCGGTCGGGGTCAGGTGTACCTCCTCGCCGTTCTTG
>NZ_JBAUZA010000215.1:0-9988 GCF_049585075.1 Mycobacterium sp.
ACACCGGCCGGTTTGGAATTCTGCGGCGAACAGCTCGGACTGACCGGTGCCGAAGTCGCGGCGGTCGCGAGCTTCTACACCATGTATCGCCGCGGGCCCACCGGCGACTACCTCGTCGGCGTCTGCACGAACACGCTGTGCGCCGTCATGGGCGGCGACGCCATTTTCGAATCGCTCAAAGAACACCTCGGCATCGGCAACGACGAGACCACCGCCGACAGCTCAATCACCCTGCAACACATCGAATGCAACGCAGCGTGCGACTTCGCCCCGGTGGTGATGGTCAACTGGGAGTTCTTCGACAACCAGAGCCCGGAGTCGGCACGCAAGCTGGTCGACGGGCTGCGAGCCGGGAAACCCCCGGTGCCGAGTCGCGGCGCCCCGCTGTGCAAGTTCCGCGAGACCGAACGGATCCTGGCCGGTTTTCCCGACTCGCGTGCCGACGAAGGCCAGGGCGGTGCCGGCGAAGCCACGTTGGCCGGGCTGCGAATTGCCAAGGAACGCAACATGACGGCCCCGGCGGCCGAGGATTCAGGGGAAGGCCGGTAATGGCGTCGCAAACACCGTTGGCTCCGGTGCTGACCCGATACTGGGACGACCCGGAGTCGTGGACTCTTGACACCTATCGCCGCAACGACGGCTACCAGGCTTTGCACAAGGCCCTGAAGATGAAGCCGGACGACGTGATCACCGCCGTCAAGGACTCCGGGCTGCGCGGCCGTGGCGGGGCGGGTTTCGCGACCGGCACCAAGTGGTCGTTCATCCCGCAAGGCGACAGCGGTCCGGCGGCCAAGCCGCACTACCTGGTGGTCAACGCCGACGAGTCGGAACCCGGTACGTGCAAGGACATTCCGTTGATGCTGGCCACCCCGCACGTCCTGATCGAAGGCGTGATCATCGCGTCGTACGCGATACGGGCCAGCCACGCCTTCATCTACGTCCGCGGTGAGGTGCTGCCGGTGCTGCGGCGCCTGCAGAACGCCGTCGCCGAGGCCTACGCCGCAGGCTTCCTGGGCCGCGACATCGCCGGCTCCGGCTACGACCTGGAGCTGGTGGTGCACGCCGGCGCCGGCGCCTACATCTGCGGCGAGGAGACGGCGTTGCTCGACTCGCTGGAAGGCCGTCGCGGCCAGCCGCGGCTGCGTCCGCCGTTCCCCGCGGTTGCCGGGCTCTACGGCTGCCCGACGGTGATCAACAATGTCGAGACCATCGCCAGCGTTCCGCCGATCATCCTCAACGGCGTCGACTGGTTCCGGTCGATGGGCACCGAGAAATCGCCTGGCTTCACGCTGTATTCGCTGTCGGGGCATGTGACCCGGCCGGGCCAGTACGAAGCGCCGCTGGGCATCACGTTGCGCGAACTGCTCGACTACGCCGGTGGGGTGCGGGCCGGGCACAAGTTGAAGTTCTGGACCCCCGGTGGGTCGTCGACGCCGCTTCTCACCGACGAGCACCTCGACGTGCCACTGGATTACGAAGGCGTAGGAGCTGCCGGCTCGATGCTTGGCACCAAGGCGTTGGAGATTTTCGACGAGACGACGTGCGTGGTGCGCGCCGTGGCGCGCTGGACCGATTTCTACCGGCATGAATCGTGCGGCAAATGCACGCCGTGCCGCGAAGGCACGTTCTGGCTTAGCCAGATCTACGAGCGCCTGGAATCCGGCAAGGGCACCGCCGAGGATCTGGACAAGCTGAACGACATCGCCGACGCCATCCTCGGTAAATCGTTCTGCGCGTTGGGCGATGGCGCGGCCAGCCCGGTGATGTCGTCGATCAAATATTTCCGCGACGAATACGTCGCGCATGTCGAGGGCGGCGGATGTCCGTTCGACCCCAAGCTATCCATGCTCGTGCCGAATGGAGCCTCATGACGCAAACGGCTGACACCGGAGAGAAGGTCACTGAGCCGGAGTTGGTGACGTTGACCATCGATGGCACCGAAATCAGCGTTCCCAAAGGCACTTTGGTGATCCGAGCCGCCGAGTTGATCGGCGTGCAGATTCCCCGGTTCTGCGATCACCCGCTGTTGGATCCGGTCGGTGCCTGCAGGCAGTGTCTGGTCGAAATCGAGGGACAGCGCAAACCGATGGCGTCGTGCACCATCCCGGTGACCGATGACATGGTGGTACGCACCCAGTTCAGCTCCGACGCCGCCGACAAGGCCCAGCACGGGGTGATGGAGCTGCTGCTGATCAATCATCCGCTGGACTGCCCGATGTGCGACAAGGGCGGCGAGTGTCCGCTGCAGAACCAGGCGATGTCCAACGGCCGCGCCGACTCCCGGTTCGACGACGTCAAGCGCACGTTCGCCAAGCCGATCAACATCTCCTCGCAAGTGCTGCTGGATCGCGAGCGTTGCATCCTGTGCGCGCGCTGCACCCGATTCTCCGAGCAGATTGCCGGTGACATCTTCATCGAAATGTTGGAGCGCGGCGCCCTGCAGCAAGTCGGCATCTACGCCAACGAGCCGTTCGAGTCGTACTTTTCCGGCAACACTGTGCAGATCTGCCCGGTCGGCGCGCTGACCGGCACCGCTTATCGGTTTCGCGCCCGCCCCTACGACCTGGTTTCCAGCCCGAGTGTGTGCGAGCACTGCGCATCGGGGTGCGCACAGCGCACCGACCATCGCCGCAGCAAGGTGCTGCGCCGGCTGGCCGGCGACGAGCCCGAGGTCAACGAGGAGTGGAACTGCGACAAAGGGCGGTGGGCTTTCACTTACGCCACCCAGCCCGACCGGATCACCACTCCCCTGGTGCGCGATGCCGACGGCACGCTGGCGCCGGCCTCGTGGCCACATGCGGTGGCCGCTGCCGTCGAGGGGCTCAACTCCGCGTCCGGTGGTACCGGCGTGCTGCTCGGTGGTCGGCTAACCCTCGAGGACGCGTACGCCTACTCGAAATTTGCCCGCATTGCGTTGGGCACCAACGACATCGATTTTCGGGCTCGTCCGCACTCCAGCGAAGAGAGGCAATTCTTGGCAGCCCGGGTTGCGGGCAGGCCGCTCACCATCAGCTACTCCGATCTCGAGTCGGCGCCGGTGGTTCTGCTCGCCGGCTTCGAGCCCGAAGAAGAGTCGCCGATCGTGTACCTGCGGTTGCGCAAGGCCGCCCGCAAACACGGGCTGCCGGTGCACGCAATCGCCCCGTTCGCCAGCAACGGGTTGAAGAAGTTGTCCGGCAAGCTGATTCAGACGGTGCCCGGCGCCGAGGCCACGGTGTTAGACGGGCTGGCCACCGGCGAACTCGGTGACCTGTTATCGACTTCCGGCGCGATCATCATCGTCGGCGAACGGCTGGCCGGCGTTCCCGGCGGACTGTCGGCCGCGGCCCGCCTCGCCGACACCACCGGGGCGCGACTGGCATGGATACCTCGCCGCGCCGGAGAACGCGGAGCGTTGGAGGCCGGCGCGCTGCCCGGGCTGCTGCCCGGCGGCCGCCCGCTCGGTGACGAGACTGCCCGCTCGCAGGTATCAGCCGCTTGGCATGTCTCCGAGTTGCCTGCTGCCGATGGCCGCGACGCCGAGGGGATTTTGGCCGCTGCCGCCGACGGCACGCTGGGCGCCCTGCTGGTAGGCGGCCTCGAGGCCGACGACTTCGCCGATCCCGCCGCGGTTTTGGCCGCACTGGACGCCGCGGGCTTCGTCGTAAGCCTGGAGCTGCGACACAGCGCGGTGACCGAACGAGCCGATGTGGTTTTCCCGATCGCGCCCGCGGCGGAGAAGTCCGGGACATACGTCAACTGGGAGGGCCGGCACCGCAGCTTCTCGGCCGCCCTGCCCGCCACCGCCACACCGGACTTGCGAGTTCTCGACACCCTGGCCGACGAAATGGGGATCGACCTGGGGCTGCCCACCGTCGAGGCGGCTCGCGCCGAGTTGAATGGGCTGGGCATCTGGGACGGCCCGCACGGTGTCGCGCCGAACGTTGATGCCGTCGCGGCCCCGAAACCCGCTGCCGGCCAAGCGGTATTGGCCGGGTGGCGGATGCTGCTCGACGCGGGCCGGCTACAAGACGGCGAGCCGCACCTTGCCGGCACCGCGCGCCCGCCGGTCGTGCGGCTATCCGCAGGAACGGCGGACGCCATCGGCGCCGGTGACGGTGACAAGGTCACCGTCAGCACTGCCCGCGGCGCAATAACGTTGCCGCTGACCATCACCGAGATGCCCGACGATGTGGTGTGGCTGCCGTTGAACTCACCCGGCTCGGCGGTGCACCCGTCGTGGGGTGTGTCAGCCGGCGCGGTTGTGCAGATCGGGGTGAAGTCATGACGCGTCGCGACGATGCAGAGCGAAGCGATGAGGAGGAGCGGCGCCAATGATCTCCGGCTTCGGACACGACACCTGGTGGTTGATCGCCGCAAAAGCGCTCGCGGTGTTCGTCTTCCTGGTGCTGACGGTGTTGGTCGCGATCCTCGCCGAACGCAAGATCCTCGGCCGGATGCAGCGGCGATGGGGGCCCAACCGGGTCGGCCCGCGCGGGTATCTGCAGAGCCTGGCCGACGGCATCAAGCTGGCGCTCAAGGAGCCCATCACCCCGTTCGGCGTCGAAAAGCCGATCTTCATTCTGGCACCGGCCATCTCGACGATTCCCGCGATCACCGCCTTCGCGTTCATCCCGTTCGGACCGCAGGTGTCGGTGTTCGGGCACCGCACCGCGCTACAGGTGACCGACCTGCCGGTCGCGGTGCTGTTCATCCTGGCGCTGTCGTCGATCGGGGTCTACGGCATCGTGCTGGCGGGGTGGGCGTCAGGCTCGACGTATCCTCTGCTGGGCGGGGTGCGCTCCACCGCGCAGGTGATCTCTTACGAGGTCGCTATGGGGTTGTCTTTCGCGACGGTGTTCCTGTTCGCCGGGACGATGTCGACGTCCGGAATCGTGTCGGCCCAAGACCGGGTCTGGTACGCCTTCCTGCTGCTGCCGTCGTTCGCGGTCTACCTGGTGTCGATGGTCGGTGAGACCAACCGGGCGCCGTTCGACCTGCCCGAGGCCGAGGGCGAACTGGTCGCCGGTTTCCACACCGAGTACTCCTCGTTGAGCTTCGCGATGTTCTACCTGGCCGAGTACATCAACATGACCACGGTCTCGGCGTTGGCCGCGACGCTGTTCCTCGGCGGCTGGCACGCGCCGTTGCCGTTGAACATGTGGGCCGGCGCCAACAGCGGCTGGTGGCCGGTGCTGTGGTTCACCGCCAAAGTGTGGCTGTTCCTCTTCGTCTACTTCTGGCTGCGCGCCACCCTGCCGCGACTGCGCTACGACCAGTTCATGGCGCTGGGCTGGAAGATCCTCATCCCGGTGTCGCTGGCCTGGGCGCTCATCGCCGCGACGATCCGCACGCTACGCAACGAGGGTTATCCGCACTGGACACCGGCACTGGTCATTTCCAGCCTTGCCGTCACCGCAGTTCTGCTGGCTCTGCTGCGAAACCCCTTCGGCAGCAAGCGAAGCGAGAAGAGACGTCACGAACCACCGGTGGGGGCACAGCCCTTCGAGCCGGCATTCCCCACGCCGCCACTGCCGGGCCAGCCGCTGGTACCGGCGACCAAGGAGGCTGCTAATGGCTAAGTTCCTCAGTTCCCTCGCCGGATTCGGCGTCACGTTTGGGACAATGTTCAAAAGACCTGTCACCGAGGAATATCCGGAGGAGCCCGGACCGGTGGCGCCGCGCTATCACGGCCGCCACCAGCTCAACCGGTACCCGGACGGTTTGGAGAAGTGCATCGGCTGCGAGCTGTGCGCGTGGGCGTGCCCGGCCGACGCCATCTACGTCGAGGGCGCCGACAACAACGAGGGGGAGCGCTTCTCACCCGGCGAACGCTACGGGCGCGTCTACCAGATCAACTATTTGCGTTGCATTGGGTGCGGACTGTGCGTCGAAGCCTGCCCGACCCGCGCGTTGACGATGACCAACGACTACGAGATGGCCGACGATAACCGCGCCGACCTCATTTACGAGAAGGACCGGTTGCTGGCTCCGCTGGAGCCCGGGATGACCCCGGCACCGCACCCACGAGCCGAAGGGGCGACGGACGCCGACTACTACCGCGGCAACGTGACGTCAGAAGGCTTGCGCGACAAGCAGAATTCGGATGTCGAGCAATGACGAGTCTGTTGGCCGCCGACATCATCACCCGCACCTCCACTGGGGAGGCGGTGACGTTCTTTGTGCTGGGCACGCTGGCGTTGATCGGGGCGGCGGGCGTGGTGATGGCCGCCAACGCGGTCTACTCCGCGATGTTTCTGGCGATGACGATGATCATCCTGGCGGTGTTCTACATGATCCAGGATGCGTTATTCCTCGGCGTCGTCCAGATTGTGGTCTACACCGGCGCGGTGATGATGCTTTTCCTGTTCGTGCTGATGCTGATCGGCGTTGACTCCGCGGAGTCCCTGGTCGAAACACTGCGCGGACAGCGAGTGGCCGCCGTGGTTGCCGGTGTGGGATTCGGCATCGTGCTGATCGCCGGCATCGGCCGCGTTACCGCCGGCGGTTTCACCGGATTGACGAAGGCCAATGCCGGCGGCAACGTCGAGGGCTTGGCGACGTTGATCTTCTCCCGCTACCTGTGGGCGTTTGAGCTGACCAGCGCACTGCTGATCACCGCCGCCGTCGGCGCGATGATTCTGGCGCACCGGGAACGCTTCGAGCGCCGAAAGACACAGCGGGAGCTGTCGATCGAACGTTTCCAACCCGGTGGCCACCCGACACCGCAGCCCAGTCCGGGTGTCTATGCCCGGCACAACGCGGTCGACATGGCCGCGCGGCTCCCCGACGGCTCCTACTCCCGGATGTCGGTGCCCGACGTACTGGAACAGAGGACGGTCGAAGGTTTGGAAGTGCACGCGCGCGGGACAAACGGAAACGGTGCGTCATGAATCCGCAGAACTACCTCTACCTATCGGCGCTGTTGTTCACCATCGGAGCAGCCGGGGTGCTGTTGCGCCGCAACGCCATCGTGATGTTCATGTGCGTGGAGCTGATGCTCAATGCCGTCAACTTGGCGTTCGTCACGTTCGCCCGGATGCATGGTCAGCTCGACGGCCAGATGGTGGCGTTTTTCACGATGGTCGTCGCCGCCTGCGAAGTCGTGGTGGGCCTGGCCATCATCATGACGATCTTCCGTGCCCGCAGATCGGCTTCGGTCGACGACGCCAACCTGCTCAAGGGCTGAGTCGATGACACATTTGAGTTGGCTGGTCGTAGCTCTCCCCGCGGCCGGCGCCGCGATCCTGCTGCTCGGCGGCAGACGCACCGACCCCTGGGGTCACTTGCTGGGCTGCGCGACCGCACTGGCCTCGTTCGGCGTCGGTCTGACACTGCTCGTCGACATGCTGGGCCGGCACGGCGACGCCCGACCCATCAGCCAGAACTTGTTCAGCTGGGTCCCCGTCGGTGGTCTGCAAGTCGACGTCGGTCTGCAGATCGACCAATTGTCGATTTGCTTCGTGCTGCTGATCACCGGTGTCGGATCGCTGATCCACATCTACTCGGTCGGTTACATGGCCGAAGACCCCGACCGCCGCAGGTTTTTCGCGTACCTCAACCTCTTCCTCGCAGCGATGCTGTTGCTGGTCGTCGCCGACAACTTCCTGGTCCTCTACACCGGCTGGGAAGGCGTGGGCCTGGCGTCCTACCTGTTGATCGGTTTCTGGTATCACAAGCCGACCGCCGCCACGGCGGCCAAGAAGGCGTTCGTGATGAACCGGGTCGGGGATGCCGGACTGGCGCTGGCGATGTTCGTGATCTTCGCCAACTTCGGCACGCTGTCGTATGCCGAGGTGTTCGGCCAAGCGCCGGGGGCTTCCCGCGCGGCGCTGACCGCGATCGGGCTGCTGCTGCTGGCGGGCGCGTGCGGCAAATCCGCGCAGGTTCCGCTGCAGGCCTGGCTCGGTGACGCGATGGAGGGTCCCACCCCGGTGTCCGCGCTGATTCACGCCGCCACCATGGTCACCGCCGGGGTGTATCTGATCGTGCGATGCAACCCGCTCTACAGCCTGACGCCGGACGCCCGGCTCGGCGTGATCGTCGTCGGCGCGGTGACGCTGCTCTTCGGTGCGATCATCGGCTGCGCCAAGGATGACATCAAACGCGCGCTGGCGGCGTCGACGATGAGCCAGATCGGGTACATGGTGCTAGCCGCGGGCCTGGGCCCGGCCGGCTACGCGTTCGCGATCATGCACCTACTCACCCACGGATTCTTCAAAGCCGGCCTGTTCCTTGGCTCCGGCGCGGTGATCCACGCGATGGACGAGGAGCAGGACATGCGCCGCTACGGCGGGCTGCGCGCTGCGCTGCCGATCACCTTCGCGACATTCGGGCTGGGCTATCTGGCGATCATCGGACTGCCGCCGTTCGCCGGCTTCTACTCCAAGGACGCCATCATCGAGGCCGCACTGGCAGCCGGCGGAATCCGCGGCTACCTGTTGGGCGGGGCAGCGCTGCTGGGCGCCGGGATCACCGCGTTCTACATGACGCGGGTGATGCTGATGACATTCTTCGGCCAAAAGCGTTGGGCCGCAGAAGCACATCCGCATGAGGCGCCCGCGGTGATGACCTGGCCGATGATCCTGCTCGCGGTCGGATCGGTGTTCTCCGGCGGGTTGCTGGCCATCGGCGGCACGCTGCGGCACTGGCTGGAACCGGTTGTCACTTTTGAGGAAAGCTCACCCACGTTGCCGACGTGGGCGTTCACCACCGTCACCGTCGGCATCGTCGTGGTCGGAATTGGCGTGGCCGTCCTGCTGTACGGCCTTCGCAAGGTGGCCGATACCGCCCCCGATGACGTATCGGTGCTCACGGTCGCCGCGCGCCGCGACCTCTACGGCGACGCCTTCAACGAGGAGGTGTTCATGCGACCCAGTGCGCAATTGACCCACGCGCTGGTCGAATTCGACGACGAAGGTGTGGACGGCTCGGTCAACGCGCTTGGGACGCTGGTGAGCCGGACCTCGGACCGGCTGCGCGGATTGCAGACCGGGTTCGCCCGCAACTATGCGTTGTCGATGTTCGTGGGCGCGGCGCTGGTCGCCGCGGCGATCTTGGCGGTGCGACTGTGGTGAACAGCGCGGCGCTCGTGACTAACTTCCCGTGGCTTTCCGTGCTGTGGCTGGTGCCGTTGGCCGGTGCCATCGCCGTTATCCTGATGCCACCCGGATGGCGGCAAATCGCGAAGTGGGCCGGTCTGGCCGTCTCGGTGGCCGTGCTGGCGGTGTCGATCCTGATCGCCGTCGAGTTCAAGGCCGGAGGGCCGACGTACCAATTCGTCGAAACCCACCGCTGGATACCGGCATTCGGCGCCGGCTACACCCTCGGCGTCGACGGCATCGCGCTGGTGCTGGTAATGCTGACCACGATCCTGGTGCCCCTGCTGCTGGTGGGCGGCTGGAACGACGCTGCCCGTGCTGACGACCCGCTGCGCCCGGCTTCGCCGGACTTGCGATCGTCAGGTGGCGAGCGCCCGCGCGGCACCCAGGCCTACGTCGCGCTGACGCTGACCATCGAGTCGATGGTGCTGGTTTCGGTGGTTTCGCTGGACGTGTTGCTGTTCTACGTGTTCTTCGAGGCGATGCTCATCCCGATGTATTTCCTCATCGGCGGATTCGGCGGTGGCGCCCACCGGTCCCGCGCTGCGGTGAAGTTCTTGTTGTACAACCTGTTCGGCGGCCTGATCATGCTGGCCGCAGTGATCGGGCTGTACGTGGTGACCACTCAACATGGTCCGGGAACATTCGACTTCCGCCAGATCGTCGCCGCTGTCTCGTCGGGTTCGCTCGGCGCTTCTTCGGCGGTGCTCAAAGCGCTGTTCTTGGGGTTCATGTTCGCGTTCGCGATCAAGGCGCCGCTGTGGCCGTTCCACCGCTGGCTGCCCGACGCGGCGGTGGAATCGACACCGGCGACCGCGGTCCTGATCACCGCGGTGATGGACAAGGTCGGCACGTTCGGCATGCTGCGGTACTGCCTGCAGTTGTTCCCTGACGCCTCAACGTATTTC
>NZ_JBAUZA010000216.1:0-29806 GCF_049585075.1 Mycobacterium sp.
CGCCGACTAAGTACTCGCCGGTCGGCCCGCGCCGATACATGGTGTAAAAGCTCGCCACCGCCGCGACTTCGGCGCCGGTCAGTCCGAGCTGTTCGCCGCAGAATTCCAAAGCGGCCGGTGTCACGTAGCCGTCCTCGGCCTGCACCAGGTGCAGCAGCGGCAGCAGCGCTGAGCGCGGGCTGGGGTAGCGGCCGATGATCTCCTTGGCGTCGACTTCCAGCCGGTTCTGCACCTCGGGCGGATAGGACTCCGGCGCGCCCTCGACGACGAATTGGCCCGGCTCTTCAGGCGGCGGGCCCAGCCGGATGAACACTCGTTCGCCGCTGGCGCCGACGGCCGGGGTGTATGGTCCGCTGCTCATCGGTCGACACCGCCCATGACCGGATCGATGCTGGCCACCGCGGTGATCACGTCGGCGACCATGCCGCCCTCGCACATCGCGGCAACGGCCTGCAGGTTGGTGAACGAGGGATCGCGGTAGTGCACCCGGTAGGGCCGGGTTCCGCCGTCGCTGACCATGTGCACGCCCAACTCGCCGCGAGGCGACTCGACTGCCACGTACACCTGACCGGCCGGCACCCGGATGCCTTCGGTGACCAGTTTGAAGTGGTGAATCAGCGCCTCCATCGAGGTGCCCATGATCTTGGCGATGTGCTCCGGCGAGTTACCCAGACCGTCCGGTCCGACTTTCAGGTCGGCCGGCCAGGCGATCTTGCGGTCCGCCACCATGATCGGGCCGGGTCGCAACTTGTCCAGGCACTGTTCCACGATCTTCAGCGACTCCCTCATCTCTTTGACCCGAATGATGTAGCGCGCGTAGGAATCACACGTGTCGTCGGTGATCACGTCGAACTCGTAGTTCTCGTAGCCGCAATACGGATCGGTCTTGCGTAGGTCGTAGGGCAATCCGGTCGCCCGCAGCGGAGGTCCGGTCACACCAAGCGCGATACACCCGGTCAGGTCCAGATACCCCACACCCTGGGTGCGGGCTTTCCAGATGTAGTTGTCGTTGAGCAGGTTTTCGATGTCGTTGAGCCGATGGCTCAGCAGCTTGACCAGTTCCGGGATTTCGCGCAGGGCGTCTTCCGGCAGATCCTGGGCCAGTCCGCCGGGCCGGATGTAGGCGTGGTTCATCCGCAAGCCGGTGACCATTTCGAACAGGTTCAGGACCAGCTCGCGTTCCCGGAACCCGAGGAACATTGCCGTCATCGCGCCGAGTTCCATGCCACCGGTCGCCAATGCGACCAGGTGCGACGAGATCCGGTTGAACTCCATCATCATCACCCGGATGACGTTGACGCGTTCCGGGATTTCGTCGGTGATCCCGAGCAGCTTCTCCACACCGAGGCAGTACACCGCCTCGTTGTAAAACGGTGACAGGTAATCCATTCGGGTTACGAACGTGACGCCCTGGGTCCAGTACCGGTACTCCAGGTTCTTCTCGATCCCGGTGTGCAGGTAGCCGATTCCGCACCGGGCGTCGGTGACCGTCTCACCTTCGATCTCCAGGATCAGCCGCAGCACGCCGTGGGTCGACGGGTGCTGCGGTCCCATATTGACGACGATGCGTTCACCGGGTTCGCCTTTGCGAGCCGCCTCGACGATCTGTTCCCAGTCCTGACCGACGACGGCCACCAGGGTTTCTCCGCCGCTGCCCTCGCCGTTGGGGGTAGTGGTGTCGCTCATCAGTTGTAGGCCCTCCGCTCATCGGGCGGGGGAATCTGCGCGCCCTTGTACTCCACCGGGACGCCGCCGAGTGGATAGTCCTTGCGTTGCGGATGTCCTTCCCAATCGTCGGGCATCTCGATGCGCGTCAGCGACGGGTGCCCGTCGAAGATGATGCCGAAGAAGTCATAGGTCTCACGCTCGTGCCAGTCGTTGGTCGGGTAGATGCCGAACAGCGACGGAATGTGCGGATCACTATCCGGCGCAGCCACTTCCAGGCGGATTCGACGGCCGTGGGTTATCGACTTGAGCGGATATACCGCGTGCAGCTCGCTTCCGGTTTCGTGCGGGTAGTGCACTCCGCTGACACCCAGGCACAATTCGAAGCGCAGCGCCGCGTCGTCGCGCAGTCGACCGGCGACCTGCGGCAGCAGCTCGCGGCGCACGTGCAGGGTCAGTTCGTCGCGGTAGACCACGACTTTCTCTACGGCGTCTTCGAATTCGACGCCGTCGGCCTCCTTCAGCGCCGCGGCCAGCCGGTCGACAACCTCGTCGAAGTACCCGCCGTAGGGCCGGGGACTGCCGTCGTCGATCGTGATCTGACGCACTAGTCGTCCGTATCCCGACGTGTCGCCGGTGCCGCGGACGCCGAACATGCCTAGGCGAACGTCGATCACCTCTTTGTCGGATTGGTCGGCGGGAACGGGCGGTCCGCCCACCTCGGTGGCTGCTCGCTTGGGGTCGTGATCCGGTGAGCTCATCGCAGCAGTCCGCGCATCTCGATGGTCGGCCGGGCGGCGAGTGCCGCTTGTTCGGCTTCGGCGATGGCCAGTTCGCGGTTGACCCCCAGCGGCATCTCTTGAATCTTGTCGTGCAGCTTGAGGATTGCGTACAGCAGCATCTCCGGGCGGGGCGGGCAGCCGGGCAGGTAGATGTCTACCGGTACGACGTGGTCCACGCCCTGAACGATCGCGTAGTTGTTGAACATCCCGCCTGACGATGCGCACACGCCCATCGCGAGCACCCATTTCGGTTCGGCCATCTGGTCATAGATCTGGCGCAGCACCGGCGCCATCTTCTGACTGACACGGCCGGCCACGATCATCAGATCGGCCTGCCGGGGTGTCGCCGAAAACCTCTCCATGCCAAAGCGCGCGATGTCGAATCGCGGGCCGGCGGTGGCCATCATCTCAATCGCGCAACAGGCCAATCCAAACGTTGCCGGCCACAACGAGTTCTTGCGGAAGTAGCCCGCCAGCGTTTCGACGGTCGTCAGCAAGAAACCGCTCGGCACTTTCTCCTCTAGGCCCACGTCTTACCTCACTCCCAGGTCAGGCCGCCGCGGCGCCATACATATGCGTAGGCCACAAAGACCGTGAGCACGAACACCACCATCTCGACCAGTGCGAATAACCCGAGCTTGTCGTAGCTGACCGCCCATGGGTACAGGAACACGATTTCGATGTCGAAGACGATGAACAGCATGGCGGTCAGGTAGTACTTCACCGGGAACCGCTGCCCGCTGCCTGCGTGCGGCGCGTTGGCTGGCTGGTCGCTGGGTTCGATCCCGCATTCGTATGCCTCGAGCTTCGCCTTGTTGTAGCGCTTCGGGCCGGTGATCTGCGCGAGTGCGACTGAGCCGAGCGCAAAAGCAGCGGCGATCCCCCCAAGCACCAGGATGGGTAGGTACAGATTCATGCCGCGAAGACGCTCCCTCACTGTTCATCGATTGGGCGCTGACTGTGAGCGCAACCACAGCCTAGCGATCGTGTGTAGTCCCGCGCTCAGCAGTCTAGATGTGACCTCAGCCACAGCCGGATCGGTGGTCGGCCAGCCGACGCATGCGGTGAAGACGCGAGTCTGTCTGGACCATGAAATGCTCAGAGCACAAACACATTTCGCTTCTCGGCGGACGAAGTGGTGTCCGTGCCGCAGCGTTCATCCAGCTGCCCACCACGGAGCTGTCAGGTTGCGCTCAGGATCCGATGATCAGCTAATGCACCGCAGGGCGCAGCAACTCCAGCACCGTCCGGCTCAGCCGAATCGGGTCGATCGGCTGCGAGACCGCTGCCTCGGCGCGTGACCAGCTGGCCAGCCAGGCATCGTCGCGCCGCCCGGTGAGCACCACGATCGGCGGCCCCTGCGCAATCTCGTCTTTCAGCTGCTTTGCGATGCCCATCCCGCCTTCTGGGGTGGCTTCGCCGTCCAGGATCGCCAGATCGATGTTTCCGGCGTCTACCTGCTGGATGACCATCGGACCAGTGGCCACTTCGACGTAGCTGAGCTCGGGCAAATCCGGGTGTACCCGTTTGCCCAACGCCAGCATGACGTCCTGTCGGGTCTTGGCGTTGTCGCTGTAGACGAGGACCCGCAGCGGGCTGGTGGCAGACACGATGCAGATGGTACTGCCCGGCGACGATGCGGGCTGCTAGCAGGCTCGCCGCGCCGCTACGCCGGCGTCCGCACGAAGCACATGTCTGCCGAGGCTGTGGCGGTCTCGCCGATCATGCCGACCCGGTTCCAGTCGAGGTTGAACTGGGCCCTGTTGACCTCGGTTTTCGCCGATAACCGCACCGAGCCGTCGTCCAGCACGATGACACGGACCGGTAACTGCACCGGCGCGGTGACCCCCTTGATGCTCAACGTCGCCTGCAAATCAGCGGCGTTACCGGTGGTCGGTTGCACCGCGGTGACCGCCACGCTGATCTCCGGAAAGCGCTCGACATCGAAGAAATCGGCCGACCGCAGGTGCTCGTCGCGTTTGCCGATTCCGGTACGCAACGACGCCGCCTGGATGTCAAGGCGGCCGAAGATGGCACCTTTGCCGGTGATCTGGCCGTCGGCGTTGAAGTCGGTGAAGCGGCCTTTGACGCTGATCAGGCCCCACATGTTCTTGATCCTGAAGCTGATCGTGGATCGATCGGCAACCAGGTTCCATACCCCTGCGGTGTCAGGGTCGTTCAGCAGTGTTTCCACAGTGGTCATCTGCGCCGCTCCTCCTCATCGCTTCCCTCTGCATCGTCGACGCCGCGGGTCACGGCACCTCCACGGTTAGCTCATCAGCGGCGCGAGTTCAGCTGGGTCGAAGTACTCGTCGATACGGCTGATCAGGGCGTTGTCTCCCAACTTAATCACGATGCACACCCGCAAAGCGATCAATGCGCCGTCGTGGCCGGTGGCGTGCAGGATGTGCTGCTGGACGAAACCGCTGACCGCACCGTGGAACAGCTGACGGTCGAGGATCTCATAGCGGCGTTGCGTGGTGACGCCGATGAACCAGCGGAGCACCTTCAGCGCTCGTTCTTTGTCGTTGTCGCGGCGCGCCCCCGCCCGCCACACCGCGATGTCGTCGTCGAATAGCTGCTCGAGCGCGGCCTCGTCGCTTCGCTCGATTGCCGCGAACAGTTGATCGGCGACGTCGACGATGACTTCGGCAGCGGGCATGGCGTATCTCTCTATTCGCTCTGGTAACCGGGGTGCGCAACGGAGAGACGGTGGCTGACCAGCGCACGCAGCGCCGATTTCAGCTGGTCGGTGCAGCCGTCCAGATCTCCGGCCCGGATGGCGGCAGCCAGCTGCGCTTCGTCGTCAAACCCGATGTCGGCCAGCGCATCGGTGACATCGTCGGCCGAACCGGCGAGCAGTTCGCGCTCGACGATGCGCAGCACGTTCGCCGCGACCCGGGCGTGGAAATTGACCTGGCCGCTAGTCGACTCGCGGACGTCGGTCTCGAGGAATTCGGCGACCGCGGCGACAAGTTCAGCCGCGGTCGGACGGCCATGCCCGGACGTCATCAGGTCGCGGGTGCCTCGGGACCGCGATCTACTCCGGTGCGCAGCTTCACCGAGGCCGAGTAGGCGAGCGAACGGAATCGCAGCACCGGATCATCGGAGGGTTCGATGCCGTCGGTGACGCGCATGGGGTCGAACACGACGATGTCGTCGCCGTGCTCGCGTTCGGTGTCGATGCCGGTGATCTCGAGGGTGCCCACGGTGACGGTCTGGGTGCTGCGCCATGGTTTGGACGGATCGACGGTCGAATCGCCGTCCGCCGCGACCTGGACTTGGTAGGAGAACCGGACCGGTTCCGACGCCAGGCGCTCGTCGAGTTCGTCGATCAGAAAGTTCGCGCTCTTCTCCGCCGCGACCCGCGGCGGCAGAAACTCTTCGTCGGCAGCCGGAACCAACTGGTAACGGACGAACCGCGCGCTGCCGTCGGCGGCGATCCAGCGGAAGGCGTGCAACCCGTAGTACTGAACGGTGCCATAGCTCGCGGGCACCCTGTTGGCGGCGCGCAATATCGGCAATGCACCGAAGAAGCCGGGATGGGTGGCGATGTAGCCGGCGAGACGCAGCGGCGTGGTAATACCGGGACGCATCGCGCGCAGTAGAGCCACGAAGCCGTCGGGTGTGCTGGACGCGAAAAGCCTTGCAGTTTGGGTTGATACGTCTGTGGTCGACCCATCTGGCAGCGTGAACTTCACCGCCATTCCGCGTATTCCGGGCGCATTGTCTCGCACCGCCGGATTGCCTGTGCCGTTGGAAAACCGGATCAGCGCGGGCACAGCCTCACCGCTCAGGTGTGCGGCGCGGGAGAGTTGGGCGGCCTCGGCGGTGGCAGTGAATGTCCCGCGGTACAGCTTGCCCTTGGCATGCAACGCCCGTTGCCCGGGCTGAGCCCCGCCGGTGCCACGGATTGCGTCGATTGCATCATCAGGAGTGACCACAGCGGAATCCTAAGGTCAACCGGTCTGCAGTGCGGTGTTGTCGAGCAAGTCGAGCAGGTCCCACTCGGTCTCGCAGACTCGACGGCCGATCGCCGCCAGCTCCACCGAGCGGTTCTGCCCGCTCAAATGACGCTCGGCTTGGTAGCGGCAAATGACACCCCAGCGCAGGGTCGCGAGCACCAACCACCAGTGAAACGCCTCCCGGTCGACGGTCGCCCCGCCGGCCTGTTGGTAGGCGGCGAGAAAATCCTCGACACTGCCTAAGCCGCCGGCGGCGCGGGCGGCCGGAGCGCCGAACCGCCAGGCGCGGATGCAGAACCAGGCCAGGTCTTCGTAGACCTCGCCGATCTGCACCAGCTCCCAGTCAAGCACCGCGGCCAGCGTGGATCCGTCGACGATGAGGTTGCCCATCCGGTAGTCGCCGTGCACCAGCACGGTGGGCGACGGCGCTGGCCGGTTGGCGGCGAGCCATCGAAAGGCCCACTCGAAGGTGGCGGTGGTGTCGTTCATGGCATCGAGTCGTTGGCGCCATTCGTCGAGTTGCTCCACGTGAGTCAACCCTGGGAGGTTCGAGTCGGCCCGGTGGATGGCGGCCAGCGCCTGCGCGCACTGCCCCAGTAGCCGTGCCCGGCCGGTTGCCCCCCCATCTTTATCGAGCGTCCGCTGAATGCGCCGGACGATCGTCTCGCCCTTGATCTCGTCACAGATCAAAAACGGATTGCCCAGTGCAGCAGGCGAATCGTCGGCGACCAGAACGTGGGGGACCGGCGCGCCGGTGGCCGCGGCGGCGGCCTGAGCGCGGGCTTCCAGCTCCATTCCGGCGTGCACGTCGTCGGGCGGCCCGATGCGCAAGATCAGCGACCGGCTGGCCTCGCCGGTGACGGCGTCGAATGCCCACGTTGTTCGGCTGGCGCCACCGGTCAACGCACGCAGGTTGTCGATCGCGACGTTGCCGCCCAGCATCGGGCCCAACACCGCGGGCAAGCTGTCCTGCAGGCTCACTTTTTGCCGAATTTGAACAGTCGTTGCGCCACCCGGCGGATCTGGATCTCCTCGGCGCCCTCGGTGATTCGATACCGGCGGTGGTGACGGTAGATGTGCTCGAACGGCTCGTGACGGCTATAGCCCAGGCCGCCGAAGACCTGCATAGCGCGATCGGCGGCGTCGCAGACCAGTCGGTTCGCGCGATAGTTGGCCATCGACACTTTGTCGGACACCTCCATGTGGTGGTCGCGGTCCAAGTGCCAGGCCGCGTACTGCACCAGCAGTCGCACCATCTGGGCCTCGGTCTGTAGCTCGGCCAACGGCCACTGCACGGCCTGATTGACCGCCAGTGGTTTGCCGAAAACCGTACGTTCTCCGGCATATTCGGCGGCTCGGTCGATGCAGTATTGCGCGGCACCCAGACTACTGGCTGCTTGCCGAATTCGGTTCTCGTGCAAAAACGTTTGCGCAACCTCGAGCCCGCGATCGACCTCACCGAGGACCGCGTCGGCGGGCACCCGCACATCGTTCAGCTCGACTTCGCCGTGATCGGTGGGCATGTTGAACGTCCACCAGTAATACGGGACGCTAAATCCGGGTGTGTCGGTCGGGACCAAGTACGCGGTGATGCCCCGAGCCTGCCCCGCCTCGCCGGATGTGCGGGCGAAGATCAAGTCATGCGTGGCACGGTGCACGCCGGTGTTGAACCGCTTGGAGCCGTTGATCACCCACTCGTCGCCGTCGGGTTTGGCGTGCGTTTCCAGCCACGTCGCATCGGAGCCGTGCCGCGGCTCGGTCAGCCCGAAGGCCATCGAGCGTTCCCCGGTGATCAGGGCCTCCGACCACAGCGCGCGCTGCGCGTCGGTACCGAAGCGCTCCATCATGATCACCTGCGGGAAATTACCGACGATCGACGACTCGTTCTGCAAGTCGTTGTGCAGGCCAAGACCCTTGTGCGCCAGATGCTCCCGGATCACGGCCATGTCGACGTTGGTACCGTCGCGGCCGCCCAGCGATGCCGGCAGCCCGTAGCGCAGCCAGCCGGCCTTGTCGGCGCGCCGGCGCATCTCGGAGAGCAAATCCTCCCACTCCCGGGTCGGGATGCCGTCGTTGTCCCAATCGGTGCGGGCGTGTTCGCGACGCTGGTCGAAGTACTGCATGTGCTCGGCCTGCAGCGGGGCGATCTCACGCTCGATGAACGCGTCCATGTCGGCGAGCAGCCCCGGAAGGTGTTCTGGCAACGTGAAATCCATCTGTGATCTCCTTAAGCGCCGTACAAGGTTTTCTTCCAGACCGTCGACAAAGTCGCGATGGCGTCCTCGTCGCTGATGTCCAGGCCCAAGCCGGACGGTCCCGCGACCACCGTGGTGAAGTTCTCGAACAACAACGCAATAGCGGCCGCGACGTGCTCGGGATTGAGGTCTGATGCATAGCCGTGCTGTTGAGCGCGTCGCACCGAGGCGGCGACGATATCCATGCCGAACCGCCGAAATTCATTTTGGACGGCGGCGAACCGCTGCTGGGTTGCCGCCAGTTGCGCGACCGCGATCATGATCCCGATGTTCTGCTTGAACATGTTCCAGTAACCCGTGACCACGGAGGTGAAAAAGGCGTCGTCGTCGTCGGGTGAGTCGGGCAGGTGCAGGCTCGACCCCGACGGCGTCACGACGTCGTGCAGGAAGGATTCGGCCAAGGCGGCCAGCAGGTCTTCCTTATCGCCGAAGTACCGGTAGAACACCGCCGCAGATTTCCCGGCCGCCGACGTGATATCGGCCAGCGTTGTACCGTGAAAACCCCGCTCGGCGAATAGCTTTCGGGCAGCCTGCTCGATGGCTGCCTGGGTCTGGCGGCCCTTTGCGGTCAGCGTCCGCGTTGCAACCGGGGTCGTCATCAGGCTCTGATCCGGTCACCGGCTCGAAGCAGAGCACCCGGCAAGTCATGGCCGACAGCTGATCTCGCCACGTTCGCTGCGGTGATGGCCGCCTGCAGGTCGATGTCGACATCGATGTCGCTGTCGCGGAGCAGGTACACCAGGTCCTCGGTGGCGATGTTGCCGGTGGCGCCGGGAGCGAACGGACAGCCGCCCAGCCCGCCGACCGATGCGTCCAGCCGGGTGACTCCGGAGCTGACTGCGGCGTATGCGCTGGCCAGCCCGGCACCACGGGTGTTGTGGAAATGTCCGCCCAGCGGAAGCCCGTCGATCACCGGACGCAGCTGTGCGATAAGCGAACTCACTCTTGCCGGCGTCGTGGTTCCGATGGTGTCGGCTATAGAGAACCGGTCGACGCCGCGATCGCGTGCTGTTGCGGCGATGTCGACGACGCGCTGGGGCGGAGTGGGTCCCTCGAACGGGCAGTCCCATGCGGTGGCGACGATGACCTCGACGGTGACGTCACTGTCGTGGGCGATAGCGACGATCTCGTCGATCTGATCGGTGGCCTCCTTACTGCTGCGCCCGACATTGGCCGTGCTGAACGCGTCGCTGGGCGACACCACGTATTCGATCGAACGTAGCCCGGCCGCGACGGCCCGCCTGGCACCATTGGGGCTGGCTACCAGCGCGGAGAACGCGATGTCGGGGTAGTTGCGCAACTCAGCCGCGAGCTCGGCGGCATCGGCCATCGACGGCACCTTCGTTGGGGAGACGAACGCGGTGGCCTCCACCTCGCGCACCCCGGTAGCGGCGACGGCCGCCAGCAGTTCCAGCTTGGCCGACAACGGGATTGGCTTTTCGATTTGTAACCCGTCGCGCAGCGACACCTCGCGAATATCGACGTGGGTTTTCATAGCACCTCCTCGGCGCGCAACTCCTCGAGTTCGTCGTTGGTCTTGCCGAGCAACCCGATGTAGACGTCGTCGTTGTGTTGTCCGGGCCGCGCCGGGCCGGCGTTGCGAACACTGCCGGGAGATTCCGAGAGCACCGGCACGACTCCGGGACCCAGAACGGGCCGCCCGAGCCGCTCATCGTAATGCTCGACGAGCATGTCGCGGGCGCGCAACTGCGGATCGTTGACCACTTCGGCGACGGTGTTGATCGGGCCCGCGATCACGCCTGCGGCGGACAGGGTTTCGATGATCTCGCTGGGCCCGCGCTCGCCGGCCCAGGCGCCGATGATTTTGTCCAGTTCGTCTTGGTTGCGCCCGCGGGCGCCGTGGGTGGCGAACCGGTCGTCGCTCGCGAGCTCCGGGCGCCCCATCGCTCGGCAGAGCCGGGCGAACACGGTGTCCTGGTTGGCGGCGATCACCACCCAGGAGCCGTCGGCGCTGCGGTAGATGTTCGACGGTGCGATGCCCTCCAGGCGAGTGCCGGAAGGGCCGCGTACTACACCGCCGGCGTCGTAATCCGGGATCGTGGATTCCTGCACCGCCAAGCATGATTCGTTCAACGCAACGTCGACGACCTGGCCGTGGCCGGTGACGCTGCGGCGATAGAGCGCGGCAAGCGCCCCCTGAGCTCCGAACATTCCGGCTAGGCTGTCGCCCAGGGACAGCGCCAACCGGGGCGGTGGTCCACCCGGGAATCCGTTGAGGTGCCGCAGCCCGCTGGCTGCTTCGGCCACCGAGGCGTAACCGGCCTTGTGTGCGTCGGGCCCGGTCTGCCCGTACCCCGACACCCGAACCAAGATGATGCCCGAGTTACGTTGGCTGAGAACGTCGTAACCCAGGTTCCACTTCTCCAGGGTGCCCGGCCGGAAGTTTTCCACCACGATGTCGGATTTCTCGACCAGATCCAAGAACAGCTCACGGCCGCGCGGGCGGCGCAGGTCCAACGTGATGCCCTTTTTGTTGCGCGCATGCACGGTCCAGAAAACGTGGTGTCCGTCGACTTCAGCCTGTCCCCAGGTGCGCAACGGATCCGGTGCGCCCGGAGGCTCCACCTTGATGACCTCGGCGCCCATGTCGCCGAGCAACCGGCCGGCGAACGGGCCGGCGATCAGCGTGCCGAGCTCGAGCACTCGGATGCCGTCCAGCGGTCCGTTGGGAGGTGTCATTCTTTGCTCGCGAAGTCGTGGCGGACCAGCCAGTCGGTGACGACCTCGACCGCGGTCCGCAGTTTGTCGCGTTGATCCGGGCCAGCGTAATAGTGTGTGGCGCCGGAGATTTCATGGATCTCTTTATCCGGATGGCCAATCGCCTCGAACAGCCGTCGGGTGTGGCTCGGTGTGCAGGCATCGTCGGCCAGGTTGCCGATCACCAGCGCCGGCACCGCGATGTCCTGGCCGCAGGCCACCCCATCGCCGTGCGCATCGTCATAACTCCATTGCGAGAGCCAACTGCGCAGGGTGGAGAACCGGGCCAGGCCGACCGGGCTCATGTTCACCACTTGAGGATCGCCCAGATAGCAGGTTCCCGGAGTACGTTCGTTCGGATCGACATTCGGATCCAACCAGCGCGGATCGGCCATCGTGCCGTGCACGACGAATCCGAACTCGTCATCGGGACGGACGCCGGCCTTCAGCTCGGCCAGTTTGGCCTTCACCCAGGCGGTGATTCGGCGGTTGCGGCTGATCTGCGCTTGCCGATAGCGGGCCAGGAACTCTTCGCTGTAGGGCGGTTGATTGGGGTTGCCCGGGTTGTAAAGGTCCAGTTCCGGGTCGCGGTTAGTGGGATCCGCCTCGTCGAGAATGGACGCATCCAGCCATTCGGTCAGCGTGCCGTGCCGGCTGATGTGCGCGGCCAGCAGCATGATGCCGTCGGCGGCGGGCAGATCAAGCTTGGTGAGATCGGGCCCATCACCTGACGGGCTCGACGTGATCGTCGGGTGCTGAGCCTGCTGCTGATAAAAAACCGACAGCGACCCGCCGCCACTCCAGCCGGCCAGCACCACCTTGTGATAGCCGAGACGTTCCTTGGCGTCCCTGATTGCCGCGCCGAGGTCCTCGACCACCTTCTCCATCAGCAACGCCGAATCGGTGCCGCGGAACCGGCTGTTGCAGTAGATGACGTGGTGACCGGCCCGCGCCAGCGCATTGATCATCGGCAGGTATGCGCCGCCGCCGATCGGATGCATGAACACCAGCACGGTGTCGGATGGCTTGTCTTTCGGCTTGAGCAAATAGCTTTCCAGGACGGTGATCTCGGCCAGCCCGCCGTAGACGTCCCGAACTCCGGAATTGTTCTGGAAAGCAACGAGATAGGGGATGCGGTCGTAGTCGTGCTTGATCGCTGTCGTCATGAGTGCTGTCCTAGGTCATGGGCCAGCACCTCGGCTGACGGGGTCAGTCGCCGACGGGTGTCGACGGCGATCACTTGCCAGTCGACGCGGGAGTATTCGTCGAATTTGCGGCGGGCCCGCTCTCGCGCCTTCTCCGGCGCCCCGTGGTGAATCCCTTGCGGCGCATGGCTAATCAGCCCCGGTGGCATCGGTATGCCATATAGCGAACCGCCATGGAAGAACGCGATCTCGTCGTAGTCCACGTTGCGGTGATACCACGGCGCGCGTTCGGTGCCCGGAACACCTTCGGCGGGCTTGGGCAGGAAGTTCATCACGTACACGCCGGTGGCCTGCATGAACAGGTGCACGGTCGGCGGCAAGTGGACGCTGTCGGAAGTGATCACGTTGTAGTCGGCGATATTGAAGGTGAACGCGAAATTGTCGCCACGCCACCCTTCGACGTCAAGCGGATTGTGTTGGTAGAACAGCGTTGTCGGGCCGCCCTCGTGGACTAGTCGGACCTCGTACTCGTCGCGCCCATCGTCGTCCAGCGGCTTGGGCTCGGGGATGACGGCCTGCGACGGGTCGAAGGGGAAATGCCGGCCCAGCGAACCGGGCGGCGGCACGCGGAACTCGTCGCTGGCCTCGATCATCACCCACGTGGATTCGGCATCGGGCAGCTGGCGCCAGGTGCACGCCTTGGGGATGTACACCCAGTCGCCCTGGCGGTAGGGCAGCGGCCCGAACTCGGTTTCCAAAAGACCCGTGCCCTGGTGCACAAAGCACAGCAGATCACCGTCGACGTGTCGGGTGTAGAACGGCATCGACGCCTGCCGGCGGGATAGTGAAATGCGGCAGTCAGCGTTGGCGAACATCAACAGCGGCCCGCCGTTGGCGTCGGCGGCGTCGCTGGGCTTGAGATCGCTGGACAGCACGTCGATGGGGCGCAGCGGACCCTGCGACCGGTACGCGGTGGGGTCGTGGCGGCGATACATGTTGGCGGTTCGGCCGGTGAATCCACCGCGGCCCAATTCGTCGTCCTTCACCCCGTCGAGGTCGGCGTGGAGCCGGCGTGGCGTTTTTCCTTTGCGCAGGTGAATGAAGGATTCCATGACGGCTCCAGGGTTTGCGGCAGCTAGAACTAAAAGTGACGTTACTTTTTCTTTCTAGTGGGCGCAAGGGTTGTCGACGATGCCGTCTGACCAGACTGCACGCGGGTTGTCACACCCGTCACAGCGGTCCCCAGGAGAGGCGATATCCGTTGTGCCCGCCTCATAGCGACAAGGTCGGTGGACCCACCCATCGACGCCCCGGTTGTCGCTCGAAGGCGGGCAAACATCCGACTCCTGCTCTGCAGAGGCTTGTGTGGCAGATGCGTTTTTCGTCAGTCGCGAACGCGCAGGACGACTTTTCCTTTGGCGGTGCGGTTCTCCAGCGATGCGATCGCGGCGGCGGCCTCGTCCAGCGGGTAGACCACCGGCTGCGGAGCAGCCAGCCGACCCGAGGCAAGCAGCCGCTCGAGGTCGGCCCACTGCGCGGTGAGCGCGCCGGGATGGGTGCCTGCCCAAGCTCCCCAGCCGACACCGACCACGTCAATGTTGTTGAGCAGCAGCCGATTCACCTTCACCGTGGGTATTTCGCCGCCGGTAAACCCGATAACCAGCAGCCGTCCGCCCGGAGACAGCGAGCGCAGCGAGTCGGTGAACCGGTCGCCGCCGACGGGATCGACCACCATGTCGACCCCCCGGCCGTCCGTCAATTCCTTTGCCGCGTCTTTGAATCCGTCGGCCAGCACGACGTCAGTCGCACCCGCTGCCGTCGCGGTCTCGGCCTTGTCTGCACTGCCGACCACCGCAATCACCCGGGACGCCCCGAGTACCGGCGCCAACCGCAGCGTGGACGTGCCGATACCGCCGGCCGCCCCGTGCACCAGCACGGTCTCGCCGACCTGCAGCCGGCCTCGGACCGTCAGCGCGAAATACATGGTCAGGTCGTTGAACAGCAGGCCGGCGCCCGCCGTGAAGCTCACGTTGTCCGGCAGCTTGAACACTCGATCGGGCGCTAGCACCGCGACTTCGGCCATGCCGCCGGTGAGCATCGTCAGGCCGACAACTCTGTCTCCGGGACGAACATGGGCGTCGTCGGGCGCCGACCGGACCACCCCGGCGATCTCGGCGCCCAGCACGAACGGCGGATCAGGCTTGTACTGGTAGAGACCGCGGGTGAGTAGCGCATCCGGAAACGCGGCTCCCGCCGCGTGCACTTCGACGACGACGCCGTCGCCGGTCGGTTCGTCGATTTCGCCGACCTCGACCGCGTCCGGACCATCAAGTCGAGTCAGCTGTGCTGCGCGCATAGCCGAAGCCTACTGGCGGACCCGGCCCGCTCAGAAGCCGCCGGCCACGCGCACCACAGCGCGACCGGAGAACCGTCCCGCCCGCACCTGGTCGATGACGCCGACCACGTCTTTGACGTCGACGTCGGTGGTGATCGTGTCGAGATGCCGCGGGCGCAACGAGTCACCCAGACGTGCCCACAGCTCGCGGCGCGGGCCGATCGGCATCTGGACGGAATCCATGCCCAGCAACGCGACGCCGCGCAGGATGAACGGCAGCACGGTGGTGTGCAGTGCGGGGCCGCCGGTCAGCCCGCTGCAGGCCACCGCGCCGCCGTAGTCGACGGCGCTGAGCACATCGGCCAGCGTCGCGCCGCCCACGCAGTCCACGCCGGCTGCCCAGCGCGCTTTGGCCAGCGGCCGCGGCTTGGCGTCCGGGTCAGCGGGGAGCCGACCGATAACCTCTGCGGCGCCAAGGCCTTTGAGTCGCCCGGCGGCTTCAGCCTTGCCCGTCGAGGCCACCACGTGAAAGCCCGCGCCGGCAAGCAGGTCCACGCTGATCGAGCCGACGCCGCCGGTCGCTCCGGTCACCACGACCGAACCGGCGCCGGGTGGCACACCCCAGTCGATGAGCGCCTGCACGCTCATCGCCGCGGTGAAGACCGCGGTGCCGATGGCCGCGCCGTCGCGAGCGCTCAACCCGTCGAGCCGCACGACCTGATCTGCGGGCAGCCTGGCGTATTCGGCGTAGCCGCCATGGTGGCCGGTGCCGATCTGGTACCCGTGCGCGACGACCGCGTCGCCGGCTGCGAAGTCGGGTGACTGCGAATCGACGACCTCGCCGGTCAAGTCGATGCCCGGTACGACGGGGTAGTCGCGCACTACACCGCCACCGGGCGTCAGTGCCAGCGCGTCCTTGAAGTTGACGCTGGAGTACAGCACCCGGATCGTCACGTCGCCGGGCGGCAGGTCTTCCGGACGGAAGGTCTCGATGCGTGCGCTGACCTGGTCGCCATCTTGATGCGCGACGAGTGCTTGAAACGTGTCCATTCTTCGAAGCTAACCCCTTAGCCGCTGCGCCGCTTACCTTTTCCTCGGCGCGGGTCGCGTTGAAGCTCCTGAGTCAGGCCATCGACGATCAGTTCGAGCCCAAACGCGAATTCGTCTTCCAAGGGCACGGGAAGGCTGTCGGCGACTTTGACCGTCGCCGGGAACTGGCGTGGGTCCAGGTCATGGAAGACCTGCGCCAGCCCGGCGTCGTCGAGGTCGCTGCGAGTACTGCTGAGCTGGATGGCAAAACCCAGCGTGTAGCGGGCCAACGTCGCGTAGGAGAGGGCCGCGAGCGCGGGCGGGAATCCATTGTTGAGCAAGAGTGCGATGAGGCGTTCCCGCGCGGCCATGGCGTTCGGGCCGATTGGCACATCCTCGGCCAGTAGCGGAGCCACATTTGGGTGCTGGCGTAGCGCCTCAAACATGGTGTGGGCGACCGTTTTACATGCCTCCGGCCAAGGCATTGTGCTGAGCTGTGCGTCGTCGATATCGACGGACCCAGACACCAGGTCAACGACGTGGGCGATGAGTTCCGCCCGGCTGCTGAAGTGTCGATAAAGGGTGGCTGTTCCCGAATCCAGCCGCTGCGCCAGCGTTCGCATCGACAGAGCGTCGGCACCGTGGTCGTCGACGATCTGCAGGGCAGCCGTGACGATCCGATCGAATGGGATGCGTGGCCGGCCGGGGGAAAGTTGGGTCACCGGGCAAGTATGGCGGCACTTGACAAGGATGGCAATAACGGCAACACTGTATCCATTATGTTGTTACCCCTTGCAACGGAGCCATTCACGGCTCCCACCGACCGCGACATGTTGCCTTCGGAGCGGCGGACTTTCGTCCGCACTCACCGCACTTGCGTGTACGGCTACCGGCGGAAGAACGACGGGCCGGCAATGTCGATCGTGTACTACATTCCGACCGATGACGACGAGCTGCTGGTATCGACGATGGCCGGACGCGGCAAGGCGCGCGTCGTTGCCCGAGACGGCAAGGTGAGCCTTTGTGTGCTCGATGAGCGTTGGCCGTTCGCCTACTTGCAGGTGTATGCCGACGCGACGATTGAGCGCGACCGTGACGTCGTCGTCGATGTGATGATGGCCGTCGCGGGACGGATGTCGGGTCAGCCGCTCGGTGAAGAGGCTCGTCCATACCTTGAAGCGATGGCTGCCAAAGAGGATCGGGTCGTCGTGCGCTGCCGGCCTTACGCCACTTTTGCACAGCCGCCGCGACATCTCCACCGCAACGATCAGGAAGAGCAAATCACTCATTGGATTTCGAGCACGGTGCCCTGGGACACGCCGGACCCGGCCTGAACACGATGACCGGCATCCTGCTGCGCGGTGCCACGGTGATCACGATGTCGCCGAGCCGATCCGATGCAGAGCGCGTCGATATCCTGATCGAGGACGGCCGGATCAGTGACATTGGCGAACCCGACGCCCCCTACGCTGAAACCGTCGACCTGTCAGGGCGCATCGTCATCCCCGGCCTGGTCAATGCGCACCTGCACACCTGGCAGGGCGCGCTGCGTCACGTGGGCGCCGACTGGACACTGTTGGAGTACCTGCAGCGAATGCATGCCGACATTGCCCCGTATTACACTCCCGACGATGTCTACATCGGCAATCTCGCGGGTGCACTAAATCAAATTAGCTGCGGCACAACCACACTCGGTGACTGGTGTCACAACAACGCCACGCCGGAGCACACCGATGCGGCAGTAGAAGCACTTCAGAGATCCGGGATCCGTGCGGTCTTCTTGCACGGAACGCCAAATCGAGACTCCGATGCCGCGCATCCGCTGGAAGAGATCGACCGACTGCTCGAAGGCCCCACCTACGCGATTGCCGGCGCCGACGGATTGTTCATCGCCAAGGAGATCGGCGGCGACGCGGTGGACTTGCTCGAGCTGTTCGAGCTGCATGCTCAGGCGCTTTACGACACCGCACTGCGCCTGATAGCCGAAGGCACCGGCCAATGACTTTGACATACGACGATGAATGCCAGGTGCATCACACTCCTGTTGTGGCTATGCGGGAATCAGCTTGAGCGGCAAACGTTCATGACGGTGAATGACGTTGTTGATCGCCCAAGTCGGTGCGCTGGTGACTTCGATGCGGTCTACCCGCTCGATGAGCGCACGTAGCATGGCGGTCGTTTCCAAGCGCGCCAAGCTCTGGCCGGCGCAGGCGTGCGCGCCCTGCCCGAAGCCGATCTGGCGGCAGGCGTCACGACGGATGTCGAAGACCGCAGGGTTTTCCCACTCGCGTTCGTCGCGGTTGGCCGAGGCGTACATCACCAGGACGCGTGCGCCGGATGGGATGCTGACACCGCCAATTTCAGTCTGCCGGCTCACCCGGCGTGTGAATGCACGCAGTGGTGGCTCGTAGCGAACCACTTCATTGATCGCGTTCGCCATCAGCGCCGGCTCATCTTTGAGCAGCTGCCACTGTTCAGGGTGGCTGGCGAACAAGTACAACGCATTTGAGATCGCACTCATCGTGGTGTCGATCGATGGCGCGAGATAGTCGACCATCAGCGCTGGACACTCGGCATGCGACAGCTTGCCTTGGTCGGCGGCGATCAGCAGTTCATGGGCCATGCTGCCGTCGAGGAAGGTGCGCTCTCGGACGACCCGGCGGGCGAATCGCATCATTCGAAACACGCCGGGCATGGCCTTCATCGCGTGCCGGTTGAGCGGGCCCAGGGCGTCGAAAGTGGCCCCGCCCCATTCGATGAGGTGGTCGCGTTGATCTCGGGGCCAGCCGATGAGGTCGGGGACTATGGCCAGCGGCAGGGCGGCCGCAAGGTCGTTGACGCCATCGATCTCGCCGTTGTTGAGAGCGGCTTCGACGACAGCGGCGGCCATCGTGTCCACGCTGTCGCCGATCGCGCGCAGCGCACGTGGCAATAGCCCATGCGCGAGCAGCTTGCGCCGCCGATCGTGCTCGGCGCCATCGCTGTTGAGCGTCGTGCCCCGCGACAAGCGGTTGGCGATCCGGTTGAGCGCGACGCCGCTTCCCGACAGGAAGGTCGCGTCATCACGGAGTACGGCCTTGCACTCGGCATAGCGGGGCAGCGCGAACACCTTGTGTTTGGTCAACCACACCACCGGGCCGAGGTCTCGCAGCCGCTGATAGTGGGGGTAGGGATTGACGATGGCGTCTACTGAGTAGATGTCTGGCTTGTAGCCGGGCACACGAGCCGTGTTCACGCATACCTCACGGTGTTGCGTTGGGTGCCTAGCTCGATGGCGCCATCGTCGGTAGCAATGGTGGCTTCCACAACGTCGCCGTCCCGTAGATACTTCGGATTGCCGGCCTGGCGTCTGAAGAAGGCTTTCCACTTGACTGCTGGTGGTAGCAACGAGCCAATGATCTCGACCGGCTTCGGCGGTGCGCTCAACGCGGTGCCGACCGGAGTGCCGGTCAGGATCAAGTCACCCGCGGCGAGGTCTTGAAACCGGGCCAGCGACTGCAGGGCTTGCAGTGGCTTGTAGAGCATGTCACCGTCGACCAGCATGTCTTGGCGCAGTTCACCGTTCACGCGCAGGCGCAGTCGCAGATCGCCAAAGCGCTTGAGGTCGCCACCGTCGAGCAGCACCAGCGCCGGCCCCGCCGGTGTGAAGGTGGGGTAGGACTTTGCCTCGTAGAACTGCGTCTGCGGCAACTGGATATCCCGCGCGGAGACGTCATTGGTGACGACCAATCCGGCGATGCAGTCGGACAGGTTTGACTCGGAAATGGTCGCACCGACGGGAATGTCGCGACCGACGACCAGGCCGATCTCGACCTCATAGTCGAGGAATCGGACATGCGTTGGTTTGACGATGTCATCGGTCGGCCCGGCGATCGACGCCGACGACTTGCGGAAGAAGGTCAGCGGGATGGTCTTTGGATTCATGCCGGCGTCCTTGACGTGCGAAGCGTAATTGGTCATCTGAGCCACCACCCGGCACGGCTTGGTCACGGGCGAGACCAACTGAAGACTGCCGACCGGCACGGTTTCGCTGCTGTGGGCAGCGGCCTCGATCGCGGCGCGGTCGGCGAGCAACTCCGCGGTGGTGGTTGCGCTGGTGGTGATCTTGGCTGCACCGGTCGGGGTTTGCACCCACCAGGCGTCGACGGTGCGAAGGACTGCGATGGTCATGATCTGGCTACTTTCATCAGGCCGATGAGCCGGCGGACATCGAATTCGTTGTCGCCACGCAGTCCGCTCAGCATCGAGTGCGCTTCGTGGCGAATGAATTTGGGGCTGATGCCGAGGAAGTCGTTGGTCGCCCGTGGTCCCCACTGGGCGAGCCCCGATGCGGTCAATGGCGCCCAGCCCGGTTCGAGTGTGCAGTCGAACATGTCGCCGTCGGCGAAGTGCTCGACGAGGAAGCCGTCCGGGTCACGCCAGTAGTCAAAAATCTGGCTGCCTTGAATGTGGCGTCCGATACCCCAAGACCGTTGATAACCATGATCTTTCAGATACTCACCGCCGGCGGCCAGCGCGTCGAGATCGCACACCTGATACGCCGAATGCAGGTAGCGGTTCGTCGGGCCAAGCCCTAGCGCCACGGTGTGGTGGTCGACGGGAGTCGGGCCGCGGTCGCAGCGAATGAAGCTGAATGTCGGTCCGCGGTCACGCTGGCCGGGGAAGAACTGGAAGTCGCTGACGATCATGCCGAGGTTGTCCAGGTACCAGTTCAGCGTTTTGGTGTAACTGGTGCTCTGCAGCACCACGTGCCCGAGCCGTTGCACCGTCGTCGGCGTCCGCGGCGGGCGCTGGGTCGCGTTGACCCGGTTGAGGTCCTCGCCGAAGTTGAAGGTGTGCGGCGTCTGGGCGGGCAGCGCGTCGAGCCGGTGCATGCCCGCCACGACGTGCACCGGGACGCCGCTCGGATCGACGAGATCGACGGTCATTCCACCGAGCGGTTCCGGCAACGGTCGCATCCTGGTGCCGGTCGCGTCGGCCAACCGCAGCAGATCTGCCTCGTCATGAGCCGTGAACGCCATGCCTCGGAAGCGGGTGGTTTCCCCGCGGCGGATGAGCACGCACGGCGCACCAGGGTCCGTGCCGCGTAGCTGCAACTCGCTACCGGTACGGAGCACGGTTGCGAAACCGAAGGCGTGCGCGAATGCCTCCGCCCGAGTCAAGTCAGGCTTTTCGAATTCCAGCCAGGCGATGTCATGAACCTTGATCACCGGATTGCGTGATCGGCCCGGATGCTCGCCCTTACCGGCGCCGTGCTCGCTGTGTAGGTCTTGGTGTGCGGTTTTGGTCATGGGATCACCTCAGCTGGGGGAGTCGACAAGGTGGGGTCGCAGCCGCGTTAGCGCGAGCGTTGAGCCCGACCGGTCCGCCGCTACGGCAATCAGCACGGGAACCTGCTCGTGGGCCAATGCGCCCCGGCCGTCGCTCCTGGTGCTGCTCATGAAAGTATTGAACACTAATGTTCAATATAGATCAAGAGCGTATCGTGAAAAGCTTTCGAGGTCTGGATAGAACATAGGTGTACTATCTAGCGCAGGCCGCCGAAACGACCAAGGACGCGCACATGACCACACCGACGGATCAGCGGATCAGTGAGGCCGCGATCCGACTGTTCGTTGAAAAGGGCACGACCCAGCTGACCGTCAGTGAATTGGCCCAGGCGGCGAACGTGGCTCGCGGCACGCTCTATCGCAATGTCGGGTCGATGACCGACCTGTTCGACCGCGTCGTCGCCGAGTTCAGTGCAGATCTGCATCAGCGAGTCTCGGCGAGCTTTGCCGGTATCGGCGACCCTGCGGCGCGGCTGGCCACCGGCCTACGGTTGTGGATCCGCTACGCCTACGAGAACCCAACCATTGGTCGGTTCGCGGTCAGGTTCGGATTGTCGGAGGAGTCATTGCGTGCCGTGATGACCGGACCGCCGATGCGCGACATCAACGCCGGTGTGGCCACCGGTCGATATGACCTCGGCTCGCTGAGCGTCGACAGCATCGCGTCGATGGTTCTTGGTGCCACCGTCAGCGCGATGTGGATGGTGCTCGAGGGCCATCAGACCTGGCGTGAAGCCGGGTCGGCGACCGCCGAGCTTGTGTTGCGCGCCATGGGAATTGAGCCCGCCGAGGCGCGAGAAATCTCAATGACCGAGCTACCGCGCCTGGCTACTTGAGTTCTGACGACGATAGGCCCAGCAGGCGGCGGGCGACCACCAGCTGCTGAATCTGCTGGGTGCCCTCGAAGATGTCCATGATCTTCGAGTCACGGGCCCACTTCTCCAGCAGCGCCTCCTCGGAATAGCCTGTGGTGCCGGCTAATTCGACGGCTTTGAGCGTGATGTCGCTGCCCACCCGGCCGGCCTTGGCTTTGGCCATCGACGCTTCTTTGGAGTTGGGGATCTTGTTGTCGGCCTGCCATGCTGCGCGCAGCGTCAGCTGATAGCTGGCCTCCCAGTCGGCCTCCATCCGCAGGAACTCGGCCGCTGGTGCGCTTTGCGCATGTGACGGCTTGTCATAGGAGATTTCGACTCCAGCGTTGGTCAGGATCTTGCGCAGCTCTTCCAGTGTGGCGCGGGCGATTCCGACGGCCATCGCAGCGACGACTGGGCGGGTGTTGTCGAAGGTTTCCATCACCCCGGCGAACCCCTTGCCGGGTTCGATCTCAGGGTTGCCCAGCAGATTGTCTTTCGGGATGCGGGCGTTGTCGACCCGGATGACGGCCGTGTCGGAGCCCTTGATGCCGAGCTTGTTCTCCAGCCGCTCGACGGTAACGCCGGGGTGTTCGCGCGGCACGATGAACGACTTGATCGCCGGGCGGCCCTTGGACTTGTCCAGCGTCGCCCACACCACGATGTGCGTGGCGCGCGAACCCGCTGTGACGAAGATCTTTTCGCCGTTGATAACGTATTCGTCGCCGTCGAGCTTGGCGGTGGTGGACACCGCCGCCGAATCGGACCCGAATCCTGGTTCGGTGATGGCCATCGCGGCCCAGACTTGGCCGAGTCGTTGTAACTGCTCGTCGGTGGCCACAGCCGACACTGCCGCGTTCCCCAAGCCCTGGTAGGGGATTGACAGCAGCATCGCCGCATCGCCCCAACTGGCCTCCAGCGCTTGCAGCGCGGCAGCCATGTTGGCGCCGTTGTGGTTTTCCTCGGTGCCTTCGCCGGCGCGAATACCGCCGGCACCGGCCATATCCAGGGTGTTCGACTCGGCGGCTCCGGCGAACAGGTTGGCCAGTGTGTCGAGCTCGACCGGGTAGGCGTGTTCGTTGAGGTCGTACTTGCGGGCGATCGGTCGCATCATCTCCGCGGCGCCCTGATGTGCCTTGTCGATCACCGCGTGCATCTTGCGGGGCAGTTCCAAATTGATTGCCATGATTGGTCTTTCGTTAGTGACGTGCGGAGCTAGATGACGACAACGCCCTCGGCGACACCGATGGCCCGCAGGTCGCGGTACCAACGCTCGACCGGGTGTTCTTTGGTGTAGCCGTGGCCGCCGAGCAGCTGCACGCCGTCCAGGCCGATCTGCATGCCCTTGTCGGCGCCGAGCCGCTTGGCCAGTGCGGCTTCGCGGGTGAACGGCAGGCCTTGTTCGGCGCGGGCCGCGCCACGCCAGGTGATCAACCGCAGCCCGTCAAGTTCGATGGCGATGTTGGCGCACATGAACGCAACCGACTGCCGTCGTGCAATGGGCTCGCCGAAGGCTTCGCGTTCCTTCACGTAGGGGACGACGTAGTCGAGCACGGCGTGCGACGTCCCGACCGCCAGCGCCGCCCAGCCAAGCCGCGACAGCGCGATGGCCTCGGAATAGTCATCATCGGTGGCGCGGTCCTCGCCCAGCCGTGCGCTCACCGGCACCGACACGTTGTCCAGCTCTACCCGGCCCAGTGCGGCGGCGCGAATGCCCATGCTCGGTTCGGGTTTGACGGTCAAGCCGTTGCTCGACGACTCGACGATGAACAACGCGGGCTTGCCGTTGAGTTGCGCTGCAACGACAAACAGCTCGGCGTTGGCCGCCGCTGGGACAAGTGATTTGACGCCGTCGAGCCGATAGCCGCTCGGCGTGCGCACTGCTGTGGTCTTCAGCGCGGTGGGGTCGAAGAGCGGCTGGGGCTCGGCAATGGCCACGCACGCCTGCGGCACGTTCTCGCCCGCGAATTCCTTGAGGTAGGTGGCCTGCTGGTCGGCGCTGCCCCAATGGGTCAGCGCGGCGGCGACGCCCGCCGGGGCCAGGATCGGCAGGGCCAGCCCCATGTCGCCGTAGGCCAGCGCCTCGGCGACCAGGACGTTGGTGACGCTGGAGCGGTGTTCGGCGATGCCGTCGAAATCCTCGGGAACGTTGACGGCGGTGATCCCCAGCTCCGCCGCCTTGGCGACCAGGTCCGGGGGATAGGTGGTTGCTTCGTCGGCGTCGTGGGCGGCGGGACGCAGGATCTCTTCGGCGAATTCCTCGACGGTCTCGACGATGAGCTTCTGGTCCTCGTCGGGCGTCAGGTCGTAGTAGTCCTTACCGCTGGTCTTCAGGCGAGTCGGTCCGCCGCGAAGGCTCTGAACCCGCTTGAACTGACGGGTGGTGGCCCCGGCAGTGGAGAACATCGTCTTGACGCCGTAGCGCAGCGTCCGGTTGAGCGGATCGCGCAGGTTGTACTTGTCCAGGAACTCCTGGCCGACGATGGGCGTAAGCAGGCCCAGCGCGACGTCGATACCGGTTCGCTTGTGCTTGTACTCGCCGACGGCGGTTTTCCGGCCGTGTTTCCGGTGCGGCTTCGAGCCGTTTCGGGTGGCGACAGTGTCTGTCATGGGAGCAGCTTCCGTCGTTGGAGCAATGCGAATACCGGCTATCTTACTCCGGAGTAAGGTAGTTGCGCCTGTTAAGTACTTCACACCGGCTACCCGGCCGAAAGCCTGCCCAATACCTCGTCGTGCAGCAGCCCGTTAGTCGCCACCGCGCTGCCGCCGTGCGGCCCGACGGCACCGTTAAGGCTGGTGAACGCCCCGCCGGCCTCGCGGACCAGGATGTCCAGCGGCGCCAGATCCCACACCGACACTTCCGGCTCGGCGGCGACGTCGATGGCCCCCTCGGCCACCAGGCAGTAGGACAGGAAGTCGCCGTAGCCGCGCACCCGCCACACCGCATCGGTCAGCTCGATAAACCGTTCCCGTAAGCCCAGTTGGGCCCAGCCGGACAGGCTGGAGAACGACAAGCTGGCCGAATTGAGTTGCGACACTGAGGAAACCGAGAGCCGCCGAGCCGGGGTATCGCCGACGGCGGCGAACGCGCCTGCGCCGCTGGCGGCCCACCATCGGCGCTGCACCGCGGGCGCGCTGACCACCCCGACACAGGGCACGCCGTCGTCGAGCAAGGCGATCAGGCTGGCCCACACCGGCACGCCCCGCACGAAGTTCTTGGTGCCGTCGATCGGGTCGATGATCCACTGCCGTCCGGCCCAAGCCGTTGACCCGCCGAACTCTTCGCCGAGAATGCTGTCGTCCGGCCGGACCCGCGCGAGCGTCTCACGTAGACCGGTTTCGACCGCGCGATCCGCATCGGTCACCGGCGTCAGGTCGGGTTTCGTGTCGACCTGCAGGTCCAGCGCCCCGAAGCGAGCCAGCGTCACCGCGTCGGCATGGTCGGCAAGCGCCAATGCCACCGCGAGGTCGTCGGGGCGCGTCATGTAGGCAGTCCTACCATGGCGTCGTGTGGGAATTCCTCACCGTGCTGTTGCTGGTCGCGATGCTCGCGGTGTTCCTGGCTCCGCGGTTGATGCGTCGCGGTCCAAGCGGGGACGTGCTCAGCGGCACGCTGTTGATCACCGGTGTCAGCCCGCGGCCCGACGCCGACGGCGAGCAGTACGTCACGATCACCGGTGTCATCGACGGGCCAACGCTCAACGAGTACACCGTCTATCAACGCATGGTCGTCAATGTGGACAACTGGCCGACGATCGGCGATCTAAAGCCGGTGGTGTACTCGCAGCGAAATCCCGACAACTGGGCTTTCGCGCCGGCCGACAGCTAGCTCAAGTGCGGTTCAGCCGTGGCTGATTTTCAGCAGTTTGGCCAGGCTGGGCAGTTTGACGCGCGGCCGTCCGTGCGGCTCTCCAGCCGATCGCTCATGCTCGTCGATCAGCTTCCAATGCGCGTCGGTAATCAGCTTCGGCTGCCGTGACGCCAGCCACTCGGCGATTTTGTCGGCATGGTCGGCGGGGAAATCCGCTAGCTCGGTTGTGCCGGTCAAATCGCCGATCAGCGTGTCGACGGTGTCCTGGGAGTCCTTCTTATTGGTGCCGATCACACCGCTCGGCCCGCGCTTGATCCAGCCGACGACATACTCGTTGCGGCGGCCCTCGACCCGTCCGTTGTTATGCGGGATGGTCGCGCTTTTTTCGTCGAACGGCAGACCCGGAGTGGGCACACCGCGATACCCGACCGACCGCACGACCAGCTGAACCGGCAGCTCCTCACGGTCGCCGGTGTCCTTGGCCGCGACCCGCCCGTTCTCGTCGGTGACCAGCTCGTTCCGGCCCAGCACAATGCTCTCCACTTTGTCGTCACCGTTGATTTCGATCGGCGAGGTCAGGAACCGAAACACCATCCGCCGGTTGCCTGGATGCGGCTCGTTTCCCGCATAGCCGCGCAACACCTTGATGTTCTGCTTGCATACCTTGCCCGCCGCCTCGAGGTCCTCGTCGGTAATGCCTTCGAGGTCGGCGGGGTCAACGATCACGTCAAGGCCTTCGAGGTCGGCCAATTCTCGCAGCTCCAACGTCGTGAACGCGGATTGCAGCGGGCCGCGACGGCCGATGATCACCACTTCTTCCACGCCGCACGGGCGCAGCGATTCCAGCGCGTGGTCGGCGATATCGGTTTCGGCCAGCGCGTCGGGGTCGGTGACGAGAATGCGCGCGACGTCGAGTGCGACATTGCCGTTGCCGACGACGACGGCTCGGGCGCCAGACAGGTCCGGCGTCGTCTGCTCGAAGTGCGGGTGGGCGTTGTACCAGCCCACGAAGTCGACCGCGGCGACGCTACCCTCCAGGTCTTCGCCGGGAATGTTCAACGACCGATCCGACTGGGTCCCGACCGCATAGATCACCGCGTCGTAGCGTTCGGCGAGTTCAGCGGCTTCGACGTGTTCACCAACAGAGATGTTGCCGAAGAAGCGGAAACGCGGGTCCTCGGAGGTCTTCTCGAACTGCTTGCTGATCGACTTGATCTTCGGGTGGTCGGGCGCAACGCCGGAGCGCACCAGACCCCATGGGGTCGGCAGCATTTCCAGCATGTCGACATTGACTTCAATGTCCTCGGCGGAGTCGGCAGCTTTCAGCAGCGACGCCGCCGCGAAGAACCCGGATGGACCAGAACCGACAATCGCGACGTGGAAAGGACGCATACCACCTGATGCTAAACGCCACGGCCAAGTCGATGCTGGTCGCACCGCACGCCGCCACGCCGGTAACGTGATCAGCTGTGGAACCCGACCGCCAGGCCGACATCGCCGCCCTTGACTCCACCCTGACCACGGTGGAGCGGGTGCTCGATGTCGACGGTCTGCGCAGCCGCATCGACAAGCTCGAGCATGAAGCGTCCGATCCCAACCTGTGGGATGACCAAGCCCGGGCGCAGCGGGTGACCAGTGAGCTTTCCCACACCCAGGGCGAGTTGCGTCGCGTCGAAGACCTGCGCCGCCGTCTCGACGATCTGCCGGTGCTCTACGAGCTGGCCGCCGAAGAGGGCGGCGCTGCCGCGGCCGAGGCGCAGGCCGAAGCCGATGCCGAACTCAAAGCGCTAAGTGCCGACGTCGAAGCCATGGAGGTCCGCACCTTGCTCTCGGGCGAATACGACGAGCGGGAGGCGCTCGTCACGATTCGCTCCGGCGCGGGCGGCGTCGATGCCGCCGACTGGGCCGAGATGCTGATGCGGATGTATATCCGGTGGGCTGAGCAGCACAAGTACCCCGTCGAAGTGTTCGACACCTCTTATGCCGAGGAGGCGGGGATCAAAAGCGCGACCTTCGCCGTGCATGCTCCGTTCGCCTACGGCACCCTTTCCGTCGAACAGGGCACGCACCGGCTGGTGCGGATCAGTCCATTCGACAACCAGAGCCGACGCCAGACATCGTTCGCCGAAGTCGAGGTGCTGCCGGTGGTGGAGACCACTGACCACATCGACATACCCGAGGGCGATATCCGCGTCGACGTCTACCGCTCCAGCGGCCCCGGCGGCCAATCGGTGAACACCACGGACTCCGCGGTTCGACTCACCCACATCCCGACCGGTATCGTCGTGACTTGTCAGAACGAGAAATCGCAGCTTCAGAACAAAGTGGCCGCGATGCGAGTTCTTCAAGCAAAGTTGTTGGAACGCAAGCGATTAGAAGAACGCGCCGAACTCGATGCCTTGAAAGGGGACGGCGGCAGCTCCTGGGGTAACCAGATGCGGTCCTACGTACTGCACCCGTATCAGATGGTCAAAGACCTGCGTACGGAGTACGAGGTGGGAAATCCGACTGCCGTTCTCGACGGAGACATCGATGGGTTCCTGGAAGCGGGAATCCGGTGGCGCAACAGAAAAGATGACGACTGATAACCACGTTCTCTCGATAACAGCCGCCCCGCCGTGGGACGTCTGGCAGGGCCATCTCCGCGATTGGTTGCTGACCAGCGGGTTACATATCGTGCTGCTGCTCATTGGGGCAGTGCTCGCGGCGCGGTTCGTCAACTGGGTCGCCCAGAAGGTGACCCAGCGGCTTGACGAAGGGTTCATCGAAAGCGACGCGCTGGTCCGCTCGGAAGCCGCCAAGCATCGCGCGACTATCGCATCGCTGATCTCGTGGGTGACCGTGGTGCTGATCGCCATCTTGGTCGCCGTGCAGCTAGCCGACATTCTCAACGTCTCAGTACGCGGATTTGTGGCGCCTGCGACGGTGATCGGGGCTGCGCTGGGTTTCGGCGCCCAACAGCTGGTGAAAGACCTGCTGTCCGGGTTCTTCATCATCCTCGAGAAGCAGTACGGCTTCGGCGATCTGGTCACGCTCACTGTCGTTTCGACGACTGAAGCCAGCGGCACCGTCGAGAATGTGACACTGCGCGTGACTCGGCTGCGTTCCTCGGATGGCGAGTTGTTCACGATCCCGAACGGCCAGATCGTGAAAACGGTGAACCTTTCCAAAGATTGGGCGCGCGCTGTCGTCGACATCCCGGTGCAGGCCAGCGCCGACCTGAGCGTCATCAACGACACGTTGCGCCAGGCGTGCGAGCATGCGCTCGACGACAAGCTGTTGGGCGAGTTGCTGCTGGATGCGCCCACGTTGATGGGCGTGGAAAGCATCGCCGTTGACGTTGTCACTTTGCGCTTGGTGGCGCGCACGTTGCCCGGCAAGCAATTCGAGGCCGGACGACGACTGCGGGCGCTGGTGGTCCGTGCTCTTGCCCGCGTCGGCGTTGATACGCCGAGTAACACACCGGTGACGGTGGGAGCGGTCGCCGAGGACCAGCCGCAGGGGTCTAGCCGTTGACGAATTTCCTACTGAGCCGGCTGCGAAGGCACGATGACGTGCAACGCGCCTGGCCCGGATATCTCTTCGGCGGACATATGCGGACGTCCACCTTCGTGCTCATCGTTGCCTTCGCCGCAGCGTGGTTCGTCTACAACGACCACCGCGAGTCCATGCGATCCTCGACGCCTACGCAGGTACCGGCCACCCAGGTGGTGCCGCCCGGCTTCGTTCCTGATCCGAACTACACCTGGGTGCCGCGCAGCCGCGTTCAGCAACCGCCCACGACGGTGACGGTGACGCAGACGCCGACAACCACGCCTCCGCCGCCGACGACAACGGCCACCACGCCGCCGCTGTTGCCGCCAATCGTCTTGCCGCCGCCGTTCGGTCCGTCCCCCGCTACGACGGCGCCCGCACCACCC
>NZ_JBAUZA010000217.1:0-2040 GCF_049585075.1 Mycobacterium sp.
CGGCGGCAAGGGTGGCAACGGCGGCAACGCCTCCGCATCCGTCCCGGCCAACGCCAAAGGCGGCGACGGTGGCGGCGGGGGTGCACCCGGACCCGGCGGTACCACCGGCTCACCCGGCAACCCCGGAACAGGGTCATAACCAGTCGTCGACGCGCATCGGCCCCCGCCGAGGTCGCCCGATGACGGTGTATTTTGCGCGGCGCCAAGGGTTTCCGCGTTCGCAGCACGCCAGGCCCGCGAAACCCGGCGGGCTGATGGTGGTGCAGGCGGACAGCCCGTATTCAACGCAGATTGCGTTGGCCGCCGACTACGCGGTCACCCCCTACCACGTGTATGTCCCGACTTTCGGCGACTGGTCGATCCCTCGACGTTGGAACATCCGCGCGTCGTCGAGGGCATGCGCATGCCATGCGCATGTACGCTTAATCGATGACTGTTGCCATTCAGATCAAAGACGTTCCCGAAGAAGTGCGCGACGCCATCGCCGCACGTGCTGCGGCGCGAGGCCAGAGCACGCAGGTCTATTTGCGCGCACTCCTGGAGCGAGAGTTCCAGGCTGAACGCAACAAAACACTGCTCGAGAGCCTGTCGCGACACCGCAGTCTCGACCTCTGCGCCGAGGAGGTGGTTGAGGAGATTCGGCGTGGACGCGAGGGCGAGGAATGATCGTGATTGACGCGAACGTCGCAGTCATGGCGTTGGTCAGCCCCGCGGCCGCGGGTGACTCTGCACGCACCGCGATGTCCGCCGACGATGACTGGATCGCTCCTGACCACATGCCACTGGAAGTAATGCGCGCGTTGCATAAAGCCGTCCTCGGCGATCACCTGACCGCTGAGGACGCCGAGTCAGCGTTCCAGTCGCTCATCGCCATGCAGTTCGAATTTGTCGGGACAGATCGCGTTCTGCTACAAGCGGTTTGGGCGATGCGCCACCGCATATCTGTTTATGACGCCGCTTACCTTGCCGTGGCCGCTACGCAGGGCGCCCCGCTGGTCACCTTCGATGCCCGACTCGCCCGTGCCGCTGAACACGTGAAGCCCGATATTCGAGTTAACCTGCTAACCGCGTAGACGTCGCGTCGTCACTGGCCTAGTCGTCGTCGAGGGCGGCCAGCACGTCGTCCGAGATATCGATATTGGTGTAGACGTTCTGCACGTCGTCGCTCTCTTCCAGCGCGTCGACCAGCTTGAACACCTTGCGCGCCCCATCGACGTCCACCGGAACGCTCACCGACGGCTGAAAGCCGGCCTCCGCGGAGTCATACTCAATCCCGGCGTCCTGCAGCGCCGTCCGCACAGCGACTAAATCGCTTGGCTCGGAAATGATTTCGAAGCTGTCGTCGAGATCGTTAACATCCTCGGCGCCCGCTTCCAGCACCGCGGTCAGCACGTCGTCCTCGGTCAGGCCGTTCTTCTCCAGAGTCACTACGCCCTTGCGGGAGAACAAATATGACACTGACCCCGGGTCGGCCATCGTTCCGCCGTTGCGGGTCATCGCCACCCGTACCTCGCTGGCCGCGCGGTTGCGGTTATCGGTCAGGCACTCGACCAATACCGCCACCCCACTCGGCCCATAGCCCTCGTAGGTGATGGTCTGGTAATCGGCGCCGCCGGCCTCTTCGCCGGCGCCGCGTTTACGGGCCCGCTCGATGTTGTCGTTGGGCACCGAGCTCTTCTTCGCCTTCTGGATGGCGTCGTACAACGTCGGGTTGCCCGCGGGGTCACCGCCACCGGTGCGCGCGGCGACCTCGATGTTTTTGATCAGCCGGGCGAATTCCTTGCCACGGCGCGCGTCCTTGACGGCCTTTTGATGCTTGGTGGTGGCCCACTTGGAATGGCCGCTCATCGCTTTACTACCTCTTCTGTTGCTCTCAAAGTTCGCCTGACGAGTCTACGTTGACGGTGGACAGCCCTTGACCGGCCGCCGCCTCAGCTTCCCCAGGTGCCACAGAATCTTGGCGATGAGCCGATGTGCCCGCCTCCGAGCGACAACGGCCGGTCATCGAGACGTTGTCGCTCAGAGGCGGGCACAACGCGC
>NZ_JBAUZA010000218.1:0-3150 GCF_049585075.1 Mycobacterium sp.
AAGTTGGGTCGGCCTTAAGGCTGCTCTTAGTTGCCGTTCGGCTAGCAGAATCGGAATCTCTGCGCTCAGCCAGACGATTTGCTTGGGAGGTCACGTGTTCGCCGCAGCGGGCGCGTCTTGACCCGAAATGCCAGGTCAAACGCATCGCAACCACGACTAACAAGAGCCATGGATCATGGTGCCTGCATTTGTCCAGCGCCGGATGTAAAAATCCAAGAAAATGGACAGTCAATCCAGGGAACCGAACAATAGCTCTACATAAGTCAAATATCGATAAGAAGCGACATAACGGTGTGGTGCAGCCATGACGACAATTATTTGTCGAATGTTGAATAAGCGATCGTTAGTAACGCCGTGGTGTATTTCCTGCGGTTTTGACGTCCGATGGCTACGAATCGACCGCGACCGCTGCCCTGGCCCAGCTGGCCGTCACGTCTTCATGGCCGGGGCCGATGGGATCGGTGGCGGTAGATTAGTAGCGCCATGACGCGCCCTGATGAGTTGACCGAACTGCGGGTGTCAGATGCCGACCGCAACGGCACGCTGCGCCGGCTGCACAATGCGGTTGCACTCGGGCTGATCGATATCAGCGAGTTCGAGGAACGTTCCTCGCAGGTCTCCTACGCGCGGACCCACAACGAGCTGGCCAGCCTCGTCGGAGATCTGCCCGGCCCGGGGGCCATCGTCACATCTGCGGCCGACCGGGTCGAGCTGCGTGGCTGGGTCGGGTCGCTCAAGCGTCACGGCGAATGGACCGTCCCGACTCGGCTGGCGTTGGTGCGCCGGATGGGCTCCGTCGAGCTGGACCTAGTCAAGGCGCGATTCGCCGGGCCGGTCGTCGTCATCGAGCTCGACATGAGGTTCGGGTCGGTGGAGATCCGGTTGCCCGAGGGCGCCAGCGCATCGATCGACGACGTCGAGGTCTACGGCGGCAGCGCCAGCGACCGCCGGAAGACCGCGCCGGCCGAGGGTATTCCGCACGTGGTCTTGACCGGCCGGGTGGTGTGCGGCTTGGTGAAAATCAAGGGACCGCGCCGGTCGTTGCTGCGCCGGGCTCGGCATCCCTGACGACCAGATACGCTGGCGGTATGCCTGTTCGTTCCGCGCTATCTGCCGGTGTGGTGTCGCCGACACTGCCGGTGCCCAAGTCGATCCCGCGTCCGGAGTATGTCGGCAAGCCGACGGCCCGGGAAGGCACCGAGCCGTGGGTGCAAACGCCCGAAGTCATCGAGAAGATGCGGGTTGCCGGTCGGATTGCGGCCGGTGCGCTCGCGGAGGCGGGCAAGGCGGTGGCGCCCGGCGTGACGACCGACGCGTTGGATCGGATCGCCCACGACTACATGGTCGACCACGGCGCCTACCCGTCAACGCTGGGCTACAAGGGTTTCCCGAAGTCGTGCTGTACGTCGCTGAACGAGGTCATCTGCCACGGCATCCCCGACTCGACGGTGATCGAAGACGGCGACATCGTCAACATCGACGTCACCGCCTACATCGACGGCGTGCACGGTGACACCAACGCCACGTTCCTGGCCGGCGACGTTTCCGAAGAGCACCGGCTGCTTGTCGAGCGCACCCACGAGGCGACGATGCGGGCGATCAAAGCCGTCAAACCGGGCCGCGCGCTGTCAGTGGTCGGCCGTGTCATCGAATCCTATGCAAACCGGTTCGGCTACAACGTCGTTCGCGACTTCACCGGTCACGGCATCGGTACGACCTTTCACAACGGGCTCGTTGTCCTGCACTACGACCAGCCATCGGTCACCACGATCCTCGAGCCGGGCATGACGTTCACCATCGAGCCGATGATCAACCTCGGCGGGCTCGACTACGAGATCTGGGACGACGACTGGACCGTCGTCACCACAGACCGCAAGTGGACTGCGCAATTCGAGCACACGTTGCTGGTCACCGAGTCCGGCGCGGACATCCTTACGTGTCTCTAGCGCTCGCCACAAAAAGGTGAGCGGTGCGGTGCTGGTCGCCGGCACCAGCTCTGACGCCGGGAAGTCAGTGGTGGTCGCCGGACTCTGCCGGTTGCTGGCGCGCAAAGGTATTCGGGTCGCACCGTTCAAGGCGCAGAACATGTCAAACAATTCCGCGGTCACCGTCGAGGGCGGTGAGATCGGCCGAGCCCAGGCGATGCAGGCCCGGGCGGCCGGTCTTGCCCCCAGCGTGCGGTTCAACCCGATCCTGCTCAAACCGGGCAGCGATACGACCTCGCAACTGGTCATCCGGGGGCAGGCCGTCGACTCCGTGACTGCGACCGAGTACTGGTCGCATCGCAACAAGCTTCTCACCGTCGTGCTGGACGAATTGTCGCAACTAAGAACCGAATTCGATGCCGTGGTGTGCGAGGGCGCCGGATCACCGGCCGAAATCAACTTGCGCGCAACAGACTTGGTCAATATGGGCCTGGCCCGAGCCGCGAATGTGCCGGTGATTCTGGTCGGCGACATCGATCGCGGCGGGTTGCTGGCGCATCTGTTCGGGACGGTGGCGGTGCTCGAGCCCGACGACCAAGCGCTGATCGCCGGGTTCATCGTGAACAAATTTCGCGGCGACGCGGCGCTGCTGGAGCCCGGGTTGCAGCAACTCGCCGAGCTCACCGGGCGGCCGACATACGGGGTGCTGCCGTACTGCGACGACCTGTGGCTCGACGCCGAGGATTCCGTCTCGGTGCTGGCCCACCGAGTGATCGGCAGACCGCAACCGCCGCGCGGCTCGGGGTGGCTACGGGTCGCGGTTCCGCGGCTGCCGCGGATCTCCAACTCCACCGATATCGAAGCGCTGGCGTGCGAACCCGGCGTGCTGGTGCGTTGGGTCAGCCAACCCGCCGACGTCGCTGATGCCGACGTCGTCGTGCTACCGGGCACCAAGGCCACCGTCGCCGACCTGGGTTGGCTGCGTGAGCGCGGCCTGGACCAGGCCATCGCTGCGCATGCGGCGTCGGGCCGGACGGTGCTGGGCATCTGCGGTGGCTTCCAGATGCTGTGCCGCTGGATCGACGACCCGGTCGAAAGCCGATCGGGCCGAGTGCAGGGGCTCGGGCTGCTCGACGCCGACATCGTGTTCGCCCCCGACAAGGTGCTGCGCCGCTGGGAGGAATCGCTGCACGGCTACGAGATCCACCACGGGCGCCTGTCCCGC
>NZ_JBAUZA010000219.1:0-3762 GCF_049585075.1 Mycobacterium sp.
GCCATCTCGGACAGCGTGCTCCCCGAACCGAGTTCTGCTGCTGGCGCGGCGGCGGCGCTGACCGTGGTGTCGGACAGTGCTGGCAGCGTGAACGACATGGGTTTGACCGCCGGTGTTGAGACTGCCCAGGTCGGCGGAACCGACATTGCCCCAACGGTGTTCGACTCGCCCAGAGCGGCGGCGACGCTCGGCGACGGTATCGTGCCTGGGGGCAAATTCAGCAGCTGCGCAGGGAACGGCTCTACCGGAGCCGGCCCGTCGCCCGGCCAGGCTTGTTCCCCATTCCATCCGCTGACGATTCGGTCGGTGTGAGTACCGGTCAAGGCGCCGACGACATCGAAAGGAAGGGCGATTACACCGATGGTTCCCAACGGAATGTCAGCGCCGAAAGTCGCAATGGCGGCCGGTAGGTCAAAGAAAATAGCGATCAGATTGGCGAGCGTGCTCAGTGGGTCCGTCTGGGCCGGCACTGCGGCTCCCGTTGCAAGGCTTTGCAGGGCGCCGGGCACCGAGGAGAACGCTTGTTGAATCGATGACACCGTGCTCTGCACGTTGCCGGCCGACGTGCCGGCGGCCTGGGTGGTGGCGGCGGCCTGGGCGGCCGAGGCGCCCGGGTTGGTGGTTTGCTGTGGCGGAGTGAACGGTGTCAGCGCTGTCGCGGATGCTGACGAAGCTGCGTAGCCGTACATCGCCGCGGTGTCCTGCGCCCACATTTCGGCGTATTGCGCCTCGTTGGCCGCGATCTTCTGCGTGTTTCGGCCGAACAGGTTCGTCGCCACCAGCGTCATTAGCTGAGTGCGGTTGGCAGCAACCAACGGCGGCGGCACCGTCGAGGTAAACGCCGTTTGGTATGCGGCTGCGGCAGCCGTGGCTTGGGCGGCCGTTTCCTCGGCCTGCACGGCGGTGGCGTTGAGCCACGCGACGTAGGACGCGGCCGCAGCTGCCATCGATACCGATGCGGGACCCAGCCACGGCCCGGTGGTCAACCCCGACACCACAGATTGATACGAGTTGGCCGCCGAATGTAGCTCGGCGGCCAACTCTTGCCAGGCTTCGGCGGCGGTGAGCATTGGCGCCGAACCGGCACCGGCATACATTCGAGCGGAGTTGACCTCTGGCGGGTAATTACCAAAGTCCATTGCTAAGCCACCCCTCTAATTCACCGCGATTGAGTTGGCCCAGTCGATGGCGCCAGACGGCCCGACACTGGTCTGTGTGGCGGTTACGAACAGCTCGCGCCCAGCCGTGGCGGTGCCAGTGACTGCTGGGTGAATCGTGGCACGCGCCACGGCTTTTGTCGCCTCTGGGTCCGGCGCGTCGTCAGCCGACGCCAGCATCGCGACGTTCATATTTGCACCGCTCACCGCGCCGACAATGCCTGGCAAAATCATCTGCCGGCGCTCAAGACATTCGGGCTCAACAGTCCCAGGAAACATTGCCTTCCCTTTCCCGATTAATGGTCGGGCAAACCGCCTAATTCGTTACGTTAGCCGTGGTTTGTGTCGCCTACCAGCACAGTCCTCGACCAGCGGGCTATCTCATTATCGACGTTTAACGGAAGGAATCCAAAATAATAACACTTTCTTAACGCCGCTTTGTTGCGGCGATCACCCATATTTCTCAGGCTAACCACCTGTATTTCTCAGGTTCACGAATTTATTGTTTTTGCGCGGTCTCGAGCCGCGGTGCGACATCTGCTTCCGCCCCCTGGTCCGATAGCCTGCCTGCGGTCGGAGCCGATTCTAAGCAGCGCCTCCTGTGAGGTAGCTGGCAACAACTTGGACGTTAGCTGCCAGCATCAGGTCGGCTTTGGAGACCTGCGCGCCCGCACGGGATCGGTCACGTCACTGCGGGTGGGTGGCCAGATAGTCTGCCACCGGAATTGGTGCCGTCGCCGCGTAGCCGATGGGCAGTAACACGTCGCCGGCGGTGGTGGCGTAATAGACATCCCACCGGTAATAGTCGGGATACGTAGCGGGGTCGGCGGCGAGCACTGCCGCGTATTGGTCGACCGCCCGGACATATTCGTCAGAATGGTTGTACCGCCAGATCGCGTGATCACGATCGTTGGCAAAGCCATTGGCGGCCAGATAACGGCCAGCTGCCATGATGCTGTCGCGTGGGGAGTGGACGTCGCCGCCCTGACCGTACGCGGCGAACGTCGAGGGCAAGAACTGCATGGGGCCTTGCGCGCCGGCGGTGCTGTCGCCCTGGATGCTGCCGAAGCGGGTCTCGATCAGGTTGATCGCCGCCAGGTAGTTCCAGCCGACCCCGGACGCCGACTCTGCTTCGTGGTAGTAGCTCAACAATTGGTCCGCCGGAGCAGGAGGCTCGATGCGCCACGGCGGCACGGTGTTTTTCGCGGGCGTCATCGCCTGAAGCTGTCGACGGGCATCGACGTTGCGGTCGTAGACGTCGAGTAGTGACGGCGGAATCCGCGGCCGCGTGATCGCATCCCATTCGGGATGCCGCCCGATCGAGCGGTAGGCCGCCTGCTGGCGGTGTGCGGCCTCCGCTAGCGCGGCCTCCGCCGTCGACTGGTTGCGTAGCGCAAGCTCGTCGCCGACTAGATCGTCGGCCAGCTGCGCGGGATCTGATGCCAGTTGCGGCTGGGCGCCCGCGGGAATGATCGCGGCTCTCGTCGTCCCGGTCGCGGGCAACGCCGTCGCGGTTGACCCAGTCACGGTCTTTGTGGTTGGCGGCGCTATCGGCTCTGTACAGCCGGCGAGTGCGAACACAATCAGGGCGAGAACGCACGTGCTCAAGGGGACGACGGCTCTTCGGTTACGGCTCACTGTGATCACTTCCGTCGGCTGCCGCTACTGCTGTCGGAGGTTGCTCCTAGCGAGTCTTCGCTCCTCGAGACTGCAGCCACTGTAGAGGTTCGCGGCGTGTCGTCGCAGCGGTTTACGTGTCGCGGCGGCGAGACCACAAAAGGCCAAGTGGCCCAGCGAGTTTCAAAGCGACAGAGCCCCGCCCCGATCTCCCGGGGCGGGGCTCTGTCTGCTTAGCGCCTAGGCGGTGCGGCGGATACCGCGAGATCTACCGATGTCACGCTTGAGCAGTAGCTCGCGCTCGGTTTCCGACAGGCCGCCCCAGATGCCGTATGGCTCGGCAACTTCCAGGGCATGCGTGCGGCACTGGGTCATCACTGGGCAGGCGCGGCACATCTCCTTGGCGCGCCGCTCACGCTGCATGCGGGCGCGACCACGCTCGCCGTCCGGATGAAAGAACACCGAGGAATCCACCCCGCGGCAAAGGCCGTGTAATTGCCAGTCCCAAATATCGGCGTTGGGGCCTGGTAGCTGTTCTGGCTGTGGCATTGAAGTCCCTCTCTACACGCCCATGTGTTCTTGATTCGAGCGGGTCGTCGGTGACTACTCGTCGGCCTTAAAGGTAGGGGGCCTACAGAAATTTCGTCAACACGCTGCGGTCGCCGAATGCCCAACGGCGGCTTGATAATTTACCGCGAGTTCATCGACGCGATGAGTCTGCTGGCCTCGGCATGCATGGTGACGGGGTGTTATCTCGCAATGTCCCAGCTCGCAGCCGCCGCACCGGAAATCCCCACAAATATGATCAGCGTTAGATTTAATACCGGCGTAACTCGCAGAGCATGAAGTCTTAACTACTGCACGCCAGTGATCTCTATGACCTATGGTCCGACAATCGAGTCCGACCTTACCGCTACCGCCTTCGGGAATCAGCCCGAGCGCTGGCCGCTGCCCTCGGCGGGCACGCCGGGTCAGCTATGGCTCCGCG
>NZ_JBAUZA010000220.1:0-3207 GCF_049585075.1 Mycobacterium sp.
CGCCGAATACGAAAACATGCAGGCGCCGGTCGTCGGCGGCGTGCGGTTGCCGCACGGCAACGGCGAGACCATCCGGCTGGCCCGCGGGGCATCGCTCTCGGATTTCGCCGAGAAGATCGACGCCAACCCGGCCGCTCTGGTGCAGGCGCTGTTCAACCTCGGTGAGATGGTGACGGCCACTCAGTCGGTCGGCGACGAGACGCTCGAACTACTGGGCGGCGAGATGAACTACAACGTCCAGGTCGTCAGCCCCGAGGACGAAGACCGTGAGCTGCTGGAGTCCTTTGACCTGACCTACGGCGAAGACGAGGGCAGCGAGGAGGACCTGCAGACCCGTCCGCCGGTGGTGACCGTGATGGGTCACGTCGACCACGGTAAAACGCGGCTGCTGGACACCATCCGGAATGCCAGCGTCCGCGAGGCCGAGGCCGGCGGGATCACCCAGCACATCGGCGCCTATCAGGTTTCCGTCGACCTCGACGGCAGCGAGCGACCGATCACCTTCATCGACACCCCGGGTCACGAGGCGTTCACTGCCATGCGTGCCCGCGGTGCCAAGGCCACCGACATCGCGATCCTGGTGGTCGCCGCCGACGATGGGGTGATGCCGCAGACAGTGGAAGCCATTAACCACGCGCAGGCGGCCGACGTGCCGATCGTGGTGGCGGTGAACAAGATCGACAAGGAAGGCGCCGACCCCGCCAAGATTCGCGGGCAGCTCACCGAATACGGTTTGGTGGCAGAGGATTTCGGTGGCGACACGATGTTCGTGGATATCTCTGCCAAGCAGGGCACCAACATCGAGGCTCTGGAAGAGGCGGTGCTGCTGACCGCAGACGCCGCTTTGGACCTGCGGGCCAACCCCGATATGGAAGCCCAGGGTGTGGCGATCGAGGCGCACCTGGACCGCGGTCGCGGGCCGGTGGCCACCGTGCTGATCCAGCGCGGCACGCTGCGGGTCGGTGACTCGATCGTCGCCGGCGACGCCTACGGCCGGGTCCGCCGCATGGTCGACGAGCACGGCGAGGACGTCCACGAGGCACTGCCATCGCGGCCGGTCCAGGTCATCGGCTTCACGTCGGTGCCCGGAGCCGGTGACAACCTGCTGGTGGTCGACGAGGACCGCATCGCACGCCAGATCGCCGACCGGCGCAGCGCCCGCAAGCGCAACGCGCTCGCGGCGCGGTCGCGCAAGCGGATCAGCCTGGAGGACCTGGACTCGGCGCTGAAAGAAACCAGCCAGCTGAACCTGATCCTCAAGGGCGACAACGCCGGTACCGTCGAGGCGCTGGAAGAGGCCCTGATGGGCATTCAGGTCGACGACGAGGTGGAACTGCGGGTCATCGACCGCGGCGTTGGTGGCATCACCGAGACCAACGTCAACCTGGCGTCGGCCTCGGACGCGGTGATCATCGGCTTCAACGTGCGAGCCGAGGGCAAGGCGACCGAGCTGGCCAACCGCGAAGGCGTGGACATCCGGTACTACTCGGTGATCTACCAGGCGATCGACGAGATCGAAAAGGCCCTGCGCGGCATGCTCAAGCCGATCTACGAGGAGCACCAACTGGGTCGCGCCGAGATCCGCGCGCTGTTCCGTTCGTCGAAGGTCGGTGTCATCGCCGGTTGTTTGGTGACGTCCGGTGTGGTGCGGCGTAACGCCAAGGCCAGGCTGTTGCGGGACAACATTGTGGTCGCCGAGAACCTGACCGTACAGTCATTGCGGCGGGAGAAGGACGACGTCACTGAGGTCCGCGAAGGCTATGAGTGCGGTCTGACGCTGAGCTACTCCGACATCAAAGAAGGCGACGTCATCGAAACCTACGAGCTGGTCCAGAAGGAACGCTCCTGAAGATGAATTCGGACAACCTGAACACACGGCATGGCTGACCCGGCCCGAGCCCGCCGACTGGCCAAGCGGATTACCGCGATCGTCGCCTCGGCGATCGAGTACGAGATCAAGGATCCCGGGCTGGCCGGAATCACCATCGTCGACGCTAAGTTGTCCGGCGATCTGCACGACGCGACGCTGTACTACACGGTGATGGGGTCGACGCTGGACGACGAACCCGACTACGACGGCGCCGCAGCGGCGCTGGACCGTGCGAAGGGTGTGCTGCGCACCAAGGTCGGGGCTGGCACTGGCGTACGGTTCACGCCTACGCTGACGTTCACCCGGGACACGGTGTCCGACTCGGTGCAACGGATGGAAGAGTTGCTGGCCCGCGCCCGCGCCGCAGACGCCGATGTGGCTCGGGTTCGCGAAGGCGCCAAGCCGGCGGGAGAGGCCGACCCATACCGGACCACTGCAGAGGAGACCGGTGACGACGATCAACTCGAAGGCTGAAGCAGCGACCACGGCACGACGGGTTGACGCCGTCGGGGCTGCCGAGGTGCTGTCCGCCGCCGACACGGTCGCGGTGGTCTGCCATGTCTATCCCGATGCCGACACGATCGGTGCCGGGCTGGCGCTGGCCCTGGAGCTGGACCGGTGCGGCAAGGCCGTCCAGGTCAGCTTCGCGGCCCCGGCGGAGCTTCCGGAGTCGTTACGGTCGCTGCCCGGCGGTCAGCTGCTGGTCGATCCGCGTGTCATGCGTCGTGATGTCGATCTTGTTGTCACCGTGGATATTCCGAGTATCAACCGGCTCGGAGAACTGCGCGAAATCGCGGATATCGCGCCAGAACTGCTGGTGATCGACCATCACGCGTCGAATCAGCTGTTCGGCACGGTGAACCTCGTCGACCCGTCGGCGGACTCCACCACGATGCTGGTTGCCGAGTTGCTCGACGCGTGGGGTAAGCCGATCGACGCCGACGTGGCGCACTGCCTTTACGCGGGGCTGCTCACCGATACCGGGTCGTTCCGGTGGGCCAGCGCGCGCGCACATCGGTTGGCGGCCAGGCTGGTCGAGTTGGGCGTCGACAACGCGGCGATCAGCCGGTCGTTGATGGACACCCATCCGTTCCGGTGGCTGACGATGCTGTCGCGGGTGTTGGGTTCGGCGCAGCTCGTGCCGGACGCGATCGACGGTCGCGGGATGGTGTACGCCGTTGTCGCACACCAGGAATGGATCAGCGCCCGCCCGGAGGAAGTGGAGAGCATCGTCGACATCGTCCGTACCACCGAGGAGGCCGAGGTGGCGGCGGTGTTCAAAGAGATCGAGCCGCAACAGTGGTCGGTGTCGATGCGGGCAAAGGCCGCAGTCGACC
>NZ_JBAUZA010000221.1:0-7892 GCF_049585075.1 Mycobacterium sp.
TGTCAGCTTCGTCGGAGCGCGGTATCTCGCAGAAATTTTGGCCGGTGATCGGCGTCGGGTTCTCGAAATACCGACCACCCACCGGCGCTACCCACTCGCCCCCGATGAAGTTGCCGTACCGGGATTCGTACGACATCAGTGCCTTAGCGGAACCCGGACGTGCGTAGACGGTCATCGAAATCAGCTCCTCGGTCATGCGTGACAAAACTCACACTACCGCCGCGGCGGCCCCTACAGTCAGGGGGCGAAGCGCAGGGAAAGGAGTCGTGCGAAATGTCGGAGATCAACGCCGCCGAGGCCGCCCTGCGGCATTGGAGCGCGGTCGCGCCGGCATGGGATAAGTATCGAGACCGCCTCTTCGAGGACGTCCGCTCGGTGTCCGAGTGGCTCGTCGACCAGATCGATCCCCAGCCGGGCCAGTCAGTGCTGGAGCTCACCGCGGGTCCGGGCGAAACCGGCTTCCTCGCCGCCGCCAGGCTCGGTTCCACCGGCCGTGTTATTTGCAGTGATTTCGTGCCCGCGATGGTCCAGGCGGCTCGCCGCGGGGCCGCGGAGCGGGGCTTGGACAACATCGAGTGCCGTGTCATCGACGCGAGCCAGATTGACTTGCCGGATAGCAGCGTCGACGGGGTTCTGTCGCGGTTCGGGCTGATGCTCGTGCCCGAGCAACAGCGCGCGCTCGCCGAGATCCGGCGCGTGCTGCGGCCGGGCGGACGGTGCGCCTATGCCACCTGGGGACTACCGCAGCACAACCCGTGGATTTTTCACGTCGTTGCGGCGTTGCTGCAGAACGGCGTCGCACCTCCGGGTGACGCGTTCGCCCCAGGCGGTATGTTCTCGCTGGCCACCGCCGAGAACAACCAAGCCCTGGCCGCCGCAGCCGGTTTCACGGACGTCACGGTCGACGAGCTCACCGGCGCCATGCGGTTCGACGGCAAGGACGACTACTGGAACTACATCGCCTCGGTCGCGGGACCCGTTGCCGAGCTGGTCAGCTCGCTCGACGGCGATGAGGTCAAGGCCGTTCGCAGCACCCTCGACCCTGCAGTGGCGCCGTTCGAACACGACGGCGCACTGGAAATCCCCTGGCTGGCCACCGTCACGAGCGTCGCCTAACGGCGGTGTCCTGGGCCGCCGCGACAATGAGTCCCATGACCGACGACCCATACCTCTGGCTGGAGGACATCCTCGGCGAAGAAGCGCTCGATTGGGTGCGCGCCCGCAACGAGCCGACGGTGGCCGAGTTTTCCGGCGCGGAGTTCGAGCTAATGCGCACCGCGGCACTCGAGGTGCTCGACACCGATGCCCGGATCCCCTACGTGCGCCGTCGCGGCGACTATCTGTACAACTTCTGGCGCGACGCCGCCAACCCGCGTGGGCTGTGGCGGCGGACCACGCTGGACAGCTACCGCAGCGATAGCCCGGACTGGGATGTGCTGATCGACGTCGACGAGTTGGCCCGCGCCGACGACGAAAACTGGGTGTGGGCCGGCGCCAACGTCATCGAACCCGATCACACGCGGGCCCTGATCAGCCTGTCCCGTGGCGGCTCGGACGCAGCTGTCATGCGTGAATTCGATATGGGCACACGCGAATTCGTTGACGGAGGGTTCGCGTTGGCCGAGGCCAAATCTGGATTCAGCTGGGTCGATCCGGATACTCTGCTGATTGGCACCGACTTCGGCGCTGACTCGCTGACCGAATCCGGCTACCCCCGCATCGTCAAGCGATGGCACCGTGGGCAACCGCTGGAGGATGCGCAGACGGTATTCGAAGGCGCGCCCACCGACGTGATCGCGGCGGCCGGAGTTGACCGCACGCCCGGCTTCGAGCGGACGCTGCTGCAGCGGGCCCTCGACTTCTTCAACGACCAGGTGTATGAGCTGCGCGGCGAAGAATCGATCCGCATCGATGCGCCCACCGACGCGTCGATATCGGTGCACCGGCAGTGGCTGCTGATCGAATTGCGCACCGACTGGATCACCGGCAGCGCCAGCTATACCGCGGGCTCGCTATTGGCCGCAGACTATGACGAATTCCTCGCTGGCACAGCACAATTGCAGGTTGTGTTCGAACCCGACGCTCACACCAGCCTGCTGCACTACGCGTGGACACGCGACCGGCTGGTCGTGGTCACGCTGGCCGATGTAGCCAGCCGCGTCGAGATCGTCACACCCGGCACTTGGCAGCGTCGACCGCTGACCGATGTGCCGGCCAATACCAACACGGTTATCGCCGCCGCCGACGACACCGGCGACGAAATCTTCTTGGATTCCAGCGGATTCACCACGCCGTCGCGGCTACTGCGCGGAGCTGCCGACGGACCGCTGGAACAAATCAAGTCCGCACCGGCGTTCTTCGACGCCGAAGGCATCACCGTCGCACAGTATTTCGCGACGTCAAAGGATGGCACCGCGATCCCGTATTTCGTGGTGCGCCCGCAGGACGCGACTGGGCCCGGCCCGACACTGCTCAGCGGCTACGGCGGATTCGAGGTCGCCCGCACACCCGGGTACGACGGCGTATTGGGCCGGCTGTGGCTGAAGTACGGCGGCACCTTTGTGCTGGCCAACATCCGCGGTGGTGGCGAATACGGCCCCGGCTGGCACACCCAGGCGATGCGCGCGGGCCGCCATCTGGTCGCCGAGGACTTCGCCTCGGTGGCAACCGATTTGGTGGCCCGCGATATCACCACCGTGCGGCAACTCGGCGCGCAAGGTGGTAGCAACGGCGGCCTGCTGATGGGCATCATGCTGACCAAATACCCGGAGTTGTTCGGCGCGCTGGTCTGTCAGGTGCCGTTGCTGGACATGCGCCGCTTCCATCTATTGCTGGCGGGCGCGTCGTGGGTCGCCGAATACGGCAACCCAGACGATCCGGAGGATTGGGAGTTCATCGGCGAGTACTCCCCGTACCACAATATTTCGGCTGGCACCGACTACCCGCCGGTGCTGATTACCACGTCAACGCGTGACGACCGGGTGCATCCGGGTCATGCCCGCAAGATGACGGCGGCACTGGAAGCCGCGGGCCACCGAGTCTGGTACTACGAGAACATCGAGGGCGGCCACGCCGGTGCCGCCGATAACGCGCAGACCGCGTTCAAGGCGGCGCTGAGTTTCGCGTTCCTGTGGCGAATGTTGGGCAGTTGAGCCGCTGGCGTCACTCCCGTCACAGGCGGCGCCGAAGTAACTTTTTTGGCACATGTTGGAGAAAATCGGCGGTTTGACTTTCCTGACGGCTACCTAAGGCGTACCTTAAAGACATCTAAGAAAGACGTATGGGGAAGGTTAGGCTCGGGAGGGCCGGGTAGGAGGTCGAGATGACTCCCCTGACGGTGGCCTGCTTCTTCTTCATCGCCGCTCCGGTCGCTGGGGTCGGGCTGGTCGAGTTACAAGCACGTCTTGAGCGGTGGGATCAGAAACGGCACGCCGACGATTAAGGCCCGACGCCCCGCCTTAAGTCGAGCTATCAGCTGAGCAACACCCGAGAACTTCTAGGACACGTCCGGGGCCGGCGCCGACGCCGGTGCGGGGGGTACCGGCGGCAACGCCGGCCTCGGTAGCCTGGATACCTGAACTACTGAACCACGGCCACCGTCTCCTTAAGTGGAGCCAGGGAGGCAAGATGAATCCGGCAAGATCGTGACGGTAACCGTCGTCGATGCCGGACCCAAGCAGGTCAGCCGTTCGGTCGAGGTAGGCGCCCCGGCTAGCGAGTTGTTCGCGATCGTTGCCGACCCACGCCGCCACCGCGAGCTTGACGGATCTGGGACGGTGCGCGACAACATCCGCGGACCCGAGCGTCTTAGCCCAGGCGCGCGGTTTTCCACCAAGATGGCGATGTTCGGGATGCCGTATCGCATCACCAGCACGGTGACCGCGTTCGAACCCGACCGGCTCATCGAATGGCGCCATCCCCTTGGCCATAGTTGGCGATGGGAGTTCGCCGCGGTCACGCCGACCAGTACGCGGGTCACCGAAACGTTCGACTATCGCGACACCGGACCTGTCAAGGACCTGCTCAAGTACTACGACCTGACCGGCTTTGCCAAGCGCAACGCCGCCGGTATCGAAGCCACGCTGGGTCGACTCCACGACCGCTATAGCCACTGACGAGCGAGGTCCCTAGACACAACGTCGCCCAGCGACTTCCCTTGAGCCATGCCAACTGCTCAGTTCGAGACGCTCCTGTACACGACGGCCGGTCCGATCGCCACCATCACGCTGAACCGCCCCGACCACCTCAATACCATCGTTCCGCCCATGCCCGACGAGATCGAGGCCGCTGTTGGGCGCGCCGAGCGGGACCCGGAAATCAAGGTCATCGTGCTGCGCGGCGCCGGCCGGGCGTTCTCCGGCGGCTACGACTTCGGCGATGGCTTCCAGCACTGGGGCGAGGCGATGAACACCGCGGGGCGCTGGGATCCGGGCAAGGATTTCGCGATGGTGACCGCCCGCGAGACCGGGCCGACGCACAAGTTCATGGCGATCTGGCGGGCGTCCAAGCCGGTGATCGCCCAAGTGCACGGCTGGTGTGTCGGCGGGGCCAGCGACTACGCGTTGTGCGCCGACATCGTCATCGCCAGCAACGACGCCGTCATCGGCACCCCCTACAGCCGGATGTGGGGCGCGTATCTGACCGGGATGTGGCTGTATCGGCTCAGCCTGGCCAAGGTCAAGTGGCACTCGTTGACGGGCCGACCGCTGACCGGTGTGCAGGCCGCCGAGGTCGAACTGATCAACGAGGCGGTCCCTTTCGAGCGGCTGGAGGCCAGGGTCGCCGAGGTCGCGGCCGAGCTAGCACGAATCCCGTTGTCGCAGTTGCAAGCTCAGAAGCTGGTGGTGAACCAGGCCTACGAAAACATGGGCCTGGCGTCGACCCAAATGCTGGGCGGCATCCTGGACGGCCTGATGCGCAACACCCCCGAAGCGCTCGACTTCATCCAGACCGCCGCCACGAAGGGTGTTCGGGCTGCAGTCGAGCATCGCGACGGGCCGTTCGGCGACTACAGCCAGGCCCCGCCGGAGCTGCGGCCCGACCCGTCGCACGTCATCAAGCCATAACGATCAGCCGTAGGTAAAGGAAAACGCCTGCAGCCCTTTGCTTAACCGCACGTCGAGTAAGCGACGGGCCACGTCGTTGCCATTCACGATCTGGTGTGAGGTGGGCGGCCCACTGACGGCAACCGCCGTGGTTTTCCCGTCGCGCACGACCGTCATCGTGCCCGTTCCGCCGACGACGATGTAGACGTTTTTGGCGCGGTAGTTCAGCTTGATGCTGGAGGCGTCGCTGTCGGCCGTCGCGCCCTCATAGTCCAGTGTCCACGGTCCCTGCAGGGCGAAGGTGTCGTCGGGCACTGACGGCGGGAATGTGAAGTTCCGCTGTCCTTTGTCGTAGCCGCCGTCTCCGGCGTAGTTGACCATCTTGCCGACACCGAAATACGTTTCGGGAGTCAAGCCTTCCTGCGGTGTCGTATCGGCTGCGTCCACCGGCGGCGGCAGTGCGACTTTCGTTCGCGCACTTGTGATCAGCTCGCGGATCAACTTCTCGGTGCCGTTGTAGTCGCCTTCGCCGAAGTTGACGTGCCGGACGATACCGCTTGCATCGATCAAGTATTCAGCCGGCCAGTACTGGTTGCGGTAATTCGTCCACGTCGAGTAGCTGTTGTCTAGGGCGATCGGGTAGCTGATGCCGATATCAGCCGCTCCCTTTTTCACGTTGCCGGTGACCTTTTCGAAGGCATATTCCGGGGTGTGCACGCCGATGACCTCAAAACCGTCGTCTTGGTACGCCTTGTACCAGCCTTCAACGTGCGGGATGGCGCGCTGGCAGTTGATGCAGGAGTAGGCCCAGAAGTCGACCAGCACCACCTTGCCCCGCAACGCGTGCAGGTCAATTGGCTTGTCCCCAGGGGTGTTCAGCCATGCGGAGATGCCCTTGAGGTCGGGTGCGGCGCCGCAGTTCTGTAGCTGCACGGAGCCGCTTGCGCAGTTGGACAATTGTTTGTTCTGGTCGTTGACAATGCCGCCGAGCTCTTCCTGAATCTGTTGCCCGTTGCCCAGCTTGTTCTGCAGCGAGCCGGTGTAGTCGGGAATGGCCCGCTGCAGCGCTGCGGGCAGGTTGAACACCAGCGCTATCGCCAGCAGCAGAGTCACCACCCCTGCCGTGATGCGGATCTCGCGTTGGTGACGACGAAACGCACTGACCCGCTGAGTAACTCGCTGACCCGCCAGCGCGAAGAACAACAGCGGCACCGCGGTGCCGATAGCGAAGGCCACGGTGAGGATGACGACGGGCACACCGATGTTTGCGGTGGCGCCGGCCACCACAATCGCGGCCAACACCGGGCCGGCGCATGGCACATAAAGCACACCGAGCGTTAGGCCGAGGCCAAACCCGTTGCTACGGGCGGCGATCTGCTTTTGTGGGATGCGTGAGAACGGCCGCTCCAGCAGTTGCTCGACGCGCGGGAAGATCAACCCGAGACCGATTGCGACCAATGCGGCCAGCGCGACCCAGCGAATGGCATCCTGCGGCAGGTGCAGCAACGACAGCAAGGCTGAGCCGATCAGCGTGACCAGGCTGAAGCTGCACACCAGGCCGCCGATTACCCGATACGGCCGCGAGACTTGCTGTTTCGGCTCCACCGCAACCGCGACGGCGCCGACGGGCGTGCCGGGCGTGACTGACGCGCCGGATGTGCCGGCGAAGAAGATCACCGGCAACACCGGAAGCACGCATGGCGAGATGCCAGTGATCAGCCCTCCGGTTAGACCGATCAGCGCCAGCGACAACATGTTCACTATTCGCTACCACACTCCTGGTGGATCATCGGTTGGGCGGGGTCAGCACGGTGTCGATCATGTACACCGTCGCGTTGGCGGTGTGCACGCCACCGCATACCAGCCCCGCGTCGTCGACTTTGAGGCCATTCCCCTGGCCGGTCACCTTCACCTCAGCACCCTGCAGCGTCTTGTGAGCGCCGTCAACGGTGTTCGGGCTTTCCTGCCCTTGCACCACGTGATAGGTCAGGATGTTCTTCAACATGTCAGCGTTGGTCTTGAGCTCGTCGATCGTGCTCTGCGGCAGCTTGTCGAATGCGGCGTTGGTCGGCGCGAAGACGGTGTACTGACCGCTGTTGAGGGTGTCGACCAGGTTGACGTTCGGGTTCAGCTTGCCGGAGAGTGCGGCGGTCAACGTCGACAGCATCGGGTTGTTGGACGCCGCCGTCGCGACCGGGTCCTGTGCCATTCCGGTGACCGACGCGGGACCACTGGGATGCTGGGCGGAGTAATCCGCGCATCCAGTACCGATCAGGTTGGCCGCGGGCGTCATTGCGGTCGTGGCGGCGGGCGCCATCGTGCTCATGGCCGGATTCGCGCTGGTCTGCCGCGCGGACTGGGATTTGTTGCTCGAACACGCCGAGAACCCCAGGGCCGCAATCGCCGCCAGGCCCACCGCGAATGTCTTTGCGTGAACATCCTTCATCTTGCTTCAGCTCCTCTTGTTCGGTCGGATAGTTGCTTATTCGGAGCGGTTGACGGCATGGATGGCTTTCGGGTGTCGCCGTCATCCGCTCGACCGCCCGCTCCGAATACTCAGATATGCGAGAGTCGTTCGAATGCGGGCCATGATCGGTGAATTCGGAGTCGTCTCGGGCGTCTCGGCTGCCGCACTGCTGGTGGTGCACGCCGTGACGTTCGCGATCGGTCGCCGTATCGGCCGCTACAACGTCGTGGACGTGGCCTGGGGGCTGGCCTTCATCGCGGTCGCGGCGGTCGCCGCAATCCTCGGCGACGGCGACGCGTTACGCCGCTGGCTGCTGCTAGCGCTGGTCACGATCTGGGGGCTGCGGCTGAGCGGCTATCTCTACCGGCGGTCAGCCGGCC
>NZ_JBAUZA010000222.1:0-2631 GCF_049585075.1 Mycobacterium sp.
ACGTGTTCGGAGCTCTGTCAACGATCCGGGCGCCGTCATCTCCCGAAGCCGCGCGGCGGTGATGCGCCAAACCGGTACGGAAAAGATCAAAGCCGAGACGATCACCCGGTTCACCCGCGGCCAGCTCATCCAGCTGGTGCTGCTCGTCGCGCTGGTCTACGTCGCGTACCCGTTCATCAGCACGGTGCCGACCTTCTTCAACGAGCTGGGCAAAGCGAACTATTGGTGGGCGCTGCTGGGGCTGGCCATCTCGGCATCGACGTATGTGGGCGCGGCGGCCGCGCTGTGGGCGTCGGCCGACGAAAAGGTCAACTTCTGGAAACTCACAATCGCTCAGGTGGCCAACACTTTTGCCGCCACCACCACCCCGGCCGGCGTCGGCGGGCTCGCGCTCAGCACCCGGGTCCTGCAGAAGAGCGGGCTCAGCACGGTGCGAGCAACCACCGCGGTCGCGCTGCAGCAGTCGGTGCAGGTGATCATGCATGTGCTGTTGCTGATCCTCTTCAGCACCGCCGCGGGCGCGGGGACTGACCTGTCGCACTTCGTCCCGGCGGCCACCATGCTGTATTTGATCGGGGGTGTGGCGCTGGGAATCGTCGGCGCCTTCCTGTTCGTGCCCAGGTTGCGGCGCTGGCTGGCAACGGATCTGCGCCCGAAGGTCAAGGAGATCAGCACCGACCTCATCGAGGTTGCCCGCGAACCCAAGCGGATGGGGCTGATCGTACTGGGTTGTACCGGAACAACTCTCGGTGCGGCGTTGGCGCTGTGGGCCAGCGTCGAAGCGTTCGGCGGCAACGCGACCTTCGTCACCGTCACGGTGGTGACGATGGTCGGCGGAACCCTCGCCTCGGCCGCCCCCACGCCCGGCGGCGTCGGCGCCGTGGAAGCGGCACTGATCGGTGGGCTGGCCGCCTTCGGTGTACCCACGGCCGTCGGTGTGCCGTCGGTGCTGCTCTATCGCGTCCTCACTTGCTGGATACCGGTGTTCGTCGGCTGGCCGGTGATGCGGTGGTTGACCCGCAACGACATGATCTAGGTGCCGGGCGTCTTCGAACCGGCCAGTGGCTTATAGAGCAGATATTTGGTTACAGATTCGCGGCTCAGATAGATTGCGACTGGATCGCCCCCAGTTCCGCCGAGGACGGCTGCGTCGCAGTTAACCACTAGAAGTGGTGACTTGCTTGGCCTTTCATTCTCAATTGCTGCGGTCGAGCTGCCGCTTCCTGAAAGCGAAGAAAGAGCCGACCGCAGCGCTTGAACCAAATATATGGTCCGTGCTAGGTTCGCGGTGGAACTGTTGAAAGGAACTGTGCGTCCCCGCTCCACAGGTGGGGCAAGGCTCGCACACGGGCGCCCGCACCGTAATGGGCGCGCAGCTGCGCGGGAGACAGCTATGCAGGACAGCCAAACTGGGACTCCGGTCAGCTTTGACCGTGCCTATCGTCAGCGCAAGCGCGGCATATATGTGCTCGCTTGCGTATGTGTGGCTTTCTTCGTAATTGTGATCTCCGCCTGCTATATCGCAGCTGCGCTGTATGGCTACGGAACCGGATTTGGTGACGGCAAGGAGCTGCCCGCGCGTATCCCGCCGCTGGGCGGCACAGGCTTTTGGGGTGACCTCGGATGACTGGCGGGCGCGGTTGTGGTCGACCCGATCATCTTGTTTATCTGGTATTTCGCGGCTAGCCGGATGGACAACCCGACTCTGGATGATCCGGTCGCGCCGGACGAAGGCGATGTCGACCTCAAAGATGGCGCGTCGTGGTACGTCGTGCAGGTGCCGACACTGACAAAGTTTTTGATGGTGGTTGCCGTTGGCTGCCTGGTGGGCATTGTTGTCGGTGCTTCAGCAGTGCTGCCCGTGGTCGCGATTCGTTATGGATGGGTCCTATGAGCAGCATTGGCCAGACCAGCGCGAGCCCGCCGGCGCAGACCACATACCGTGGTGTTCCCGAGTCGGATGGCCCGGTGGTCAAGGCCGCCGATCGCTGGCTGATCACCGGTGCGGTGCTCGCCGGCAGCCTGATTTTCAGCTTGATCGGGCTGGTGGTAATCGCTATCGGATTCGTCAAGACCGCCCGAGCAAAGGCATCGGGTGAGTTTGTCCGCCCGGCCGCCGTCACGCTGTTCGGAATGTTCGCCATGGTCGACGCCGCCGCCAACTTCCTCGGCTGGTCGCTGGACCTGTGGGCGCACGACACACGCGTCGTGCAATGGGGGCTCACGGGTTGGGGTCGGCTAGCCGACGCCGCCTATTACCTCGACTACAACAGCCTGTGGGCGGGCGGCTCGGCGGCCGCCGGGGAAAAGAGCTGGGAAGTCTTCTGCATCCTGGGGGTATTTCCGGCCCGGATGGTCGCGGCATACGGCTTTATCAAGCTGAAGCGCTGAGGATACCGGTGGATGATCATCACCAGCTGGGCTTATGTCATGCTCTGGCTCGGCTACATAGTCAATATGGTGGTGAACTTCCCGGCGCGCTTCGGCTCGAGTGTCTTCGGCGTCACCGGTTGGTGGGTGTTCGACATCTGGTATATGACACCGTTTTTGACGTTGCCCTGGCTTTACGCACTTGACAGACGGCGCTGGAGCCGGTTCTAACCTTTCCGTTCTTCGCGGCTCAGCGCGAGG
>NZ_JBAUZA010000223.1:0-4127 GCF_049585075.1 Mycobacterium sp.
CCCCCCGGCCCCGGCCACCGCCTGCTGCGCGTCACCGTTGCCCTGCACTTGCGCAGAACCGTCCTCGGCGGGCCCGGAATACGTCAAGGCAGGAGATTCAGTCTGAATTCCTTTGGCGCGCAAAGCAGTTGCGGGCTCATGCGACCGGGCTGTCCCACCAGTAGCCCGCTGCTGTGCGCTTGCCGCGGCAGCAGTGGCGAACTCCGCCAGGTCCTGCGGCACTTCACCCGTTTCCAAGACCGGGCCTACCTGCGGGGCGGGTACCGCCTCGACAGAGACGTTGAACAAGAAGCCGACCGACTCTTCCTTGAGGCCCTCGAGCATGCCGGTGAACATGTCGAAGCCCTCGCGCTGGTACTCCACCAGTGGATCGCGCTGTGCCATCGCGCGCAGGCCGATGCCCTCTTTGAGGTAGTCCATCTCGTAGAGGTGCTCTCGCCACTTGCGGTCGATGACGTTGAGCAACACGTTGCGTTCCAGTTGGCGCATCGCGCCCTCGCCGGCGAGTTCCTCCAGCTCGGCCTCCCGCACCGCGTAGGCGCGTTCGGCGTCTTCGACCAACGCGTCGAGCAATTCCTCGCGGGTGAGCTCACCGGGCTCACCGATCGCCTCGGAGTCGATCAGGTTGTTGTGGTCGATCCCAACCGGATACAGCGTCTTCAGCGCCTCCCAGAGCTTCTCGAGATCCCAGTCCTCGGAGTAACCCTCGGCGGTTGCCCCGTCCACGTAGGCGGTGATCACGTCGACGAGCATGTCGTGCGATTGCCCCTGCAAATTCTCGCCTTCGAGGATGCGCCGTCGCTGTTCATAGATGACCTTGCGCTGCTGGTTCATCACCTCGTCGTATTTGAGGACGTTCTTGCGGACCTCGAAGTTCTGCTGCTCGACTTGGGTCTGCGCGCTCTTGATCGCGCGGGTCACCATCTTGGCTTCAATGGGCACGTCGTCGGGCAGGTTGAGTCGGGTCAGCAGCGTTTCCAGCGCCGCGCCGTTGAAGCGGCGCATCAACTCGTCGCCCAGCGACAGATAGAAGCGCGACTCACCGGGGTCGCCCTGGCGACCAGAGCGGCCACGCAGCTGGTTGTCGATACGCCGCGACTCGTGCCGCTCGGTACCCAACACGTACAGACCGCCGGCCTCGATCACTTCCTCGGCCTCGTCGCTGGCCTCGGCCTTGACCACCGGCAGCTCCTCGTGCCAAGCGTGCTCGTAGTCGTCGGGTGTCTCCACCGGGTCGAGGCCTCGCGCACGCAACCGCTTGTCGGTGAGAAAGTCGACGTTGCCGCCCAACACGATGTCGGTGCCGCGGCCGGCCATGTTGGTGGCGACCGTGATGGCGCCGCGTCGGCCGGCCTCGGCGATGATGCCGGCCTCCTGCTCGTGGTATTTGGCGTTGAGCACGTTGTGCGGGATACGCCGCTTCTGGAATTGGCGCGACAGGTACTCCGAGCGCTCCACGCTGGTTGTACCGATAAGCACCGGCTGGCCCATCTCGTAGCGCTCGCTGACATCGTCGACGACGGCGATGTACTTGGCTTCCTCGGTCTTGTAGATCAGGTCGGACTGGTCGGTGCGGACCATCGGCTTGTTCGTCGGGATGGTGACGACGCCGAGCTTGTAGATCTCGTGCAGCTCGGCGGCCTCGGTTTGCGCCGTCCCGGTCATGCCGGAGAGCTTGTCGTAGAGCCGGAAGTAGTTCTGCAGCGTGATCGTGGCCAGCGTCTGATTCTCGGCCTTGATCTCGACGTGCTCTTTGGCCTCGATGGCCTGGTGCATGCCCTCGTTGTAGCGCCGCCCAACCAAAACCCGGCCGGTGAACTCGTCGACGATGACCACATCGCCGTCGCGCACGATGTAGTCCTTGTCGCGGGCGAACAGCTCCTTGGCTTTCAGGGCGTTGTTGAGGTAGCTGACCAGCGGCGAGTTGGCGGCCTCGTAGAGGTTGTCGATGCCGAGTTGGTCCTCGACGAATTCCACGCCAAGCTCGTGCACGCCGACGGTGCGCTTGCGTAGGTCGACCTCGTAGTGGACGTCTTTCTCCATCAGCGGCGCCAGCCGGGCGAACTCGGTGTACCAGTTGGAGCCGCCCTCGGCGGGCCCAGAGATGATCAGCGGGGTGCGGGCTTCGTCGATCAGGATCGAGTCGACCTCGTCGACGATCGCGAAGTTGTGGCCGCGCTGGACGCACTCTTCCAGCGAATGGGCCATGTTGTCGCGCAGGTAGTCGAAGCCGAACTCGTTGTTGGTGCCGTAGGTGATGTCGGCGGCATAGGCGATGCGCCGCTCGTCCGGCGTCATCTGCGCCAGGATCACCCCGACGTCCAGGCCGAGGAAGCGGTGCACCCGGCCCATCCACTCGCTGTCGCGCTTGGCCAGGTAGTCGTTGACGGTGACGATGTGCACACCCTGGCCGCCGATGCCGTTGAGGTAAGCCGGGAGCACCGAGGTCAGGGTTTTACCTTCACCGGTCTTCATCTCGGCGACATTGCCGAAGTGCAGCGCGGCGGCGCCCATCACCTGCACGTCGAACGGACGCTGGTCCAGCACCCGCCACGCGGCTTCACGGGAGACCGCAAACGCCTCGGGCAGCAGGTCGTCGAGACTTTCCCCGTCGGCGTGTCGCTTCTTGAACTCGTCGGTCTTGGCCCGCAGTTGAGCGTCGGTCAGTTTCTCGACCTCGTCGGACAAGGTGTTGACGTAGTCGGCCACCCGCTTGAGGCGCTTGACCGTGCGACCTTCGCCAAGTCGCAGCAACTTATCCAGCACAGCTTTGTCCCCTACGGATCGGAGTGTTTTGCGTCCCCCATCCTAGGTGACGGCAAGCTGAAACCTGATTGCCCGACTCGCCCCCTCGCCGCTCCGCGGCTGGGGGGACCCCCACCACGGGCCGCTCACGGCCCGCATCGTCGTCGGGCGAGCCCTTCGCGTCAGGCCAGCCGGATCAGGCCGTAGTCGTAGGCGTGCCGACGGTAGACCACCGACGGGCGTTCGGTGTGCTTGTCGTAGAACAGGAAAAAGTCGTGGCCGACCAGCTCCATCTCGTAGAGCGCGTCGTCGACTGACATCGGCTTGGCGGTGTGTTCCTTGGTGCGCACCACCCGGCCCGGCTCGTGGTGTCCATTGTCTTTAGCGCCACCGTCGTGGTCCGGCGCCGCTGCGGCCGCGCTGTCGAAGGCCGGCTCGGGCGGGACGACAGCGGTCGCCGCGGCCAGCGAGACTGGGGTCTTGTCGCCGTAGTGCACCTTGCGGCGATCCTTGACGCGACGCAGCCGGGCTTCCAGCTTGGCGACCGCGCCTTCGAAAGCGCCATAGAAGCTATGGGCACAGGCCTCACCGCGGACCACCGGCCCGCGACCGCGAGCAGTGATCTCGACATGCTGACAGGACTTACGTTGACGTCGGTTGGGTTCGTGGTCGAGTTCGACGTCGAACAGGTAGATAGTCCGGTCGAACCGTTCCAGGCGGGCGAGTTTCTGCGAGACGTAGATGCGGAAGTGGTCGGGGATCTCGACATTGCGGCCTTTGACGACGACCTCGGCGTGCGGTGTCGGTTCGTCTGGCTCGTCGGCTGCTACCGGTAGTTCGGCGACAAGCTGACCGGAATCTACGGTGAGTCTTGACATAACTTGACAACTCGTTTCTCTCGCGTTGCACGCACGCGGCGTGCCGGCTTCCAGATACACGCGCCGACGGGGTTGATGTCGTGCCTGGCCGCCCGCCGGTGCAAGGAGTCGAGAACTCACCTCCTACCGTCGTCGGTTGCGTGGCGCCTACTTGGAGTGCGCTAACTTGAGGCGTTCAAGGTGCTTGATCCCGACGGTAGACCTCCTGTCGGTGGTAGTTCCAGTGTTTTGATCCACCCGTTGCGAGTTCTTCACAAACGCTCACGCGGCGGCCAACGCCAGCACAGCGCACACCCGTTTTCCGGCGTTTTGCAGGACGCGGACCGACTCGCGGGCGGTCGCACCGGTCGTGATGATGTCGTCAACCAGCAGCACTTCGGTCTCGGTCGGAACGCGTCGACTGGTCAGTAGCACCCGCCCGGCGATATTGCGCTCGCGGGCGGCGCTGCCCAGGCCGGCCGAGTCGCGGGCCAGTGCCTTCATCCGCAGCGCACGCACCACGGT
>NZ_JBAUZA010000224.1:0-2934 GCF_049585075.1 Mycobacterium sp.
ATGTCGATCAGTTACCAATTCGGCGACGTGGACGCCCACGGCGCACTCATTCGCGCCCAGGCCGCGTCGTTGGAAGCCGAGCACCAGGCCATCGTGCGCGATGTGCTGGCTGCCGGTGACTTCTGGGGCGGCGCCGGTTCGGTGGCCTGCCAGGAGTTCATCACCCAGCTGGGTCGCAACTTCCAGGTCATCTACGAACAAGCCAACGCTCACGGCCAAAAGGTGCAAACCGCGGGCAACAACATGAACTCCACCGACAACGCCGTCGGCGGCAGCTGGGCCTAAAAGGCACCCATTGCAGCCCGATTTCGCCGGACTCGTCCAAACTGGTACTCAGGTCTGCAGAGACGAAAGGAGAGCGACGTCATGCAGACGTTGAGTATCGCCGAGTTCGCGCTGCGGTTGGGCGTTGGGCTGGGCTGTGGCGCGCTAATCGGGATTGAGCGGCAGTGGCAGGCGCGGAGGGCCGGACTGCGCACCAACGCGCTAGTGGCCACGGGTGCGACGTTGTTCGTGCTCTATGCGGTTGTTACCAACGACAGCAGCCCAACCAGGGTGGCGTCGTATGTGGTGTCCGGAGTCGGCTTTCTCGGCGGTGGGGTGATCCTGCGCGAGGGCTTCAATGTGCGCGGACTCAACACAGCCGCAACCCTGTGGTGCTCGGCCGCGGTCGGAGTGCTCGCGGCTGGCGGGCATTTCGTGTTCGCCCTGATCGCCGCCGGCACCGTTGTCGGTGTTCACCTGCTGGGTCGCCCGTTGGGTCACCTGATCGACCGGGACAACGTGGTGGAGGAGGACGAGGATGACCAGCCGTACCAACTGCAGGTGATCTGTCGACCCAAGTCGGAAAAGTATGCACGCGCCCAGATTGTCCAGCGCACCGGCAGCGGCGAATTTGTGCTGCGCGGTATTCACACGGGCCGCGCCGGCGACGACAGCGTTGCCTTGACCGCCTACCTGCTTAGCGATGGCCACGCGCCGTCCCGGCTGGAAAAGCTGGTGGCCGAGCTCTCGCTGCAAGCGGGCATCCAGGCCGTGCACTGGTATGCCGGCGAGCAGGACGAGCCGATGCCCCGCGCGCCGCACGCAGACTAGTCTTGATCTGTGGATGCGATCGCGGGGTTCTTATCCGTGCTGCCTGAGCAGATGCGGGACCCGGTGCTGTTCGCGATTCCGTTTTTCCTCGTGCTGTTGATCCTGGAGTGGACCGCCGCCCGCAAACTTGAACACATTGAGCGGGAAGCCAACACCCGGCCCGGGTCGGGTGCGTACCTCACCGCAGATTCCTGGGCAAGCATCACGATGGGGCTGGTTTCAGTGGCCACCACGGCGGGGTGGAAATTCGTTGCGCTGCTGGGCTACGCCGCGATATATGCATACCTGGCCCCATGGCATCTATCCGCGACGCGTTGGTACACATGGGTTATCGCGATCGTCGGTGTGGATCTGCTCTACTACTGCTATCACCGCATGGCGCATCGGATTCGGCTGATCTGGGCTACCCACCAGGCCCACCACTCCAGCCAATACTTCAATTTCGCCACCGCGCTGCGTCAGAAGTGGAACAACAGCGGCGAGATTCTGATGTGGATCCCGTTGCCGCTGTTGGGTATTGCGCCCTGGCTGGTTTTCGTCAGTTTCTCGATCAACCTCATCTACCAGTTCTGGGTGCACACCGAGCGGATCGGCAGAATGTGGGCGCCTTTTGAATTCGTCTTCAACACGCCGTCGCACCACCGGGTGCACCACGGGATGGACCCGGAGTATCTCGACAAGAACTACGGCGGCATTTTCATCGTCTGGGACCGGCTGTTCGGCACCTTCCGGCAAGAGACATTCCGTCCGCACTACGGGCTCACCAAACAGGTTGATACGTTCAACGTCTGGAAGCTGCAAACGCACGAATATCTAGCTATCGCTCGGGATTTCCGGTCGGCGACGCGCCTGCGCGACCGGCTGGGCTATGTCTTCGGCCCCCCGGCCTGGCAGCCTCTCTCGACCAGCCGACCTGAGGTAACCGTCAGCCGTTAGCGGCCGTTCATCAATCGTTTTATTTGCAGCGTGCCGAATAGTTCCATCGCAAAGCCAACGTCAGTAGGGTCGAATTAGTCGTGCGGTTGTACGACTCCCGCCCGGTATCTGCCGGGGCCGCGATGATGAGGAGGGTATGCAGTGGCAGACACACTCACCGAAGGACAAAAACTTGTCAAGGGTGAATCGCTGACCTCAAGTAACGGGGCCTACACCCTGACGTTGCAAGACGACGGAAACCTGGTGCTGGCATCGCGCGGCAACGCGATCTGGGCGACGGGCACCGAGGGCCAAGACGCGGTACGCGCCGAGGTCCAAAGCGACGGCAACTTCGTCGTCTACACCGCTGACAAGCCGGTGTGGCACACCGACACCAAAGGCAAGAAGAACGTCAGGCTGGTCCTGCAGGACGATCGCAATCTCGTGCTGTATGCCGCCGACGGAGGTGCGGCGTGGTCGACGAAGACCGAGACCGACGCTCCACCACCACCCGAGCCAGAAGCCGAAGCCGCGCCTGCTGCGGAAGAAACAGCCGCGCCCACCGCGGAGGAGGCCGCCGTAGAGGAGGCCGCGCCAGCACCCCAACCGGAACCGGAACCCGCGCCGCGGACCTACACCGTCGAGTCGGGGGACACGTTGTGGGCCATCGCGGAGCGGTTCTACGGCGACGGCAGTAAATACCAGATCATCGCTGATGCCAGCGGCATCTCCAACCCTGATCTGATCCACCCCGGGGAAGTGCTGACGATTCCCTGATCGCGATCGGGAGCGCGCCGCACCAGGATCGGGGCCGGCGCGCTCCCTATCACCGCTCTCTGCCATAACCGCGAGATGCGTTGGGTTGGGCCGGTAATCTGAAAGCCGGCCGGCGCCGCGCCGGCCTCCAACCGATGGGAGTCGACG
>NZ_JBAUZA010000225.1:0-15015 GCF_049585075.1 Mycobacterium sp.
CCAACCACGTCGCCGCGGTCACCCTTTTCGGCACGCCGTCAAACCGATTCATGGATACGGTCGGCGCGCCGCCGGTCGTCATCGGCCCGCTGTATCAGCCCAAGACCCTGGAGTTGTGCGCCGGTGACGATCCGGTCTGTTCTGACGGCGGCGACTGGGCCGCGCATGCGGCTTACGCCGACGACGGGATGGTCGATCAGGCAGCGAATTACGCCGCCAGCCATCTCTAACCCGCCGCGCGTTGCACTCTCAACCGACCGACACCGCCGACCCGGCGAAGAGCTGACCCCATTCGTCACGGGCCGCCGACTGCGCATCGGCAGAAGTGTGGACGGAAATGTCGCCGCCATTAGCGAGATTCACGAGCGCCCAGGCCATTGCGAACACCGGTATCCGATGACGTTGGGCCGCATCGAGCAACTCGTGGAAAGCAGTTTCTGAGGAACACCTACGAAGGCCGATGATGATGCCCTTCGCGGTGTCGAGGATGCGACTACCGTGTACTTCCGCCGTCATGCCGTGCTTACCTCCTGTTGAGCGTGCGAATATCCGATTGCGCCGATGTGGATATTTCGCGAGCGTGACCCATGATTTGCGCAAGTAGCCGACCGCGGCCAGATCACCGGCGAGATCGGTACGCGGCTGTGATCGTCTTGGTACCCAACGCTGAGGTTGACCCCACGCCGCGCGCGGCACCAGTTCGTACAGCATGATGTGCTGGTGTTTGGGCTTGTCGTAATCGTTGCGCTCTTTGCCACAGTGGTCGTCGGGACGGTTCTTGGCCGGCGTTATCGAGTGGGCCCACCGGTTCTGCTGATCGTGCTCGGGGCGCTGCTGGGCTTGATCCCCGAGGTCGGTGGCGTGCGGCTCGATGGGGAGATCGTGCTGCTGCTGTTCTTGCCCGCGATCCTGTACTGGGAGAGCTTGAACACCAGCTTTCGTGAAATTCGCGCGAACCTGCGCGTCATCATCATTCTCAGCGTCGGGCTGGTCATCGTCACAGCGGTGGCGGTGTCCTGGACGGCACGAGCGCTCGGAATGGAATCCCATGCGGCGTCTGTGCTGGGTGCCGTGCTCTCCCCCACCGACGCCGCCGCGGTGGCCGGTCTGGCGAAACAGTTGCCACGCCGAACGCTCACCGTGTTGAGGGCGGAAAGCATCATAAACGACGGGACCGCGCTCGTGCTGTTCGGCGTGGCCGTCTCGGTCGCGGTTGGCGGCGCTCCGGTCGGCCCGGCCGCCTTGACGGCCCGCTTTATCGGTTCCTACGTCGGTGGTATCTGCGCCGGGCTGCTGGTCGGGCTCGCGGTGACGCAAGCGCGGCGCAGACTCGACTCGCCGCAGGAGGAAGGCGCCTTGAGCCTGCTGACGCCGTTCGCCGCGTTTCTGCTCGCCCAAGCAATTCATTGCAGTGGTGTCGTCGCGGTATTGGTGTCGGCGCTGGTACTTGCCTACGCCACACCGCATGTGACCCGAGCGCGTTCCCGGCTTCAGACGTTTGCGTTCTGGGACCTGGCGACGTTCCTGATCAACGGCGCGCTATGGGTGTTCGTCGGCACCCAAATGCCGCACGCGGTGCGCGGTATTGCCGGCGTCGACGGCGGAGTCCGCCACGCGGTAGCACTGGCTCTTGCCGTCACCCTCGTGATCATCGTGAGCCGGTTTGCCTGTGGGGAGGCCGTCACGATGTTGATTCGCACGGTGGACAGGCGCGAGGCCCAGCGCGCCCGTCGTGTCAGTTGGCGCCAGCGCGTCGTATCCAACTGGGCGGGTTTCCGTGGCGCGGTATCGCTTGCCGCGGCGTTGGCCGTCCCGCTGACCACGCACAGCGGTGCCCCGTTTCCGGATCGCAGCCTGATCGTCTTCGTCGTCTGTGTCGTGATTCTGGTGACCGTGCTCGTCCAAGGCACCACGCTGTCCGACGTCGTGCGCTGGGCTCGGATGCCCCACGACGTAAGTCACGCTGCCGAATTGCAACTGGCCCGCTGCCGTGGCTCCCAAGCCGCTCTCGAAGCCCTGCCGGTAGTCGCCGGTGAACTGGGCCTCGGCGATGACCTATTGAGGCGTCTGCGAAAGGAATACGAGGAGCACGCCGCGCTCATCGAAGCCGGCGCCGACCCGGAGGGTTCTAACGAGGTCGCCGAGCGCAGCGATCTGCTGCGACGGGTGCGCCTTGGCGTGCTCGAACATAAGCGCCGCGCCATCATCGAGCTGCGCGACAAAAATCGGATCGACGACATCGTGCTGCGCGAGCTGCAGTCGGTGATGGACCTCGAGGAAGTTCGACTGCTCGACCCCGCCGATACCGAGTGACGAGACGAAAGGCCTTACCGCGTAGATACTTTGGCGGCGATCTGATTAGCGATGTCGACGGCTGAGTTCTTCGGGTCGGGGCTGCAGGTGTTGACATCGATGATGACGTTGTTTTTGCGCGCGAGCGCCCGGCCACAAGCCCAACCGCCGGTCCGGGCATCTTGTTGCGTTGCAATCGTGCTCAGTGCACCGTCGGCATCGGATATCGGCGCGACGGTCCATTGTGTTCCGGACTGGATGTGGGTATAGCCGTGGCAGGCCGGCCAACGTAGGGCCGACGCGATCACGAAGAGGCCCGCCTGTTTGGCGGTAGGAAACAACACCACCGCCTGCTCGGCGTAATGGGTGAAGTTATCGCCATCGTTGAGTGCCCGATCGCGCACGGCGGTGAACCCACTGTTGGCGTAGACCGGCGCTTGCGCCACGCCGTCGATGGCCAGGCATTCCAACGGCTTCATGGTGGCGCTGTCGTCGGACATCGCGTCGTGCCTTCGGGTTACCGCCAGTGCGTTCGCACCCATCACGGGGTTGATCTGCTCTGGGCCAAGCAGCAACGCATCAAGCTCACGCTCGACAACCGGACGTGGAATAAGCGAGGTCATCGTCGTCGTCGACTTGACGTTTGATTGGTTGCTAGCGGCACCACAACCGGCGCCGAGAATGCAGATGCCGGTGACGGCTAATGCGGCCGTTAAATGGCGCATCACTTCATCCTCATTCCCGCCGTAGCCCCAACCCATACCGCGGTGCGATAGCGTTGAGCCTACCGCCCGCTTCGGCGGCCAATACCATGGAATTGAGCCAATTTTAGAGTCCGCTCAGTGATTTCAAATCGGACCGGAGATGGTTTGCCGAATACACCACGGCCGTGATGTGTAAAGGCAACACCGCGTGATCGGCGGCCAATCGTCAAAGGACCCATGGGCTTAGCCCGCATTGGGTACCGTCGACGCGTGTCCCTTCGCCGAGAAAGCCCAATTCGCGGGCGGCGGCTGCGAATCGATGAGGCGCTCATGGAACGCGCCCTGATGAGCCCGGTCGGCTACCAGTTCCTGCTTCGAGTAGCCCCGCGCATCGACAAACTGCTGATCCCGCGGACACACGGCCGGTTGAGCTCGGCCGGATTCGACAAGGTAGGGCTGGTCACGACCACCGGCGCGAAAACGGGGCAGCCGCGCACCCAGCCACTGGCATTGATCGACGACTCGGACGGGCTGCTTGCGATCGGATCCAACTATGGTCGCCCGCCGCATCCGGCCTGGAGCGCCAACCTGCTGGCGCACCCCGAATGCACGATCGAGTTCATGGGCCCGTCGGCGAAGTACCGCGCCGAGCTGCTCACTGATGATGCCCGCGCCGCGGCGTGGGCCGCTGCTACCGACTGGTACGCCGGCTACGAGCGTTACCGCGCTAGCTGCGCACCGCGCGAGATCAGGGTCTTCCGGCTCCGGCCCATCGCCTGAAGGCGCTTATCGGCATGTTCGGTCCTGGGAGTTCATAGCTTGTTCAGCCAATCGTCGATGTCAGCTCGTTGACCGCACACGAGCAGCGGTTCTGCTCTAGCGTATGCGTGTCGTTCAGGTCGCCAACTTCTACGGACCTCGCTCCGGCGGCCTTCGTACCGCCGTCGACCGGCTGGGAGCGGAATATTGCGCCGCGGGCCACCAGGTGTTTTTGATCGTCCCGGGTCGGCATGGGGCACAGACCCAGCTACCCACCGGCGTGGTGCGAATTACCGTGCCCGCCAGATTGATTCCGTTCACCGGCCGCTACCGCGCGGTGTTGCCGGGACCGGTGCGGACACTCCTGGAGGCGCTCGGACCGGACACCTTAGAGGTTTCTGATCGCCTCACTCTGAGATCACTGGGCCGCTGGGGCCGCGATCACGGCGCGACGACAGTGATGATCTCCCATGAGCGCCTTGATCGCCTTGCGGGCCAACTACTTCCGCGTCGAACCGCAAGGGTGTTCGCTGATTTCGCCAACCGGCGTACCGCGGCCAACTACGACACCGTGGTCTGCACCACCGGGTTTGCCCGCGAAGAATTCGATCGCATCGGCGCAACCAATACGGTCACCATCCCACTGGGCGTTGACCTGGAAACGTTCCACCCGTGCCGGCGCTCCGCGCTGGTGCGTCAGCGCTGGGCCACGCCGTCGCAGATCCTGCTGGTGCACTGCGGCCGGCTTTCGGTCGAAAAGCGGGCCGACCGCAGCATCGACGCTGTCGCCGAATTGTGTGCAGCCGGTATCGATGCCCGCCTGGTCGTGGTGGGCGACGGCCCGTTGCGCGCCAAGTTGCAACGGCAGGCCGCCCGATTGCCAGTCGATTTCACCGGTTTCGTTTCCGATCGGCACGAGGTGGCCGCGCTGCTGGCTTCGGCTGATGTCGCACTCGCGCCAGGGCCGCACGAAACGTTCGGGCTGGCTGCGCTGGAAGCACTGGCGTGTAGCACACCGGCGGTGGTGTCCCGCACGTCGGCGCTGAGCGAAATCATCACCGCAGACTGTGGGGCGCTGGCCGACAATGACCCAGCGGCCATCGCCCGAGCCGCCAGCGCGATCGTCAGCAGACCCGAAGAGCATCGGCGGGCCGCTGCGCGAAGCCGTGCGGAGATGTTCACGTGGCACAGGGCAGCAGTCGGTATGCTCACAACACTCGGGGCGCTGCCTGCCCCCGACGACAGCGGCGACGCGGAAGTTACCGCGTAGCGTCCCAGGACGGCCGCCGCACGGCAGGCGGCGAAATGCCTGCAACCGTCATTGGCGGCGGGTTATTGTGCTCGCCAGTCGCTGGAAGGTTGCATGGAGGGCTCTTTGCACGGGACTTCGTTCGGAAGGTATCGGCTGCTCGAGCTGCTGGGCCGCGGTGGCATGGGCGAGGTGTGGCGAGCTCATGACACCGCCATCGACCGCATCGTCGCGATCAAGATCTTGTCGGCCCAGATCTCTCAAGACGCGGTGTTTCAGCAACGGTTTCGACGCGAGGCGTTTGCCGCCGCGCGATTGAACAGTCCGCACGTCGTGCCGATCCATAACCATGGCGAAATCGACGGACGACTGTATGTGGACATGCGGCTGATCGAGGGATCCGACCTGCAATCGGCGCTGAGCCGCGGGCCGCTGCCGCCGGAACGGGCGGTGCGTATCGTCGAGCAGATCGCCAGGGCCTTACACGCCGCGCACAAGGTCGGGCTGTTACACCGAGATGTCAAGCCGTCCAACGTTTTACTCGATGACGACGACTTCGCCTACCTGATCGATTTCGGAATTGCGCGTGCGATTGGCGAGCGGGGACTAACCATGGCCGGCGAGGTGATCGGAACCTTCCACTACATGGCCCCCGAACGTTTCACCGCTGCACAGCATCAAGCCGGACAGGGTGGCACCCCGTCGGTCGACGCCCGCTCCGATGTCTACGCGTTGGCCTGTGTGCTGTACGAGTGCTTGACCGCAGAACATCCTTTCCCGGGGGACAGCCTGGAAACACAGGTCACCAGCCACCTCACCGCTCCCCCGCCACGACCGTCGATCTCCAACCCCCGGCTGCCGGGGGGCTTCGACGGGGTCATAGCCAAGGGCATGGCCAAAAATCCCGGTGACCGCTACAACACCGCCATCGAGCTGGCGCAAGCCGCCCGCGACGCCGTCACCACCCCGATCGCTTCGGCTGCTCCGCCGGTTCGAACACAGCCAGCGGACGTCCGCGGTCGACTGCCAGGGCCGCCCCCGCATCCGTCGAGGCCGTGGTGGCGGCGTCGCAAGGTCCTTCTTGCCTCGTGCGCGGTCGTGCTTACGGTCGCCGCTGTTGTTGCGGGCATAGCCGTGACAACCAATCATCGCTCAGGACAAGAAGCGTCCGAGACGACCCTGCCATTCTCTGACCTCCTTCAACCAGAAGGTGTTTCGGTCGATAACGGCGGCACGGTGTACGTCGCCGACACCCTGCACAATCGAGTGCTGGCATTGTCGGCGGGCTCGACCTCCCCAGCCGTGCTGCCGTTCGACGGGCTCAACTATCCAACCGGTGTGACCGCGGACAACAGCGGCACTGTTTACGTGACCGACGCCGGCAACAAGCGGGTGGTGGTGTTGCCTGCCGGCTCGACGAAGCAAATTCAACTGCCCTTTACCGACCTCGGTAATCCGACCGGTGTGACAGTCGACAGCAGCCGCACCGTCTACGTCACCGACACCGCCAGGAATCAGGTGGTGGCACTTCACGCCAACTCAGACCGGCAAACCGCACTGCCCTTCGCCGGCCTCAACGGTCCAACCGGTGTTGTGGTGAATCAGAACGGCACCGTTTATGTGGCCGATGGCGGTAACAATCGGGTGCTGGCATTGGCAACGGGCTCAAGCGTTCCAAGCCCAGTGCCCTTCATCGGCCTCAACGATCCCGGCGGCGTGACGGTGGACCACGAGGGCTCGGTGTACGTCACCAACAGGCGAGACAACCGGGTGCTGAAACTTCCCATCGGCTCGACCAAGCAAGTCCAGCTGCCCGTCACTGGCATCGACTACCCCTGGGGTTTGGCGGTAGACAACGTAGGCACCGTCTATGTAGGAGGCCGCAACAACAAGGTGGTGGCTCTGCGGCCGAGTTGAGCCTGCCGCGCAGCGCTAGCTCTGTGGACCCGCAGTGGCCGGTCCGACTTGGCCGGTGAGCGGATTGACTTGTACGGTCATCGGCCCCCGTTGCCCGGCTACGTTTGCCTGTCCGCGCTGCTGCGCTTGGGCGAGGGCGTTCATCACCGGGTTGTTCTTCAACATCTCTTTGCGGTCTTCCTCGGACAGCTCGTAAAACGCCCAAAGACCCCATGCGGCAGGCCGGACATACAGCGTCACTTTCTGGTGTCGACGCTTGTTTTGCGACAACACCGCGGGAATGGGTACGACCCGATCCAGCGTCGCGGAACTAACCAGCTCCTGGCCGATCTTGTCCACATCCACACCGTCTTGAAGCTCGTAAACCAACGACTGGTGAGGTGTGTGGGAAGGGCCCTGCAGGGCCAGGAACCACGCCATTCGGCGTCTCCTTCGCTCGTCGTTATCAGCGCAACTGTAAAGGACGCAGCCGCGTTCAGCGGCCAGGATCCGGGAACGCTACCGGGCTAGCGGGCGCGCCTCGTGCAACGACGACCGGCATCGACGTCGACGCGTTGGTCCGCAGGATTGTGGCCACCACGTCGACGAGGTCATCGACCGGCATCAACTTGCCCGGCATGCAGCCCCGAGATGCCCACAGCGGAACGGCTTTCATCGCGAGGTCCATATCCCAGCCGACGTTCATCCCCGTCGCGCCATCGCCCTCGCCGCCGCCGCACTCCCCCACGATCAGGCAGGTGAAGCCGATGTCGGGGTGTTCGGCGCGCCAGGCATCGACGAGTTGCTCGAGCGCGGCCTTGCTGACGCCATACGCGCCAAGGCCCGGCCAGGGCGGTCCGAACGGACCCGCGTCGGAGGACAGGTAGACCGCCTTGCCCGCCGACTCGGTCAAGTGCGGTACCGCCGCCGCGGTCACCAACGCCGCGCCGATGACATTGGTATCGAAGACCCGCCGCCAGGTTTCCGCATCGGTGTCGACCATCCGGACGAGCGGCCCTATCGCCGGCGTGTAGATCAGGGAGTCGATACCGCCAAGCGCAGCTGCCGCATCGTTGATGGCCGATCGGCACGATGCCTGGTCGGTGACATCGCATTCGATGGCGACCGCATCCGAGCCCCCTTCCTTGGCGGCAGCCTCGATGCGCTCGCGGCGCCGGGCAAGCAACGCGACCTGAGCGCCCCGCTGCGCGAGACCGACGCCGATGCAACGCCCAAGACCGCTCGATGCGCCGACCACCACTGTCCTTGACATATTTGCCCCTTCTTGTAACGAGCCCGCTAGGGGCACAGCGTATCGGCCACCGTTGTCCACAGGCGGGGCCCCTAGCGTGATTGGACAATCACAGCAAGTGCTCAGCCGCTGCCTACAAATGGTCGTTAGCGTCGGGACTAGTGAGTTTAGACACACCAACGGCGGGCTAATCCTGCTGGCAAAGGGCGGCGCGACCCCGCGCCCTCACTGAGTTTCGGGAGTGTGACCAGATGGGCATGACGTCTTTCGCGGTGGCTGAGATTCGGCGCGACGACCTCGACTACGAGAACTGGCTAGCCACCCTGACCCAAGCCTCCGCGCGCCTGGACGTCCTGCAGACCGTCGTCACCGAGCTGTGCCAGCTCTGTGAACAGGAAGACGTCGTGCGAAGCCAGCAAGTCCTGGAGGTACTTGAACGCCGCGGTGCGATCACTAAGGCCGACGCCGCCTAGCTGAGGCGGGCACTGCTCACTACGGTTGAGCAGCATGAAATATCTGGACGTCGACGGAGTCGGAAGAACCAGCCGGATCGGGCTGGGCACTTGGCAGTTCGGGTCGCGCGAGTGGGGCTACGGCGATAGCTACGCCGCTGGAGCCGCTAAAGACATCGTTCGTCGCGCCCGCGCCCTGGGCGTCACGCTGTTCGACACCGCCGAGGTATACGGGCTGGGTAAAAGCGAACGGATCCTCGGTGAAGCACTCGGCGACGAGCGCACCGAAGTCGCGGTGGCCAGCAAGATCTTCCCGGTAGCGCCGTTTCCCGCCGTCATCAAACAACGCGAGCGCGCAAGCGCGCGCCGGCTGCAGCTGGACCGCATCCCGCTCTACCAGGTCCACCAACCCAACCCGGTGGTGCCCGACTCGGTGATCATGCCGGGCATGCGTGACCTGCTCGACAGTGGCGCAATCGGGGCGGCCGGCGTCTCGAACTATTCGCTGTCGCGTTGGCAGAAGGCCGATGCCGCGCTCGGACGACCCGTGATCAGCAACCAAGTGCTTTTCTCACTCGCTCGACCTGCCGCATTGAACGACCTCGTTCCGTTCGCCGAGCGCGAGAATCGCGTCGTGATCGCTTACAGCCCACTGGCGCAAGGGCTGTTGGGCGGCAAGTACGGCGTGGATAACCGTCCTGGCGGCGTGCGCGCCGTCAACTCGCTCTACGGCACGGAGAACCTGCGCCGGATCGAGCCGCTGCTGCAGACGTTGCGCGACGTCGCCAAGGACGTCGACGCCAAGCCGGCCCAGGTCGCACTGGCCTGGCTGATGAGCCTGCCGAACGTGGTCGCCATTCCGGGCGCATCAAGCGTTGAGCAGCTCGAGTTCAATGTCGCCGCCGCTGACATCGAGTTGAGCGCAGAGTCCCGCACCGCGCTCACCGACGCGGCCCGCAATTTCCGGCCAGTGTCGTGGGGTCGATTCCTCACCGACACGGCCCGCGAGAAGGTCGTGGGTCGCAGCTAGGGCCGCGACTCTTCGGGGGTCCATGCCAGCGGCTGGCCCGGCTGGCCGGGGAATAGGTAGTCGATGAAAGCCGCGGCAGTGGGCTGTGGTTCGTGATTGGCCAGGCCTGGTCGCTCGTTGGCTTCGATGAACGCGTATTCGGAGCCGGTGATGTCCGGCACCAGCAGGTCGATGCCCGTCACCCGGATACCGATCGCGTCGGCAGCAGCCACGGCGACCCGGCAGAGTTCCGGGTTCACGTCCGGGGTGACGTCATGGATCGTGCCGCCTTGATGGAGGTTGGCGGTGTGGCGGACGCGAAGCCGAGCTCCTCTCGGCAGGACGTCGTCCATCGACCATCCGGCTTCCGCGACGGTCGCCTCGGTGAGCTCGTCGAGCGGGATGCGTGACTCACCGCCGGTGGCCGCAGAGCGCCGTCGGCTCTCGGCCGCTATGAGATCTCGCACGCTGTGCTCGCCGGTGCCGATGATCTCGGGGGGCAGCCTCAGCGCGGCGGCCACTACTCGGCCGTCGATCACCACCAACCGCAGGTCGCTGCCCGGTACCCGCTGCTCGATGAGGACCTCCGGGTGTTGTTCCCGCGCGCGTGCGACTGCGGCGGCAAGCTCGTCCGGACCATGGTCGGCGGCGACGCCGACAGTGATGCCTTTGCCCTGTTCACCGCGAGTCGGTTTGACGACGACCTCCCCGACTTCTTTGAGGAACGCATAGTCGTCATCGTTCATGGTCGCCAGCCGGGCACGAGGCACGGTGATGCCGGCCTCGGAGACCAGGCGCCGCGTCAATCGTTTGTCGTCGCACCGGCACATCGCGATCGCGGTGGTGAACTCGGACAGCGACTCGCGGGTGATGACGCTGCGGCCACCGTGGGTCAGGCGCATCTCACCGGCGCCCGCATCCAGAACCTCAACCCAGATACCGCGTCGCATCGCCTCGTCGGCGATGATCCGCGCGTAAGGGTTGAGGTCGTCGACCGTCTCCGGTGGCGGCGCGAACAACGGCTCGTTGATCGCGTTCTTGCGTTTGATCGCCAGCACTGGAACGCGGCGAAAGCCCAGCTTCTCGTACAGACCGATGGCCGCGGCGTTGTCGTGCGCGACTGAAAGGTCAAGGTAGAAGCGGCCCTTACTGCGGAAGTGCTCGGCGAGGGCCCGGGTGAGCGCTTCGCCTATTCCGGGAAGTCCGGCGGCCGGGTCGACCGCCAGGGTCCACAAGCTCGATCCGTGCTCCGGATCGTTGAAGAGCATTTTGTGGTCGACGCCGGTCACGGTGCCCACCACGGCGTTGTCGTTGTCGCGCACTGCGATCAGATAGGTCACCGAGTCGGCATGGAGGTGGTTGTCCCAGATCGTCTCGACCGGCGACGGAACCATTCCGCAGCGCACGAATACACGGTTCATAGCGTCGGCATCGTCCGGATCGTTCAGCGTCCGCACCGTGACGCCGATCGGCGGCGGAGCCAGGCTTTCCTCGGGCGAGTCATCAGCGAAGCGCAGTCGGTACGTGTGGCTGGGATCGATGAAAAGCTCATTTGGTGCTCCGGCGACCACCACGTGGGATTCGCGCGCGTAGATGCAGATGTCGCGCCGCCCGGCGACCTCGCGTCGCAACGCCTCGGTCAGCGTGTGGACATCGGCGAAAGTTTGGCCGAAAATTAGTTTGCCCCAGCCTAATTCGAGCTCGACATCTTTCGCCATCTCGTCGACAAGGTCCGGCGGAGACGCGTCATGTAGGCCGAGAGTGATTGCCTCGGTATGGTCCTCGGCCGGATCGATCGCGGTCATGCCGCCGAACCTTGCCCGCCGTGGCGCTGCAGCCACCCGAATTCCCACGTCATAGCCATGTCGTTTACCCAATTCAACAGTTGGTCTATCAACTTCCCTGTCGTATTCGCGGCCGCGGAATCAACCCCTAGTCTGGCACTGACGGGATCTTCGTGCAGCACCGGTGACTTCCGCGGTGATGGACAGGCGTCAAACGCCCTACTGCGTGAAGCGCCCCGCGAACCCACGCAACGGCAGGTCGGCGCTGGTGATGAGGCCTGGCCGCGCCGCAACCACCGACTTGATCGAAGCAAGGGCAGGCATGCCGGTCACGGTCATGCCGATCGAGGCGAAATTCTCCGGATTGGACAGATCCACACCTCGCTTCGGAAAAATCATGTGCTTGTTGTAGACGCACGGATCGCCCGTGATTTGGGTGATGTAGCAGCCTTTGATGTTCCAACTCGGGTCGGTGTGCGGGGTCATCTGCCATTCCAGATGCGTCTCGACCCGCGGGACACCGTCCACCATGCCCTGGTATTTGATGTAGTTGCCGCCCAGCGAGCCCTTGGGCAGCGTGTACCAGCCCAGGTCGACATCCTTGGTGCACGCGCCCAGCTCATAGCTGAACTTCACTTCGTCCAGCGCCACATCGAAGCAGTCGGCCATCAGCAGCACGCTGTCGGCAAAGACCCGGGTGTACTTCTCGAGCTTTGCCGGGATCTCCGGATCATCAACCGGCAGGCCGTAACCGACCTCGATCCAGGTGTCCTTGGAATGATGACACGACACATCCACTGATTCGATCGTGGTGATGTTCTCGATTTCGGCGACATCAGCCGAACAGACCACACCCAGAATCTGATTCAGCCCTGGGTTCATCCCGGTGCCGTAGAACGTGGCACCGCCCTTTACGCACGCCTCGTGGAGCAGCTGGCTCACTGGCTTGCCCGACGGGTGCGGGTGATTCTTGTCGCGGTGCCACCCGGTGATCCAGTCCGCGGTGGTGACGATATTGATCCCTGCCTGAAGGACTTTGACGTAGAGATCCTCGTCAGGGAATACGCCGTGGAAGGTGAGGACATCAGGCTTGGCGGCAATGATCTCCTCGATGCTGCCGGTCGCCTTCACGCCGTTGGGAGCCAAGCCGGCCAGCTCACCCGCGTCTTTGCCGATCTTTTCCGGCGAGTAGCAGTGCACACCGATGAGTTCCAGGTCGGGTTGTGCGGCAATCCGTTTGATCATCTCCGAGCCGACGTTTCCGGTGGCTACCTGAAACACGCGAATCGGTCGAGCGTTCATGGGGTGGCACCTCTCTGGGATGCGGCGTAAACGTCGGCGGCGTTGCCACCGATGCCATCGGGATAAAACTGCTTGGCCCACTTGCGAATTGCGGTGAATCCCGCATACTCGGCGGTGGCCAGCGCGGGTGGATCCGAATAGCGCTGGTGGCCCCAGATGTGGACGTCCTGCTCGAACTGCCGGATCACTTCTTGGCCGAATTCTCGGGCCCTGGTCTCGGCTTTCGTCGGATCCTTGCCCGGTGTCCGGCCGATGTAGACCATGAACCGCACATCGGAGGTGGACTCGTCGACCGGAGTGACTGCGGAAATCGTGCGGTTGTCGACCATGCCCCAACTCTTGGTTACCGCGATTCCCAGACCACCGTTGATGGCCTCGACCCGGCTGTCGATGTCCTCGATCTTCTGGTGGTCATCACCCTCGAAGGTGATGGTGAAGTCGACGAACGACACCGGTTCGTCGAAGTGGTGGCGGGTGAAGACCGGCACGATCGGCGTGTTGTGGACGTACTTGAAATGGGCGAAATCCACGCCGTTTTCGAGCACGTACTGCGGATGTAGTTCCAGACATTCCCGGAACAACCTCTGCTGCGGGTAGTAGTCGTCGGAGCTGCTGCCGTCATTGAATCCGGCGAACACGTCCGGCGCATCGAAGTAGGGCGCTCGACCTTCGACGTCGTGCCAGATGTAGACCGACTCATTGCGTTCGATCACCGGATAGGTCCGAATCCGCCGGCCCTTATTGGGCCGATCCTGGTAAGGGATGCAGACGTTGCGGCCCTGCTGGTTCCATTGCCATCCGTGAAACGGGCACTGCAATACCTCGCCGACGACTTTGCCGCCGTAACCGAGGTGGGCCCCAAGATGTTCGCAGTAGGCATTCATCACCGTGAGCTGACCGGAGTCGGCCCGCCAGGCGACCATCTCCTGGTCGAAGTACTTCATCGTGTGAACATCGCGAACGCCGATCTCGTCGGACCAGGCAACCTGAAACCAGCCGGTCGGCTTCATCGACAACGGCGGTTTGGCCATGTCTGGAGATGATAGTGGGCATTTGCCAAAATTCATAGTGGGTACTATGAAACATTGCACTGAACCGCTACGCTCCAGGTAATGACGCGAGCGCAAGCGCCTCAACGGCGCAGCAACAAGCGCGGTTTGGCCACCCGCCAGACGATGCTGGACGCCGCCGTGCGCTCGCTGGCTTCGGGCGACCCGGGCGCGGTGTCGGCAACCCGGATTGCCAAGGAGAGCGGCGCCACGTGGGGCGCGGTGCAGTATCAGTTCGGCGACGTGGACGGGTTCTGGGCAGCCGTGCTGCACCGCACGGCCGAACGCCGTGACGCGACGATGACGGCGTTGACCAGCGCCGAATCGGACGCACCGCTACGGCAGCGGGTTGGCGCCATCATCGACACCCTCTACAACGGCCTGGCGTCCGACGATTCCCGCGCGATTGAGAGTCTGCGGGCAGCGCTCCCCCGCGACCACCAGGAGTTGGAACGCCTGTATCCGCGCACCGCTGCCGAGCTGTTCTCCTGGGGCAAGAGCTGGCAGCAAACCTGCCAGAATGCCTTCGCCGGTTTGGGTGTCGACCCGCAGCGCGTCCGCGAAGTGGCCGCCCTGATTCCTGGTGCGATGCGTGGGCTGGTCTCCGAGCGCCAACTCGGCTCTTATGCAGATCTCGATGAAGCCCGCCGAGGGTTAACCAATTCCCTGGCAACGTATCTCGAGCCGCTCGCGGCGCCGGACCAGGATGCTGGGTAGCCACTCCCCAACATCGATGGCTTCGATCCAGCCGGTGCGCTCGAGCAGCATGCCCAACGCGATGCGGGCTTCCAATCGCGCCAGCGCGGCTCCCACGCAGAAGTGGGCACCCTTGCCGAACGTCACATGATCCTTGGCGCTGGTTCGGTTGAGCCGAAATTCATTCGGTGCATCGAAGTGTTCCGGATCGCGGTTGGCCGCACCCCACAGGAGCAGCAGATGAGCGTCTGCCGGCACGTCGATCCCGGCCAGCGTCGTGTCGCGCAGCACGTGTCGGTAGTGACCGCGAAACGGCGACTCGACGCGCAATGTCTCCTCAATGAAAATACCCAGCAATTCTGGGTTTTCGCGAACCTGCCGTTGGATCTCGGGGCGGTCGGCGAGAATCCACGCCGCGCTACCCAAAAGCGAGGCCGTCGATTCGCCGGCGGCGCTGAACAGGGTGATCATGATCGCCAACGCCGTGGTTTGCTCCAACTCGCCCGCCGCGCAACGCCTGGCCAGATCAGCGATAAGGCCGGGTTCATCACTGACACTTGACTTCTCGAAA
>NZ_JBAUZA010000226.1:0-6058 GCF_049585075.1 Mycobacterium sp.
TCGCAATGGCCAAGACAATTGCGTACGACGAAGAGGCCCGTCGCGGCCTCGAGCGGGGCCTGAACGCCCTCGCCGACGCGGTAAAGGTGACGTTGGGTCCCAAGGGCCGCAACGTCGTCCTGGAGAAGAAGTGGGGTGCTCCCACGATCACTAACGATGGTGTGTCCATCGCCAAGGAGATCGAGCTGGAGGACCCGTACGAGAAGATCGGCGCCGAGCTGGTCAAGGAAGTCGCCAAGAAGACCGACGACGTCGCCGGCGACGGCACCACCACGGCCACCGTGCTGGCCCAGGCGCTGGTGAAAGAGGGCCTGCGTAACGTCGCGGCGGGGGCCAACCCGCTGGGTCTGAAGCGCGGCATCGAGAAGGCCGTCGAGAAGATCACCGAGACCCTGCTCAAGGGCGCCAAGGACGTCGAGACCAAGGAACAGATCGCTGCCACCGCGGCCATCTCCGCGGGCGACCAGTCCATCGGTGACCTGATCGCCGAGGCGATGGACAAGGTCGGCAACGAGGGCGTCATCACGGTCGAGGAGTCCAACACCTTCGGCCTGCAGTTGGAGCTCACCGAGGGCATGCGGTTCGACAAGGGCTACATCTCGGGTTACTTCGTCACCGACGCCGAGCGTCAGGAAGCTGTCCTGGAGGACCCTTACATCCTGCTGGTCAGCTCTAAGGTGTCGACGGTCAAGGACCTGCTGCCGCTGTTGGAGAAGGTCATTCAGGGCGGTAAGCCGCTGCTGATCATCGCCGAGGACGTCGAGGGCGAGGCGCTGTCCACTCTGGTCGTCAACAAGATCCGTGGCACCTTCAAGTCGGTGGCGGTCAAGGCCCCCGGCTTCGGTGACCGGCGCAAGGCGATGCTGCAGGACATGGCCATCCTCACCGGTGGCCAGGTCGTCAGCGAAGAGGTCGGCCTCTCCCTGGAGACCGCCGACATTTCGTTGCTGGGCAAGGCCCGCAAGGTGGTCATCACCAAGGACGAGACCACCATCGTCGAGGGCGCCGGTGACTCCGACGCTATCGCCGGCCGGGTGTCCCAGATCCGCGCCGAGATCGAGAACAGCGACTCCGACTACGACCGCGAGAAGCTGCAGGAGCGCCTGGCCAAGCTGGCCGGCGGTGTTGCGGTGATCAAGGCCGGCGCCGCCACCGAGGTGGAGCTCAAGGAGCGCAAGCACCGCATCGAGGACGCGGTCCGCAACGCCAAGGCCGCCGTCGAGGAGGGCATCGTCGCCGGTGGCGGCGTGGCCCTGCTGCAGTCGGCACCCGCCCTGGAGGAGCTCAAGCTCACGGGCGACGAGGCCACCGGTGCCAACATCGTCCGCGTGGCGCTGGAGGCTCCGCTGAAGCAGATCGCCTTCAACTCCTGGCTGGAGCCCGGCGTTGTCGCCGAGAAGGTCCGCAACGCGAAGGCCGGCACCGGTCTGAACGCTGCGACCGGTGAATACGAGGACCTGCTGAAGGCCGGCGTTGCCGACCCGGTCAAGGTGACCCGTTCGGCGCTGCAGAACGCGGCGTCCATCGCGGGTCTGTTCCTGACCACCGAGGCCGTCGTCGCTGACAAGCCGGAGAAGGCCGCGGCTCCCGCCGGCGACCCGACCGGTGGCATGGGCGGTATGGACTTCTAAGTCCACAGTCAACGGAAAGCCCGGTCCCTATGTGGGGCCGGGCTTTTCGTTTCGTGGGGCAGCTGGTGTACTGAATATTCGAACAGCCGGGGACGAAGGGACCAACGTAATGAGAATGTCCGCAATTGCCTTACGGCGCAAAGCCTTTGGTGTAGCCTCCGGCTGCACGCTTGCCGCCGTGATCGCCGCGACGCCGACGGCGGGTGCTGCGCCTGATCCATGTTCGGCAAGCGGGGTAGCGGCCACCGCGAGCGGAGTACTGAATGCCGCCAGCGGATACCTGGACGGTCACCCGGACGCCAACAATGTGCTGACGACGGCGGTCAATCAATCACCTGCCGACGCGAAGTCGTCGGTGCGTGGCTATTTCATCGGCCACCCCGGCGAGGCTTTGGATCTGAAGAACATTGCCCAGCCGCTGTTCAACCTCAAGGGTCAGTGCAACACCTCGGTGACACCGGACCAGATGGCTGCGCTTTTCAACGCGCTGTCGGGCTGACACGGCTAGCGCGCGGTCACACCAGCCTCGTGCGCCACTCCGAGGTGGAGCCCACTTCTTTTTCGTTTCGACACCGCATGCGATATCACCCGAGCCGGTGATATCGCCGGTGGTCACGTTTCGTAAAACGTGTGGTGCCTCCGCGGAGAGGCTGGTGTGGCAGGTGTGACGGCTCAGGCGGGGATCGGCTGGCGGCCGCGAACCAACTTGCCGGGCCGGGCGTCGGTGGGCGCGCCGTTCTCGGCGATCACCTCGCCGGAGACGACAGTCGCCACATAGCCGTCGGCGGTCTGGTCGAGCCGACGCCCACCCGCCGGCAGGTCGTGGGTGATCACCGGCTTGTGCAGCCGCAGCGCCGCATGGTCGATGACGTTGAGGTCGGCCTTGTAGCCCACCGCGATACGGCCGCGGTCGCCTAGCCCCGCGATGCGAGCCGGCACCGACGTCAGCTCCCGGACGGCGTCGGGCACCGAGAATCGCCCGGATTTGCGGTCGCGCGCCCAGTGCGCCAGGAAGTACGTCGAATAGCTGGCGTCGCAGATCATCCCGTAGTGCGCGCCGCCGTCGCCGAGACCAAGCACCACGTCTTCGCGATGCAGGAGCTCGCCGACGGTGTCCAGCGAGTTGCGCTCCAGATTGCTGGTAGCGACCAACAGCATCGCGCGACCGTCGTCGTCGAGCAGCCGGTCGTAGGCCTCTTCCATCGGGGCCACCCCGCGGGCCCGCGCCCTGGCCCCGATACTCGTGGACGGGTCGGGCTCGTAGTCGGGGTTGTCGGTCAGCGGGAAGATCCAGTCCCACATCTGCGTCACGAACAGGATCGGGTGACCCTGGCCGGGCTTATCGGCGAGGATGCGGGCCCGGACCTCGGGCTTACGCATCTCGGCCACCCGTTCGGCCAGCGGCAGGTGGGCGATCTCGCGGTAGCTGGGGTAGAGCACGAATGGGTTGGCGGACAGTTGCAACCCGATGATCAGACCGATCGGGCGCGGCAGCAGCTGCGCGGTGACTGAAGGATGGCCTGTCGCCGCTCCGCTATTTGCCTTCTCGATCATCGTGATGGCGTCCGGCCAAGTCGGGTCGCCGGCGTTGGCGACGACGAGCGTGAAGGTGACCGGCAGCCCGACCTCCTCGGCGACGTCGAAGACCGTTTGCAGCACCGGCTGGTAACCGCCGGCAGGAATGTCGGGCACGAACTGCAGCAGACCACCTCCGCCGTCGACAACGCCGCGGGCAATCTCTTCGATCTCCTCGCGAGCCGCCTCGTAACTCGGGATGGGCGAACCGCTTTCGGTTTTGTGGATGGTCAGCCGCGACGACGCGAACCCCAGCGCGCCCACTTCGATCGCTTCTTTGGCCAGCGCTCGCATTTTCGCGAGGTCTTCGGCGGTGGCCGGCTCGCGGTCGGCTCCGCGCTGACCCATCACGTAGACCCGCAGCGGTGAGTGCGGAAGGTAAGCGGCCACGTCGATATCGCGCTTGCCGGCGTCCAGCGCATCCAGATATTCGGGGAAGGTCTCCCATGTCCAGGGCAGGCCATCGGTCATCACGACGCCGGGAATGTCCTCAACCCCGGCCATCACGTCAACGAGCACGTCGTGATCGGATTGGCGGCAGGGTGCGAAGCCGACGCCGCAGTTGCCCATCACCACAGTCGTCACCCCGTGCGCCGATGACGGAGTCAGCCGATCCGACCAGATGGACTGGCCGTCGTAGTGGGTGTGCAAATCGACAAACCCCGGGGTGACCAGCAGGCCTGTCGCGTCGATCTCCCGCGCGGCGTCAGCGCCGTTCACGGCACCGACCGCGGCGATGACGCCATCGCGTACCGCGACGTCACCGACGTATGGTTCGCCTCCGAGCCCGTCGACGATGCTGCCGTTGCGGATGATCAGGTCGTAGGTCATCTAAATAATCTACGACCGTGTCGGTGGCTGATGCCAGGATCAATTCCGTGCGCCAATGACGATGCAGGACGAAGCGATGAGGAGGAATGGCGCTGATGTTGGATCATTTCGGAATCAATTGCGCTGACTACGCCAAATCGCAGGTGTTTTACGACCGGGTGCTCGGCGTGCTGGGCTATTCGCGTCTGATGGACTTCGGCGAGGCCATCGGGTATGGGCGTGACGGCACGCCGGCCTTCTGGATAGCCGAGGGCGCCGGTATGGGACCCAATCGGGAGATCCATGTCGCGTTCGCCGCCGCCGACCACGACGCGGTACAGGCGTTTCATCAAGCTGCGCTCGAGGTGGGCGCCGAATCGCTGCATGCCCCGCGGCTTTGGCCGGAATACCACCCCGACTACTTCGGCGCCTTCGTCCGGGACCCCGACGGCAACAACGTCGAGGCGGTCTGTCACGGAGCTCCCGGCGGCCGGTAGGGCATGGCGGGCGGATACGGGTGGAAGGCCCAGCCGGGGGCCGGAGGAGGTGGCCGTCGGATGGTCAAACCGACGGGCAAGAGGACCATCAGAACCAGCCATGCCGCCGCGCCGACGAATCCCGCGATCAGCATCGAGATCCCGACTCCATCGTCGAGTTGTTGCCGAAGAGGCTGAGCAGAATGCCCCCGACGTTGCCGGTGTCGTCCCCGTCCACTATCGCGATCCCGACGACGAACATGCAGAGCCAGCACACCACCTGAAGCCATGCCTGCGCGGTGCTCAACCGCACGGGACGCCGCCGCTGACAGAACATCAGAACCGTCGACAACGTCAGCAATACCAGCAGCGCCGGGGGCAGCCCAGAGCACCATCAAGTAGGCCATCCAGGCCGTCATGATGCCGAACAAGCTACGGCCGATCGCCATCCAGACGATCAACATCAGGTTCAACGGGATGGCAAGCGCCAACACGGCTCGGCGGAATCCGATCACGTCATCGATCGTATTGGCCAAACGCCGGCTGCCCAGTCAGCAATTTCGGTGGTCTGCCACGCGTAGGGTCGCCGGTATGTCCAGCACCGACAACGCCACTCGGGAATTGCTGCGCGACGCGTTCACCAGGTTGATCGAACACGTCGACGAAATCACCGACGGCCTCACCGACGAACAGGCCAACTATCGGCCGAGCCCCAACGCCAACAGCATTGCGTGGCTGATCTGGCACAGCGCGCGGGTACAGGATGTTCAGCTCGCCCCGATCGCCGGCATCGACCAGGTGTGGACCGCCGACGGGTGGGTGGAGCGCTTCGGGCTGGACCTTCCGCGCGACGACACCGGTTACGGGCACAGCCCCGAAGACGTCGCCAAGGTGCAGGCACCGGCCGATCTGCTGGCCGGGTACTACCACGCCGTGCACAAGGTGACGCTGGAATTCGTCGCCGGCGTGACCGCAGAAGACTTGGCGCGCATCGTGGACCGGAACTGGGATCCGCCGGTGACCGCCAGCGCCCGGCTGGTCAGCATCATCGACGACTGCGCCCAGCATCTGGGCCAAGCCGCCTACGTGTTAGGCGTAGCCCAGCGCCGAACTTGACACCTGTCGATAGCATGGGCGGCATGACCGCCATCACACCCATCACGCCCGACTTCTCGGGCATCGGCACTGTCTTGAACCCGGCCACCGGCGCCGTCGCCGGCGAAGTGCAGTGGACCGACCCGGCCGACGTCCCCACCATCGCCGCTGGGCTGCGCGTGGCCCAACGCGAATGGGAGCAGCGCGGCGCCAAGGGGCGCGCCAAAGTCCTGGCTCGTTTCGCGGTGTGGCTGGGCGAGCACCGCGGCGAGATCGAAGAACTGCTGATCAAGGAAACCGGCAAATCCGCCGTCGACGCGGCACAAGAGGTGCCGCTGCTGATCATGATCGTGTCGTACTACATCAAGACGATGGAGAAGGCGCTGGAGCCCGAGCGCCGGCCCGCGGCGTTGCCAATCCTGGCGATCAAGAAGGTGACCGTGCACTACCGGCCGCGGCCGGTCGTGGGCA
>NZ_JBAUZA010000227.1:0-5868 GCF_049585075.1 Mycobacterium sp.
TGGGCTTCGTAATTGCCCGCATCGCGGATCAGTCCATCGCGCACACCGTGGAGCATGTTGACGATGTTGCGGAAGGCCTGGTTCATCTGGCCCATGGTGTCGTAAGACGTCAGCTGAGCGGTACCACTCCAGCCGGCACCAGCGATGTTTTGGCTCGACGCCCACATCTTGCGGGCCTCGTCCTCAACGGTTTGGGCGTGCACATCAAAACGGCCCGCCATCGCCCGCATCTCGTGCGGGTCAGTCATAAAACGCGTCGGCATGTCCTTATCTCCTTATCTTCGATGTCATTTCAGCGTTAATGCGTTGTACAGCAACGGCATCCCCCCGCCTCTCACCCGCCGGCCGGCGTGCGGGTTTCAACTCTCACGGGAGCTGTCTTGGCAGCCTGTGTGCCCACACCGCGCCCGCTGAGCGAACCCATAAGCGCTTGGGTGAATGGACTGTTGGGCAGACCGGCGGATGGGTTCACCATCGGGCTGACACTCGTATCGGGCAAGACCGGGGCTGCGCGAACCGCCATCTCCGGCGCCCCCCTTGCCCAAGCGTTCGGGATCGACAACCCACCCAACCGACTCGCTGAGGCCATCTGGGCACTGATCGACGACGCAAACCCCCGCATCTCGGAGCCGATGCCAGCCATCAAGAGCTTCATCTTGCCGTCGAGGACGGTGGAGACCTGCGCCAGCATCGCCTGTTGGCCCGCCTGTAACGCTTGGCTGGCGCTCATCGAGTTGGCCATGCTCATCAGCATGCGGGCGGGCATGCTGGCCATCATCGTCATGTAGTAGGCGGCCTGCACCGGAAGAAGCGACCCCACGGCCGAGTTCACACCCGTCGTCGTTGCCGCGGCTGCCAGCCCGTTCTGCGCTGCCGCCGGTACACCGAGATCGCCAAGCACGGCGGTCCAGTTGCTCGACACTGTTTGCCCGGCGGGGGCGTTTCCCAGGTAGGCGTTGAACAGCGCCTGCAGATCGGTGCTCAACGTGGAGGCCGTATTCGCCGTCGACTGGGCGGCCGCAGCCGCGTTGGCGGACGTCCCCCCGTCGCTGGTCGTAGGCGCCGGTGTCTGTTCCGGCAACACGGTCGCCTGCTGCGATGCCAGCGCGTAGGTGTCCATCGTCACGCCGTCCTGGAACCACATCTCCATGTAGTGCGCTTCGGTGGCCGCGATCGCCGGGGTGTTTATGCCCAGGAAGTTGGTGGCGATCAGCGCTGCCAGTAGCGCCCGGTTGGCCGCGATCACCGACGGTGGCACCGTCGCCCCGAACGCGCCCTCATAGGCGGCGGCAGCCAAGCTGGCCTGGGCGCTGGTCTGGGCGGCTTGCATCGAGCTGCCCTGCAACCATGCGATGTAGGGCGCCGTCGCCGAAGCCATCCGCGCCGACGACGGGCCCAACCACGGCCCGCCGGTCAATTGCTGGATCACCGTTAGATACGAGTTGGCCGTGGTCTCCAGGTCCGCGGCCAACTCATTCCAGGCCGACGCCGCCGCCATCAACGGCCCCGACCCCGCCCCGGAATACATCAAGGCCGAGTTGACCTCGGGCGGGAACATCATGAAGCTCATTCGGCCACGCCCCCGTTACCCCGCAGCTGCGGCAGCTGCCGCATTCGCAATCTCCGTCAATGCATAGGCCCCCGCGCCGGAGCGCAGTGCGGCCACCAACTGCTCATGTACCTCCGCCGCCTGGGCGGCGATCTGCTGATACGCCGCGCCCTGCTGGCCGAACTGGGCCGCCGTCATCGCCGACACAATGTCGGACGCCGCCGGGGCCAACCCGGTCGTCGGTGCCGCGGCAGCTGAATTGCGGGCCACCATCGCATCACCGAGGCCGGCCAAATTGCTCGCAGCACCGGACAACACTTCCGGCTGCGTAGTTACGAATGACACCCTGCGCCCTCCTTGAGATGACGTCAAACCCCCGGTCGGCTCGACGCATCAGTTAATGCAATTAACTTAGTGCGGGGAGCTTTCGCCCGGGGGCCTAACGGGTGCGGTAATCGTAAATCACGAACGCGCGCGTTGTGCTGAAAATACCCAAAGACATTCAGCGCGCATCAACATTTTTCTCGACGTTCAGACAGAACGGTCTCGAGCGAGATCGCAGTGCGCTGAATCGCATCGTGTCGCAACATATTATTAGACGCGTGTCAGTAGCTTCTTTAGCGCAGCTCGCCGCTCGTCGTCAAGTGGCCGCAGTGGTCGGCGGGGATCCCCAACGCCTGCGCCAATTAACTCCAAGCCGGCCTTAACCGTGGTGGACAGCCCGCCTGCCACGATGACACCAGCGGGGCTTGAGGTCCGTGTAAATAGTTTGCGCTCTTGGTAATTCGCCCGCGCGCACCGCATCGTACAGGTCGATGCAGGGCTGTGGCCGCAGGCGCGGCGCGGTCGTGCACCGACCGGCGGCACCTGCCCGCAGCGCGTCCAGCACCAGCGGACTGCTGCCGTTGCAGGTGGGCAGCCGGGCGCCACTGAGCTGGTCGATGCGCAGATTCCGGGAAAGGTCACCGGTGGACTCTTTGACCATCATGACGTTGTCGATGGCCTCGAACATCCGCACAAGGAGTTCCGGGCTCATATCGACACCAAAAGTCGCGAGATTGTTGTACATCAAGATCGGAATCCCGATCGCGTCACCAATACTGAGAAAATGCTTAAAAATTTCCCTTTCGGACAGTTTCCAGTAAGACGCCGGCACGACCCTCACCGCATCGGCGCCGGCGTGTTGTGCATACTTCGCACGCCGCGCGGTACTGCGGACCGCTACAACAGCCCCGAGTGTGGGCTTGCCTCACGCGGTAGGCCGCAAAAGCGTGCCTCAACCCCCCACTCGGCGGCAGGTATGAATGAGGGGTGGTCGAGGGAATCAGTCGCAGGACGCTCCTGACGACGGGCGCGGCGGTGATCGCCGGTGCGGGCGTCGGCGGGGGCACTGTTGCGCTGCTCGGCCCGCCGCATCGGGGGCCCAGTCTGTGGGCCCGGCCCGATCAAAGCGGGGCCCAACCGGTTGGCGGTCTGCATCTGCAATTCGGTAAGGACGCTGCTACCGAAGTCGTCGTCTCATGGCACACCACCGATCCCGTTCACAACCCGCGAGTGATGGTCGGCACGCCGACGTCCGGATTCGGCCGCGTGGTGCAGGCCGAGACCCGCACCTATCGGGACGCGAAGTCCAAGACTGAAGTTCGGGTCAACCACGCCCGACTCGACAACCTGGCTCCCGACACCGACTATGTCTACGCCGCGGTGCACGACGGCACCAATCCCGAGCTGGGAACGGTGCGAACCGCACCGTCCGGACGTAAACCGTTTCGCTTCACCAGTTTCGGGGACCAGGCAACCCCGACCCTTGGCCGACTGAAGGAGACCAGTTACCGCAGCGACAATCTCGGCTCCCCGGCGTCCGGCGATACCACCACCGCAATCGAACGACTCGGTCCGCTGTTCAACCTGGTCAACGGCGACCTGTGCTACGCCAACCTCGCGCATGACCGCATCCGCAGCTGGTCGGACTGGTTCGACAACAACACCCGCTCGGCTCGCTACCGTCCGTGGATGCCGGCGGCAGGCAATCATGAGAACGAATTAGGCAACGGCCCGGTCGGTTACGCCGCCTACCAGACCTACTTCGCCGTGCCGGACTCGGAATCCGACGCCGAACTGCGCGGCCTGTGGTATTCGTTCACCGCCGGGTCGGTCCGAGTGATCAGCCTCAACAATGACGACATCTGCTTCCAGGACGGTGGAAACTTCTACATACACGGCTACTCGGGTGGTGCTCAAAAGCGTTGGCTAGAAACCGAGCTTGCCGCCGCGCGAGCCGATTCTCGAGTCGACTGGGTGGTCGTGTGCATGCACCAGACCGCGATCTCCACCGCCGATCGCACCAACGGCGCCGACCTTGGCATCCGGCAGGAATGGCTTCCGCTCTTCGACCGCCACCAGGTCGACCTGGTGGTGTGCGGTCACGAGCACCACTACGAACGCTCGCATCCGGTCCGGGGAGCGCAAGACACCGAAACCAAAACCCCGATTCCGGTCCAAACCCGCGGCGACGTGATCGACACCAGCAAGGGGACGGTGCACCTGGTCATCGGCGGCGGCGGCACGTCGGCGCCGTCGAACACCATGTTCTTTTCCGAACCCAAATGCCGGGTGCTCACCGGCGTCGGCCAATTCGACCCGGCGATCAAACGCAAGGCACCCATCTACGTGGTCGAGGAAGCGCCGTGGTCGGCGTTTCGCGACCGCGAAAACCCCTACGGTTTCGTGGCTTTCGACGTCGATCCCGGCTCGCCGGGTGGCAACACATCGATCAAAGCAACGCACTACGCCGTCAACGGCCCGTACGGGGCGATCAGCGTCGTCGAACAATTCACCCTCACTCGGCCCCGCCGCGGCTGAGCGTTTCCTACGCTTCACTGCTATGACGACTACCGATCTCCCCCTGGCCGGCAAGGTTGCCTACGTGACGGGCGCCGCCCGCGGTCAGGGCCGCTCGCACTGCATCAGGCTGGCCAGGGCCGGCGCCGACATCGTCGCGATCGACGCCTGCGGACCGGTCACCGCGCACAACGGCTATCCGCCGTCGCAGCCGGAGGACCTCGCCGAAACGGTGAACCTGGTGGAGGGCGAGGGCCGCAAGATCATCGGCTCGGAAGTCGACGTGCGCGACGCGGCCGGGCAGCAGCGGGTGGTCGGCGATGCGATCGAGCAGTTCGGCCGGCTGGACATCGTGGTCGCCAACGCCGGAGTGCTGAACTGGGGTCGGCTATGGGAGATTTCGGCGCAGCAGTGGCAGGACACCCTCGACATCAACCTGACCGGGCTGTGGAACACGATCAAGGCGGTGGTGCCACCGATGATCGAGGCCGGCAACGGCGGATCGATCATCACGATCAGTTCGGCGGCGGGGATCAAGGCCGTTCCCGGCTGCGGGCACTACTGCGCGAGCAAGTTCGGCGTGGTCGGGCTGACCAACTCGCTGGCCGTGGAGCTTGGCGAGTTCGGCATCCGGGTCAACTCCGTGCACCCGTATGGCACCGATACCCCGATGGGCAATGACGTCTCGATGTACCAGGTGTTCGCCGACCACCCGAACTACATCCACAGCTTCTCCCCCGGCGCGCTCCCGACCGAGTCGCTCGCCGCTCCCGACCTGATCTCCGACATCGTGGTGTGGCTGGCCAGCGATGCCTCGTCGCTGGTAACGGCGGCTCAAATCCCCGCCGACAAAGGGTATTTGAAGATCTAACCTGCCTTACTCAGGAAAATCGAGATTGTTTATCAGTAATTTGTTAGGTTGAAGCGCGCCCGACTCGTACTCAACGTGTGTCTTAGGAAGGGTCAGATGGCGCGTCACCGCAGCATCGAGGTAGTTGTCGCGACCGCGGGGGCATTCTTCGCCTTCGGCATGTCACCGTTGGTCACCGCGCCGGCCGCTCACGCCGACGAGTTCGAGCTGATCCTCGAGCCAATCCTCAATTCGCTATCCAGCATCGACCCCGGCCTGGCCACCGAGGTGAGCACGCTGGCGACGAGCTTCGATCCGACGTTCGCCGCGGAAAGCGCGGCGGCCGCGGCCACTGCGGCTGCGACTCCCGACTCCGCCGAGCTGTTCAACCAGTTCGTCTACGCCCCCACTCACGCCGCCATTGAGAGTTGGATCAACAGCAGCGTCGGTGAGCAGGTCGACGGCTTCATCAACTCGGCGGCCGGGACATTTCTGATCGGCGACGGCGCACCCGGGACGATGGCTGACCCCGACGGTGGCGCTGCCGGTTTGTTATTCGGCGACGGCGGGACCGGCTGGGACAGCACCGAGGCCGGCGTTGCAGGCGGTCATGGCGGCGATGCAGGGA
>NZ_JBAUZA010000228.1:0-7887 GCF_049585075.1 Mycobacterium sp.
GCGCAGGCTGCCTCAGCCGATCAGCCTGCCGAGGCGGGAGTGAAGTCGGTGCCAGCTCCCGCGAAGAAGCCAGGCTGGTTCAAGCGCTTCGTGAACAGCCGCGGCTTCCAGATATTCCTAAAGACACTCGCCGTTGAGTTCATCCGAGTCAGGTTCGGCGGCAGCGGTCGCCGCCGCCGATAGGTCAGGCGCCGAGCTTTTTGTAGAAGCTTCCGACGATTGGCGCGACGATCGCGCGCGGCGCATACCCGCTCGCCAGTGACATGGCCTTGGACGTCAAACCTGGCACCACACGCATCTTATTGCGCGCCAACGCATTTAGCGAGGCACGGGCGGTGTGCTCTGTGGAGATCCAGAGAAAATCGGGCACCAGCTTCTCGACGATCGACGCTTCGGCGGGGTCGGGTAGGTCGGTTCGCACCGGCCCGGGTGCCAATAGCGTGACGTGCACGCCCGATTTCCGCAGCTCCCCGCGCAATGATTCGCTGAACGTGTTGACAAACGCTTTGCTCGCCGCATACGTCGCGTTGTAGGGAATCGGTGAATTCCCTGCTGCCGAACCGGAAATCAAGATGCCGCCGGCCTTTCGCTCGATCATCCCTGGCAGCACCGCAAGCACGAGATCGTGCACGGCAATCGCGTTCAGCTGTACCTGCGCTCTTTCCACCGCTGGATCAAGCGTGGAGACCGCGCCAAAGGTCGCGGTGCCGGCGTTGGCGCACAGGATCGAGATGTTGCGGGTTGCCAACTCGTCGAGCAGTTTTGCGCGTTCGGTCACATCGGCGAGGTCGGCCGGGCGTACTTCGACGGCGACCCCATATTCGTCGGTCAAGCGGCCGGCAAGGCTGGTGAGGACGTCTTCGCGGCGCGCGGTGATGATCAGGCTGTGGCCGCGGGCGGCCAGTTCGGTGGCCAGTGCTGCGCCGATGTTCTGGGAGGCTCCGGTGACAACGGCACGAGCGTCGGGGCTGGGCGCGGGTACTGGCATCCGCCAATCGTAGACATGCCCTGCGAGCCGATCGGAAGCGCGGCGAAGCCGGGCGCACCGGGTCGGCGACCCAACGCGAAGCCGTTAGAGTCGCAGGATGAGCAACCCGGGGTCGGGTTCGCGCATATCCGAGCGATCCCGGGTGCTCAGGTGGGCACTGTGGGACACCGGTTCTGCCGGACTGAGCGCGATCGTGGTGACGTTCGTGTTCTCGGTGTATCTGACAGGCAGCGTCGGTCAGGGATTGCCCGGCGGTGCTCCGCCGGCGAGTTGGCTGGGTCGCGCGCTGGCGGTCGCGGGGATGGCCATCGCGCTGCTGGCACCGTTGATCGGCGTATGGGTAGAGGATCCGCACCGGCGCCGCGTCGCTCTAACCTTGCTCACCGGTCTGGCGGTCGCACTAACGTGCGCGATGAGCCTGGTCCGTGAGCGTCCGGAGTATCTGTGGCCGGGATTGGCACTCTTGGCGGCGACGGCGGCGTGCGGTGATCTGGCCAGCGTCCCGTACAACGCGATGCTGCGACAGCTCTCGACGCCACAGACTTCTGGCCGAATCTCCGGTCTCGGCCTAGCGGCGGGATTCATGGGCAGCGTGATGTTGCTGCTGGTGGTCTACTTCGGTTTCATCTCCGGCAAGGGCGCCACCCGCGGGTTGCTGCAGCTGTCCGCTGGCGACGGCATGAACGTCCGGACAGCGATGCTGGTCGCCGGGGGATGGTTAGCGGTGTGCGCGCTGCCGCTGCTGCTGACCGCGCGCCGGCTGCCGTCCGTGGGTGAGGTCGCCCGGCCCGAGGGCGGCTTGATCGGCGGTTACCGCAAGTTGTGGACCGAGTTGGCCGCCGAATGGCGCCGGGATCGCAACTTGGTGTATTTCGTGCTGGCCAGCGCGGTCTTTCGGGATGGGCTGGCTGGCGTGTTGACCTTCGGCGGCGTGCTCGGTGTCAACGTTTATGGGATCTCACCGGCCGATGTGCTGATCTTCGGGGTTGCCGCGAGCGTCGTGGCGGCACTTGGCGCGGTGGTCGGCGGGCTTGTTGATGATCGGATCGGATCCAAGACGGTGATCGTCGCATCGCTTGCCAGCATCATCGCGGTGTGTCTGACGATGATGGCGTTGTCCGGTCCCGGCGCATTCTGGCTCTGCGGACTGCTGCTGGGCCTGTTCATCGGGCCCGCGCAGTCGTCGGCGCGCACGCTGCTGCTGAGGATGTCCAGAGACGGTAAGGAAGGCGTGGCTTTCGGCCTTTACACGATGACCGGGCGTGCGGTGTCGTTCCTGGCGCCCTGGCTGTTTTCGGTCTTCGTCGACGTGTTCGGCGCCGTCCGCGCCGGCATGGGTGGGCTGTGTCTGGTCATGGGTGCCGGGTTGCTGGGCTTGCTGATGGTGCGTGCCCCGAGCCGAAGCCTCGCGCCGACCGGGGTTTGACGCGTTTAGCTCGACCCGTTGCAAACTGTCAGGCCCACGCCGGTGCGCTCGTTGACCTCGACCCCGTCCACGGTGAGCGTGCAGGTGACGTCGTGGCCGATGTTGATGATCGTGATATTGGCCTTCGCGCTGCTCGACGCCGCCAGGGTGATTTCCTTGCTCCACGGCAACGGGACGTTGAATTCGGTCTGCATCATCCCGTCGTTGTCCACATAGGTGATGCTGATGGCGCGGCCTTCGCCGGTGACGTTATAGCCCACGGTCTGCGTCGGGCCCGCATTGGCGGGCGGAGCGGATTCGGTGCTGCTCGGCGCAGATGCGGTGGCCGACGACGACGGCGATGTGGATGTGGTCGACGCCGGGTTTGTTGAACTGGGCATCGCCGGCAACGGGGGCACCTCGGTTTGCTTTCTCGCCGTGCCGTTGGCGATCACCAGGGCGATGACCAGTGCGGCAACCAGCAGCACCGCCGCAGCAGTGACGATCCACAGCCAGCGCGGTGCCTTCGCCCGCCCAGGCGCGGGTTCTTCCGACGGCTGATCCGGCGGAGGCTGACCGTGCGTCCAGTACCGCGGCAGTTGCTCGGTCGGGTGGGTTGCGTTCGAATTGGGCGCTGTGCCCGGGTAGTGCGGGGGCGGATAGAACGACTGTCCGCTGTATGCCGGGTCGACGTACGGCGGATAAGGCTGACGTATTCGTTGGGTTTGTTCGGTCCCCTCTTGAGCTGAACGCGTCTGCTCGGACCGACGCGGATCGTTCATGCCCACCTCATGGTGGAAGGTTACCTGCAGCACGACGCCCGCCGCCGAGACTTTCGCTGAGCAGCCGGGATCCGCGCAGGCTGAGTCAGATTGCTGATAGGCGAAGCGCCGCCGGTGCGTTTTCGGGCACGATCGGGCGGGTCGGCCGAACCGGCGAAATCCGCTGATAAGTGGAGCCGAGTGGCGGACGTGGGTCGGGTTCGCCCTCGTTGGGCCAGAGCGCGACCGCCCGTTCCGACTGCGCGGTGATCGTCAACGCCGGGTTGGCGCCGAGGTTCGCCGAAATAGCGGAGCCATCAATCACATGCAAGCCCGGATACCCGTAGAGCCGTTGATACGGGTCGACGACGCCGGACGCGGGTGAATCGCCGATAGGACAACCGCCGATGAAATGCGCCGTGGTTGGAATGTTGAAGATGTCGTTGTACAGGCCCCGAGGATCGCCGTCGATCTTGTCGGCTGCGCGCCGTGCGACGTCATTTGCGGTCGGAATCCAGTTTGGGTTGGGCTCGCCCTTGCCCTGGCGGGAGGTCATCGTGGTGCCGAGAAGGCCGCGCTTGAGGTAGGTGGTGAGCGAGTTGTCGAGATCCTGCATGACAAGCAGGAGCACCCCCCGCTCGGTGGCCTTCCGAATGTTAAAGGTCCGGATGAACGCAGCTGGGTGGCGCAGGTTGACCAACGCCCATTTGGCGAGGCGGTGTTTGTCGCCGTCCACCAGCGTGGTGCTCAGCAGTGCCATCGCGTTGCTGCCCTTGCCGCCGCGGAAGGCTTCGATGTGGGTGTTCACATCAGGGTGGATCGATGATGTCCCTGCGATGCCGTGGGCTAGGTCGGTTCGCGTGCGGGAAATGGCAAACAGGACGGCCTCCGAGTTGGTTCGCGCCAGTTCTCCCAACCGTGGCGATATCCGCGGTAACGATCCGCCGGCCCGTAATCGATGCAGCAGATTTTGCGTGCCGATCGCGGCGGCGGAAAACACGACCTGATCGGCCCGCCAGGTCCGGCGTTGCCTGCGTATCCACCGTCCACTGTGAACGGTTTCGACTTCATACCCACCGCCCGCTAATTCACGCACGTCGACGACCGTTGTCATGGGATGAATCTGTGCCCCAGCCTTTTCCGCCAGATACAGATAGTTACGTTCGGTGGTGTTCTTGGCGTTGTGCGGGCATCCGGTCATGCATTGGGCGCAGAAGATACAGCCGGCGCGATCGGGTCCCAGACCACCGAAGTAAGGGTCGGGCACCGTCTTACCGGGCTCACCGAAGAACACGCCCACCTGAGTCGGGTGGAATGTGTCCCCGACACCCAGATCGTCGGCGACCGACTTCAAGATCTCGTCTGCTGTTGTCAATCTCGGATTCGTGGCGACACCCAGCATGCGTTTGGCCTGATCGTAGTGCGGTGCCAATTCGGCCTTCCAGTCGGTGATAGCAGCCCACTGCGGATCGTTGTAGAACTGCTCGAGCGGCTCGTAGAGGACGTTGCCGTAGATCAACGAACCCCCGCCCACGCCGACAGCCGATTGAATAAGGACGTTCTTCAGTACGGTCATTTGCATGGGGCCAATGAGGCCGAAATGCGGGTGCCACCATGATTTTCGCAAATGCCAGTTGTTGGGCGGGTAATCCTCCATGTGCCAGCGGGCGCCCTTCTCGAGCACGCCGACGCGATACCCCTTCTCGCTCAGGCGAAGAGCAGCGACGGACCCCCCGAAGCCCGATCCGATCACGATCACGTCATAGTCGGGACTCATCGAAGTCCTCTCGCAGGCTGCGTAGGGCCATCAATCGACCGCGATCGAGCCTCCGCAGAGACGCTGAGAATACGTCCGGCCGATCAGTTATGGCTCGGATTGAGCAAGTGCGCCACTAACGCGACGCGTCGACGGTCAGCGCCGCAACCGTCATCGCCCGCATCACCGCCCGAGACCGTGCCGCCTTGCCGTCGGCGGGCTTGAGGCTGTGCGGAGTCGAGTTGAGCAGACCGAACACCGCGTGCGCCATCAGACGGGCGTCGGTCTCGGCAAGGTTGGGCTCGAGCTCGCGCAGGACGCCCACCCAGACCTCGACGTATTGGCGCTGGGCCTGCCGCACCTGCCGCTGCGCCGCGGCCGGTAGATGGGCCAGGTCGCGGTCCTGGATACGGATGAGATCTGGTTCACCCAGCGCGAAGTCGAGGTGAAAGTCGATCAGGCCGTCCAGCGCCGCGACGGCGTCGGACCCCCGGGATGTGACCTCGCGCGCACCGGCGAGCAGACGGGTGCTGATGCCGACCAACAACTCGACCAGCAGCGATTCCTTGTTGGGGAAGTGCCGGTAGATCGCTGGACCGCTGACCCCGGCTACGGCGCCGATGTCTTCCAGTCGCACCGCCAGAAATCCGCGTTCGGCGAACAGCCGCTCAGCTGCCGACAGCAGTTGCACGCGGCGGTCGGATTTGCGCCGACTGCGGCGATTCGGTGCCTCGGCGTGGCCTCGGGCGTCACCGCGACCGCTGTCGTCGGCCGGAGCAGACATTGCCATGACGGCCTCCCCCGACAACTCATGCTGGACACTTCGGTTAATCACCACTAACATATCACGAGTTAGTGATCATTAACCGAAATTGGCGTGCATCAGATGACTTCTCCGGCGGAAAACCGCGAAGCGCACAGCGCACTTGTCGCCCAGCTGCGCGACAAGCTGGCCGCGGCCGCCCTGGGCGGCCCGGAACGTGCTCGCACACGCCACGTCGACCGCGGCAAGTTGCTGCCCCGGGACCGAGTCGATGGTCTGCTCGACCCCGGCAGTCCGTTGCTCGAAATTGCCCCGCTAGCCGCCGACGGCATGTACGACGACGAGTGCCCAGGCGCAAGCATCATCACCGGCATCGGCCGGATTTCCGGTCGCGAATGCATGATCGTGGCGAACGACGCAACGGTCAAAGGTGGTACCTACTACCCGATTACGGTCAAAAAGCATCTGCGGGCCCAAGAGATCGCCGGGCAGAACAGGCTGCCCTGCATCTACCTCGTCGACTCCGGCGGCGCCTTCCTGCCGCGCCAAGACGAGGTTTTCCCCGACCGCGACCACTTCGGCCGGATCTTTTACAACCAGGCAAAACTGAGCTCCGAAGGCATCCCGCAGATCGCGGCCGTGCTCGGATCCTGCACCGCCGGTGGCGCTTACGTGCCGGCGATGAGCGACGAAGCGGTGATTGTCCGCAACCAGGGCACCATCTTCCTGGGCGGCCCGCCGCTGGTGAAGGCCGCCACTGGGGAAGTGGTCACCGCCGAGGAGCTCGGCGGCGGTGATTTGCACTCCAAGACTTCCGGTGTCACTGATCACCTTGCTCATGACGACCGAGACGCGTTGCGCATCATCCGGCGCATCGTCGCCACCCTGGGCCCACGCCAGCCGTCGACCTGGGATGTACTGCCAAGCGTTGATCCGATCGCCGACCAAAGCGAGCTTTATGACGTCGTCCCGGTAGATGCACGGATTCCCTACGACGTGCACGACGTCATCACTCGGCTTGTCGACGGAGGCGAATTCAGCGAATTCAAGGCGGAGTACGGCAGCACGCTGGTCACTGGCTTCGCGCGAATTCACGGCCACCCGGTCGGGATCATCGCCAACAATGGTGTGCTGTTCAGCGAATCCGCGCTCAAGGGAGCGCATTTCATCGAGTTGTGCGACAAGCGGCTGGTGCCGTTGCTGTTTTTGCAGAACATTTCCGGGTTCATGGTGGGTCGTGATTACGAGGCCGGTGGTATCGCCAAACACGGGGCCAAGATGGTGACCGCAGTCGCCTGCGCCCGGGTACCCAAGCTCACCGTGGTTATCGGCGGGTCCTACGGTGCGGGGAACTACTCGATGTGCGGACGGGCGTATTCGCCACGCTTTTTATGGATGTGGCCCAACGCACGGATCTCGGTCATGGGCGGTGAGCAAGCGGCGTCGGTGCTGGCGACGGTGCGCGGAGAAATGAGCGCTGAGGAGGAAGAGGCGTTCAAGGCTCCGATCCGCGCTCAGTATGAACAGCAGGGCAGTCCCTACTATTCGACGGCCCGGCTCTGGGACGACGGCGTCGTCGATCCTGCTGACACCAGAACAATTGTAGGGCTTGCGCTTTCGGTTGCAGCGAACGCGCCCGTCGAGCCGGTCTCCTACGGCGTCTTTCGGATGTGAGCGCAATGGGCCTCGATACGGTTCTGGTTGCAAACCGCGGTGAGATCGCCGTCCGGGTGATCCGGACGCTGAAGGCGATGGGCATCCGGTCGGTGGCCGTCTACAGCGACGCCGACACCAACGCACGCCATGTCGCCGAGGCCGACCTCGCCGTCGCAATCGGGCCGGCGCCCGCGCGCGAGAGCTACCTCAACATCGCCGCCGTCGTCGACGCGGCTGTGCGTACCGATGCGCAGGCCGTACATCCGGGTTACGGATTCCTCTCGGAAAACGCCGATTTCGCGGCCGCGCTGGGATCGGCGGGAGTGACATTCATCGGCCCGCCGGTAGGCGCGATTCAAACCATGGGCGACAAGATTGCCGCCAAGGGCACCGTAGCGGCGTTCGGAGTACCGGTGGTTCCCGGTATTGCGCGGCCGGGACTTACCGACGATGAACTGATCGCTGCGGCCGAAGAGATCGGCTACCCGGTTCTGGTCAAGCCGTCCGCCGGTGGCGGCGGCAAGGGCATGCGGATGGTCGAACAGCCGGCTGACCTGC